>JBFWOE010000011.1:0-42090 GCA_050250695.1 Burkholderiales bacterium
TTCGTCACCGGCGAGGCCGTGCTGCGCGGATTTTCGACCGACATCGACGAGCAGCTGCGCTGGCTGGTGCATGAAAATCCGGATTATCTGCTCTCTCATCCGACGAACGTGCAGGCGCTGGCAGAGCGCAGTCTTGAACTCGGCATCAGGTTGCCGAAACTCAGGCAGGCGCGTACCTATGGCGAGATGCTGCGGCCTGGAGCGCGCGGTATCGTGCGCCAGGCCTGGGGTGTGGGCATCGCCGACAGTTACAGTTCGGAGGAGCTCGGTAACATCGCCCTGCAGTGTCCCCAGAGCGACAACTATCACGTGCAGGCGGAAAGCCTGGTAGTCGAGGTGCTCGATGAATCGGGTTTGCCGTGCGCGCCGGGTGCCATTGGCCAGATCGTCGTCACCACCCTGCAGAATTTTTCGATGCCGCTGATCCGTTATGCCAGTGGCGACTTTGCCGAAGTCGCGGAACCCTGTGCCTGCGGTCGCAGGTTGCCGGCGCTGCGCCGCATCGTCGGCCGCCAGCGCAACATGCTGGTGCGGCCTGACGGCGTACGCCACTGGCCGAGTTTTCCGGTCCAGGTGTGGGGTGGCATCGCGCCGGTGCGGCAGATCCAGCTGGTGCAGGACGCGATCGACCATGTCGAGGTGCGCCTGGTGATGCCGCGCGATTTCATCGGTGACGAAGCGCAGCGCCTGACGGCTGCGTTGCAGCAGTGCCTGGCTTATCCGTTCCGGATGACCTTCAGACGTGTCGATGCGATCATGCCGGGCGCCGGCGGCAAGTATGAAGATTTCCGTTCAGAGGTTTCGGCGTGAACGAATTCATCCAGGTACCGCGTTCGACCTGCGCCGGCGTGGTCTGGCCGGCGCTGCCCGATGATGAGTCGGCGCAGATGCTGGCCCTGCAATACCAGTTCATGCAGACGCAGTGGTGGGCGGCGGAACGGCTGGCCGGGTTGCAATTGCGCCAGTTCAACTCGGTGTTCGCGCATGCACTGGCCACGGTGCCGTTTTACCGGGAGCGGTTCGCGCCCTGGCGCTCGGGCATAGCGTCGTGGGAGCAGTACCGTGAACTGCCGGTCAGCACGCGTCGTGAAATACAGCTGGCCGGTGACGACATGCACAGTACTGCCCCCCCGGCGGCTCACGGCCCGCTGGTGACCACTCAGTCGACGGGATCAACGGCAAGTCCGCTGGTTACGCAGGGCACCACGTGGACGCAGATCATATGGCATGCGTTGCTGTTGCGTGAACATGTCTGGCACGGCCGTGACCTGCGCGGCAAGCTGGCGGCGATCCGCAGCAATACCATCGACGGCGGGGCGCCGGACTGGGGTATTGCGACTTCGGCGTTTGTCACGGGACCTTCACTTGTTCGCAGCCTGTCCATCGATCTCGACGAGCAGTTGCGCTGGCTGGTGGTAGAGGATCCGGATTACGTGCTGGCCTTGGCCACCAACCTGCGGGCCTTGGCTGTCCGCAGCCTCGAGTTGGGCATACGCCTGCCGAGGCTGAAGCAGGCACGCACCTACGGCGAGGTGCTGCAACCCGATGCGCGGGATATCGTGCGCGGGGCCTGGGGCGTGGAGATCGTAGACAGCTACAGTTCGGAGGAACTGGGCTACATCGCGCTACAGTGTCCGGAGAGCGACAACTACCATGTGCAGTCGGAAAACCTGATCGTCGAAGTGCTGGATACCGACGGCCGCCCCTGTGCGCCGGGCGAAACGGGACAGGTCGTGGTTTCCACGCTGCAGAATTTCGCGATGCCGCTGCTGCGTTATGCCAGCGGGGATTTTGCCGAGGTCGGTGACCTTTGCGTTTGCGGCCGCGGCCTGCCGGTGTTGAGGCGCATCGCCGGGCGACAGCGCAACATGATCGTGCGTCCCGACGGCGTGCGCCAGTGGCCGGTTTTTCCGATGTCAGCCTGGTTCGATATTGCGCCAGTCCTGCAGATCCAGTTGGTACAGGACGCCATCGACCATGTCGAGGCGAGGCTGGTGATGAAACGCGATTTTGCCGGTGACGAGGCCGAGCGCCTGGTCGCGGCGCTGCAGGGTTGCCTGAATTATCCGTTTCGCATCACCCTCAGCCGCGTCGATGAAATTCCGCGCGGGGCGGGGCAGAAATACGAGGACTTTGTGTCGCTGCTGGCGTCGTGACCTGGATCAGGGCGCAAGCTTGCGCACTTTTTCCATCCACGCCTCGGCCTGTTCATCAGCTTCCTTTTTCTGCGATTCGCTCAGGCCTGCGGCCAGCTTTGCGGCGTTCCGCAGCGCGTGGTCATCGCCCTGCAGCGCCGCGACCCTGACCCAGTAATAGGCCTGCTGGGGATCGCGCTTCACGCCCTTGCCTTCATGCAGCAGCAGGCCGAGGTTGTACTGTGCCTGCACATGGCCGCGCCGCGCCGCTTCGCGGAACCATCTCACCGCGCGTTCGTGGTCGATTTCGACGCCTTCACCCTGCACGTAGGTCAGGCCGAGGTTGTACTGCGCGCCGGGATCGTTCTGCACTGCGGCGAAATTCCACCAGCGGTGCGCCTGCGCGAGGTCTTTCGGAACGCCGTAGCCGCGGGCGTACATCAGGCCGAGGCTGGTCTGCGCGCGGACGTCGCCCCGGCGCGCCAGCCGACGGAACCATTCCGCCGCTTTCGCGAAATCCTGTTCGGCGCCGTTGCGGCCGGCGTAATAGGTCTCCGCCAGCGCGCGCATTGCCGTGCGGTCGCCGGCTTCGGCGCGCTGCGTCAGGTCGTCGAGCGTGACGTTTTGCTGCGCCAGCGCGGCGCTGCAGGCTGCGGCGGCGATGAGCACGGCGACGAGCCTAGCCCGCCACACGATCGTGCACCTCGAAACGGTAGTCGTGGGCGTGGCGTTCGTCCTTGCCGAAATGTTTTGTGTCGATGCGCTTCCACTGCGCGGCATCGAAGTCCGGCATTAGCGTGTCGCCTTCCGGTTCGGCATCGACCACGGTGAGGTAAATGCGGTCCGCCATCGGTAGTGCCGCGCGGTAGAGTTCGCCGCCGCCGATGACGAAGATTTCGTCATCGCCGCTGCACTGCGTGATCGCTTCGTCCAGCGTGTGCGCGATTTTGGCGCCGGCAACCGCAAGGTTCTTTTGCCGGGTGACGATCACCGTGGTACGGCCCGGCAGCAGGCGACCGATCGATTCCCAGGTCTTGCGGCCCATGATGATGTGGTGGCCCATGGTCACTGACTTGAACAATTGCAGTTCATTGGGCAGATGCCAAGGAATTTTGCCGTTGGCGCCGATCACGCGGTTTTTCGCCATCGCCACGATCAGCGACAGCTTCGGCCGGCCCGCCATGCTCACACCGCCACCGGGGCGCGGATCGCCGGGTGGGGGTCATAGTTCTCGAGCGTGAAGTCTTCGTATTTGAACGCGAAGAGATCCTTTACCGCCGGGTTCAGCTTCATCAGCGGCAGCGGCCGCGGTGCGCGCGACAGCTGTTCCTTCACCTGCTCGAAATGATTGAGGTAGATGTGGGTGTCGCCGAAGGTGTGCACGAAATCGCCGGGCTTCAGGCCGCAGACCTGGGCGATCATCAGCGTCAGCAGCGCGTACGAGGCGATGTTGAAGGGCACGCCGAGGAACATGTCGGCGCTGCGCTGGTAGAGCTGGCAGGAGAGTTTGCCGTCGGCGACATAGAACTGGAAGAAGGCGTGGCAGGGCATCAGCGCCATCCTGTCGAGGTCGGCGACGTTCCAGGCCGAGACGATCATGCGCCGCGAATCGGGATTGTTTTTCAGCTGTTCCAGCACCTGGCCGATCTGGTCGATGTGCCGGCCGTCGGCGGCGGGCCACGATCGCCACTGGTAGCCGTAGACCGGGCCGAGGTCGCCGTCGGGTTTGGCCCATTCGTCCCAGATGGTGACGCCGTTTTCCTTGAGGTAACGCGTATTGGTTTCGCCCTTCAGGAACCACAACAGTTCGTGGATGATCGACTTCAGATGGACTTTTTTCGTCGTCAGCAGCGGAAAGCCGGCGCCGAGGTCGAAGCGCAGTTGCGCGCCGAAAACGGAAACCGTGCCGGTGCCGGTGCGGTCGGATTTGCGCGTGCCGTGGTCGAGCACGTGGCGCAGCAGGTCGAGATAAGGGCGCATGTCGCGGGCGGCTGTGTGCGGAGTTGCGGACGCCGGTGATTTTAGCAGGGCGCGGCGGCATGGCCGTTTATAATCGCGCAGACTTCACAGCGGATCGACCATCATGATTGCAGGGCTGCAGACAAAGGGCGGGTTGCCGGGAGCGGAAGAACTGGCGCGTGCTCGCCATGTGCTGGTTGTCGCGCCCGCCGGAACCGCCGCAGCAGCCATGCCGCTGGGTGGCGTGCTGGCGCAATCGCTGAAACGGCGTCGCGGGAAAATCGCAGATCTCGCAAGCGGGCCCGTGAGCGCACAGACCGCAGCGGGGGCGCTGGCAGTTTGGGTCACGCCGGACCCGAAGAAAACCGCGTTTGAACTGCAGACGCTGCTGCGCAAGGCGGCAGCCCTGCTGCTGGCCGAACATCCGGAGGAACTGACGGTGATCGTGGCCGGCGCCGCCGCGTCGCGACGCTCACTGGCCGAAACGGCTGTTTATGTGGCCTGGGTCAACGGCATCCTGCTGCCGCAGCGCAAGAAAAAATCCGAAACGAAGCCGCTGAAACAGATACGGCTCTACGGCCATCGCGCCGCCGACGGTTTCGCGCAGGCGCGGGCGGTGGCAGAGGGCAACGCGTTGTGCCGCGAGCTGACGGTGCTGCCGCCCAATGAGCTGACGCCCGGCGCCTACCGGCAGCGGCTGCGCGCGCTGGCGCGCAAATACGGCTGGGCGCGCGAGGAATACGATTTTCATCGCCTGCAGCGCATGGGCGCCGGCGCATTCTGCGCGGTGGCACAGGGCAGCGACGAGAAGGATGCGGCGATCGTGCGACTGCGTTACCGGCCGCGGGATGCTAAAAATACCGTGGCACTGGTCGGCAAGGGCATCTGCTTCGACACCGGCGGCCACAACCTGAAGCCGGCGCGCTACATGATGGGCATGCACGAGGACATGAACGGTTCGGCGGTGGCGCTGGGCATACTCGCGGCGGCGAGTGCGGCAAAACTGAAAATCAACATCGACTGCTGGCTGGCTCTGGCGCAGAACCACCTGAGCCCGCGCGCCTACAAGCAGAACGATGTCGTCACCGCCTTGAACGGCACCACCATCGAGATCGTGCACACTGACGCCGAAGGCCGCATGGTACTGGCCGACACGCTGACGCTGGCGGCGCGCGCGCGTCCGGACGTAATGGTCGACTTCGCGACGCTGACCGGCTCGATGCATGTCGCGCTCGGCAGCCGCTACAGCGGCATATTCGCGACCAGTGATGCGCTGGCGCGGCGGGCGCTGCAGGCCGGCGTAACATCCGGCGAACGTGTGTGCGTGTTTCCGATGGATGAGGATTACGACAGCGCGCTCGACAGCGCGGTTGCCGACGTCAAACAGTGCACGCTCGACGGCGAGGCTGACCACATCCTCGCCGCGCGACTGCTGCAGCGCTTCACCGAAAAGCGGCCGTGGATACACGTCGACCTGTCTGCGCACAGCTGCAAGGGCGGGCTGGGCGCGGTGGCGACCGATGCCACGGGCTTCGGCGTGGGGTGGGGTGCGGCATTCCTGCGTGACCGTTAAAATAGTTAACAAAAACAAATAGTTATAACGTATTCCGGCGCAGGCCGGTACGGGAGGTGCAAGCGGTGTCCGAACACAGCCAGTTCCGGTTGCTGACCGAGCGCCGCTTCGCGCCGTTCTTCGGCGTGCAGTTCCTCGGCGCGATGAACGACAACGTGTTCAAGCAGGCGCTGGTGATCCTGCTCGCCTACCAGACGCTCAGCTACACCACGCTGTCGACCGACGTGCTGCAGAACGTGGCGCAGGCGCTGTTCATACTGCCGTTTTTCCTGTTTTCGGCGACCGCCGGCCAGCTCGCTGACAAATATGAGAAGGCGCGCCTGATCCGCATCACGGTGGCGATCGAGCTTGCGGTGATGGTGCTCGGCGCCGCGGGGTTTTTCATGCACAGCCTGGAATTGCTGCTGTCCGCGCTGTTCCTCGGCGGCGTGCAGTCGGCGCTGTTCGGCCCGGTCAAGTACGCGATCCTGCCGCAGCACCTGCGCGAGAATGAACTGATCGGCGGCAACGGGCTGATCGAAACGGGCACTTCGATCGCGATCCTTGCCGGGATGATGCTCGGCGGCTGGCTGATCAGCGGGCAGGGCTGGGGCATCACCGCGGTCGCGGTCACCACGGTTGCACTGTCGGCGGCGGGTTACCTGCTGAGCTGCCTGATACCGCTGTCTCCGGCGCCGTCGCCGGACCTGAAGATCAACTGGAACCCGCTGACCGAAACCTGGCGCAACTTCCGGTTCATGCGCGGCAACCGCACGGTATTCCTGTCGGTGCTGGGCATTTCCTGGTTCTGGTTCACCGGCTCGATGTTCCTGACCCAGTTTCCCAACCTGTCGAAGAACATACTGGCCGGCACCGAGGGCATCGTCACTTTGCTGCTGGTGGTGTTCTCGATCGGCATAGGCCTGGGTTCTCTGCTCTGCGAAAAACTCTCGGGCCACAAGATCGAGATAGGACTGGTGCCCTTCGGCTCCATCGGCATCACGCTGTTCGGCGTCGACCTTTATTTCGCGCTGGCCGGCCACATCGGGCACAGCCCCGTCGGCATCCGCGAGTTCGTTGCTGAAGCTGAACACTGGCGCATCCTTGCCGACCTTGCGCTGATCGGCGTGTTCGGCGGTTTCTACATCGTGCCGCTTTATGCGCTGATCCAGAGCCGCAGCGAGCCGGGGCACCGTTCGCGCATCATAGCCGGCAACAACATCCTCAACGCGCTGTTCATCGTCGCCGCCGCCGGCATCGCCATCGGAATGTTCCAGCTCGGATTCACGATTCCGCAACTGTTCCTGCTCACCGCGATCATGAACGCCGTTGTCGCGTTCTACATCTACACGCTGGTGCCGGAATTCCTGATGCGTTTCATCGTTTGGCTGCTGATCCACACGGTGTACCGCCTCGACAAGGAAGGGCTGGAGCAGATTCCCGACAGCGGTCCTGCCGTGCTGGTGTGCAACCACGTCAGTTTCGTCGATGCGCTGATCATCGCCGCGGCCTGCCGCCGGCCGATCCGCTTCGTGATGGATCACCGCATTTTCAGGGTGCCGGTGCTCAATTTCGTGTTCCGCACCAGCCGCTGCATCCCGATCGCGCCGGCGAAGGAGGACCCGGAAATGCTCGAGCGCGCCTACGACGAAATCGCGCGCGGACTGGAAGCCGGCGACCTGATCGGCATCTTCCCCGAGGGGCGCATCACCGACACCGGCGAACTCTACCCGTTCCGCTCCGGCATCAAACGCATCATCGAGCGCACCCCGGTGCCGGTGGTGCCGCTGGCCTTGCGCGGCCTGTGGGGCAGTTTTTTCAGCCGCAAGGACGGTGCGGCAATGACCAAACCCTGGCGCGCGCGGCCGCTGGCCAGGATTGCGCTGGTTGCAGGGCCTGCGGTGCCGCCGGCTGCGGCTACGCCGGAAGACCTCCAGGCACGGGTGCTGGCGCTGCGCGGCGACTGGAAATAACAACGACATCGGAGGCCTGTGATGTGGTTCATCGGACTGATCGCCGGGGCGTTGATTGGCGCGGCACTGGGTTTTGATGCCGCGCTGGTCGGTGCCGGACTGGGCGCCGTTGCCGGGGCGCTGTACCGCAGCCGTTTTGGTGCTGCGAACAGCGATGCGCGCCTGGCCACCATCGAAGACGCCATCCGCCAGCTGAGCGCGCGGCTCAAGGCGCTCGAAGGAAAAGAGGCAACGCAGCCCGCAGCCGCTGCGGCGCCTGCGGTGGCGGAATCTCCGTCGCAGCCTGCTCCCCATGCTGACGAAACTGCAGACGCGTCTGAACCCGCGGCTGCCGCGATCAACATCGCAGCCGAACCGGCGTCACCGTCACCTGAGCCTGCGGCAAAGCCGTTCCGGCCTTTTCCTGAACCTGAATCGCAGCCGGAACCGCAGGCTGCAGCGGATGCCGCGCCCGGCTGGTGGGATCGCCTGATCGGCGGCAACCTGGTGGCCAAGGCCGGCGTGGTGATCCTGTTCCTCGGCGTCGGCTTCCTGCTCAAGTACGCCTACGACAATGCATTGCTGCCGGTGCCCCTGCGGCTCGCCGGCGTGGCCATCGCCGGCGCCGCGCTGCTGGTCACCGGCTGGCGTTTGCTGGAAACCCGCCGTACCTACGGCCTGATCCTGCAGGGCGGCGGCGTCGGCCTGCTCTACCTCGACGTGTTTTTCATGCTCAAGGTCTATGCGCTGATCGCCCCGCAGGCCGGTTTTGCGTTGTTCATGGTGCTGGGCGTGCTGACGACATTGCTCGCAGTGCGCCAGGATGCGGCGATCCTTGCCGTACTCGGTTTGTCCGGCGCGTTCATGGCGCCGGTGCTGGCGGGCAGCGACAGCGGCAGCCACGTGCTGCTGTTTTCGTACTACCTGCTGCTCAACGTGTTCATCCTCGGGGTGAGCTGGTTCAAGTCGTGGCGCGCGCTGAACCTGGTCGGATTCCTGTTCACCTTCCTCGTCGGCCTGTTCTGGGGCTGGCACAACTACCGTCCCGAGCTGTTCGACAGCGTCGAACCGTTCGTGATCGGCTTTTTCCTGATCTACCTCGCGATCCCGATCCTGTTCGCGCACCGCCAGCCGCCGCAGTTGCGCGGCCTGGTCGATGCCACTCTGGTGTTCGGCACGCCGCTGACCGCGGCGGCGATGCAGGCGGGGCTGGTGCGCGGTATCGAGTACGGTCTGGCCTGGAGTGCCGCTTGCGCGGCCGCGGTGTACGCGGTGCTCGCGCTGATGCTGTGGCGGCGCGAAAACATGCGCGTGCTCGCCGAGGCGCATGCAGCGCTGGCCGTGGTGCTGGGATCGCTTGCGGTGGCCTTCGCTTTCGATGCCTATCCGACATTCGCCTTCTGGACGCTGGAGGGCGCGGCGCTGGTATGGATAGGCCTGCGCCAGGAACGCCTCGCGATGCGCCTGTTCGGACTCCTGCTGCAGGGCGGCGGCGCGCTGCTGTTCCTGTCGGAATACGGCCGTTACGACCTCTCGAATCCGTGGTTCAACGATTTTGTCGTCGGCTGCCTGCTGATCGCGACGGCGTCACTGCTGACCTCGGGGCTGATGCACCGCAAGCGCGGCATCCTGATCCGCGGCGGTGAGACGACCGCGGCATTGCTGCTGTTGTGGGGCGTGTGGTGGTGGTTTACCGGCGGCTTTCATGTGTTGCGCGAAGCCCTGCCGCATGGCGCCTGGGCGACCTCGGCATTGCTGTTCACCGCGGGCTCCATTGTCGCGGCCGAATTTGCCGGCACGCTGGCGCAGTGGCCGGGGATACGCCGCACACAGTTGCTGCTGCCGGCGCTGATGGCGGTGGTGCTGCTCGACCAGTACGGCGACCGCCTGCATCCCTTCTCGGAATATGGCTGGCTGGCGTGGCCGCTGGCGGTGGTTGTGCTCTACGGCGCGCTGAAACGGCAGGAACACGATGAGGTCGCCATGCTGCCGGCGCTGCAGCATGTTGCGGCCTTGTGGGGTTTGACATTCCTCGTGGCCTGGGAACTGGCGTGGCAACTGAAAGATTTCGGTTTGCGCGGCGACTGGCCGATCACGGCCTGGGGCGCGGTGCCGGCGCTGGTGCTGGGCGGCATCGGTTACCGCGGTTTCGGCAGCGGATGGCCGTTGGCCGCACATGCGTCTGCTTACCGCGGCATCGGCCTCGGCGTGCTGGCGGCGTGGTGCGCGGCATGGACGCTGGTCGCGCTGGGCCATCCGGCGCGCGTCGCACCGCTGCCGTATTTTCCGCTGCTCAACGTGCTCGATTTCGCGCATCTGGCGGCGCTGCTGGCGATCGGCCTGTGGCTGTCGGTGCGTTCCGGAGACGGAAAATCGCCTTCACGCCCCGCGCAGGTGCTGCTCGGCGCGCTGGCCTTCCTGGTGCTGAATGCGGTGATCCTGCGCGCCGTGCATCATTGGGCGGACGTGCGTTACACGCTGCACGCGATGTCGCACTCGGTGCTGGCGCAGGCGGCGCTGTCGCTGGTGTGGACAGTCACCGCGCTGCTGCTGATGACCTGGGCGCGTCGCGTCGGCATGCGCGGTGCCTGGATCGGCGGTGCGGTGCTGCTCGCGGCGGTGGTCGGCAAGCTGTTCCTGTTCGATCTGGCCAATGCCGGCACGGTGGAGCGCATCGTCACCTTCATCGGCGTCGGTCTTGGCTTGCTCGCGGTCGGCTATTTCGCGCCGGTGCCGCCGGGCAACCGCGAAGAGGGTGTGACGCAGAAGCCGGATTAGCCTTTTTTCCGGTCCCAGACGTAGCGCGCCAGCCGCTGCCAGCGGTTCTGCGGCTGTTTCAGCGCGTTGGGCGTGCGCCCGGCCTGGTCGCGGGCATGGCTCTTTTTGACGAGTTCATGCAGCTCGCGCATGTTGAGCCCGCCGGGGCCTTTGATGTTGTCGGGGTCTGGTTTCTCGCTCATCCGCAACTGCTTTCACCGGTAACCGCCATGCTACACTTCATGCCTGATTTTAATGGAGTTTTTCAGAGGGTTTCGAACAATGTCGGGCAGCACGCTGGGTAAACTGTTCTGTGTCACTTCCTTCGGCGAATCGCACGGGCCGGCGATCGGCTGCGTGGTCGACGGCTGCCCGCCGGGACTGGCGCTGACCGAGGCCGACATCCAGCTCGAGCTCGACCGCCGCAAGCCCGGCACTTCGCGCCATGTCACCCAGCGCCGCGAGGAAGACAAGGTGGAAATACTCTCAGGCGTGTTCGAAGGCAAAACCACCGGCACGCCGATCGCGCTGCTGATCCGCAACACCGACCAGCGCAGCAAGGACTACGGCAAGATCAAGGACCTGTTCCGTCCCGGCCACGCCGATTACACCTACTGGCAGAAATACGGCATCCGCGATTACCGCGGCGGCGGGCGTCAATCCGCGCGCGAAACCGCGGTGCGGGTGGCGGCGGGTGCGATCGCCAAAAAATGGCTGCACGAAAAGTACGGCACGGTGATCCGCGGCTACATGTCGCAGCTGGGACCGGTGGCGATCCCCTTCGTGACCTGGGACGAGGTCGGCAACAATCCGTTCTTCGCGCCGAATGCGGGCATGGTCGCCGAACTCGAAACCTTCATGGACAAGCTGCGCAAGTCCGGGGATTCGGTGGGTGCGAAGATCACGACGGTGGCTTCGCAGGTGCCGGTGGGGTTGGGCGAACCGGTCTACGACAAGCTCGACGCCGACATCGCGTACAACATGATGAGCATCAACGCGGTCAAGGGCGTCGAGATCGGCGCCGGCTTTGCGGCGATCGCGCAGAAGGGCACCGAACACTCGGATGAAATGACGCCGCAGGGCTTTGTCAGCAACAACGCCGGCGGCGTGCTCGGCGGGATTTCGACCGGGCAGGACATCGTCGTCAACGTCGCGGTGAAACCGACCTCGAGCATCCGCCTGGTGCGCCACACGATTGATATTTCCGGGAATGCGGCGCTGATCGAAACCCACGGCCGCCATGATCCCTGCGTCGGCATTCGCGCGACACCGATCTGCGAAGCCATGCTGGCGCTGACACTGATGGACCATGCGCTGCGCCAGCGTGCGCAGAACGCCGATGTCAAAACCGGAACACCGGTGATCGCGGCACAGGCGCCGCAGGGTGTCATCGAAAAACTGCGAGCGGCGGCTGCGGCGGAAAATCCGGATCCCGACGAAGCCTGAATAGTTGTTTAAAATCAAATATTTATAGGATACGTGCGCAGCGTTGCGCACGCTGCCCGTGGTCCGCCCGATTTACCTCAATCTTTCCTCGTTCTACTTTTTCTACTTCGCCTATCTCGGCGCATTCGCGCCGTTCTTCGCGCTGTACCTGAATTCCGTCGGCATGAATGCCGTCGAGATCGGCGTGCTGATGGCGCTGCCGCAACTGACGCGCATCCTCGCGCCGCACCTGTGGGGCTGGCTCGCCGACCACAGCGGCCGCCGCATCGGCATTGTTCGAGCCTCGGGCGCAGCCGGTACCCTGGCGTTCCTCGGCGTGTTTGCCGGCGACAGTTTCATGCTGCTGTTCTGCGTGCTGCTGGCGATGACCTTTTTCTGGAGCGCGGCGCTGCCGCTGGTCGAAGCGACAACGCTGACGCACCTGGGCGAGGAGATCGCGCGTTACGGGCGCATCCGCGTCTGGGGTTCGGTGGGTTTCATCGCCGCGGTGGTCGCGGTGGGTTACCTGCTCGACATGGCGCATCCGCGCGCGCTGCTGTGGGTGGTGTTCGGGTTGATGGTGTGCATGCTGCTGCTGTCCTTCGCGGTGGCGGAGGCGCCGGCCGTGCCGCATCCCGGCGACGACCTGCCGGTGTGGCAGATCGTGCGCAAGCCGGCGGTGATCGCGCTGGTGATCGCCTCGGCGCTGCTCGCTGCGGCGCACGGACCGTACTACACCTTCTACACCATCCACCTTGTCGACCACGGCTACAGCAAGTCGCTCGCCGGCTGGCTGTGGGCGCTGGGCGTGATCTGCGAAATCGGCATATTCGTGTGGATGTCGCGCCTTTACCGCGCCTATACGCTGCGCCAGATCCTGATCGCCAGCACGCTGCTGGCGGCGCTGCGTTTTGTGGTCATCGGTTGGGGCGCGGACAGCGTACTGCTGCTGCTCGGTGCGCAGACGCTGCATGCTGCGAGCTTTGGTTCCTTCCACGCGGCGGCAATCGGCGTGGTGCACAAGCTGTTCCGCGGCCGCCACCAGGCGCGCGGGCAGGCGATCTACGGCAGCCTGGCCTATGGTTTCGGCGGCACCATCGGCGGACTGGCCAGCGGTTACGCCTGGAGCGGCCTGGGCGCTGGGCTGACGTTCACGTTGTCTGCAGTCTGTGCGCTGGCTGCCGCGGCCGTACTGTGGAAAGGTCTGCGGGAAGGGACCTGAGGACAGGGGGGGCTGTGATTCGTGTGACGCAGTGCATTCAAGACCGAACGTCACTGTGGGATAATCAACGGTTTCAGTGGTTTAACTCGCGGGCAAGGCAATGGCAGGCAAAACCCTTTACGACAAGCTCTGGGACAGTCATCTCGTACGGCAGGAAGCCGACGGCACGGCGATGATCTATATCGACCGCCACCTGGTCCATGAAGTCACCAGTCCCCAGGCCTATGAAGGCCTGAAACTGGCCGGGCGCCAGGTGTGGCGTCCCGATTCGGTGGTGGCCACCGCCGACCACAATACGCCGACACGAAACTGGGAGCGGGGGATGGACGGCATTACCGATCCGGTATCACGGCTGCAGGTCGAAACGCTGGACAAGAACATCAGGGAATTCCCGGTCAAGGTCTACTTCCCGTTCCTCGACAAGCGCCAGGGCATCGTGCACGTGATCGGGCCGGAGAACGGCGCGACGTTGCCGGGCATGACGGTGGTGTGCGGTGATTCGCATACCAGCACCCACGGCGCGTTCGCCGCGCTGGCTTTCGGCATCGGCACCAGCGAAGTCGAACACGTGCTGGCGACGCAGTGCATGGTGATGAAGAAGTACAAAAACATGAATGTCGTCGTCGACGGCGTGCTGGGACAGGGCGTCACGGCGAAGGATGTCGCATTGGCGATCATCGGCACGATAGGTACCGCCGGCGGCACCGGTTACGCCATCGAGTTCACCGGCAGCGCGATCCGTGGGCTGACCATGGAGGGGCGCATGACCCTGTGCAACATGGCGATCGAGGCCGGCGCGCGCACCGGCATGGTCGCGGTGGACGACAGGACCATCGAATACTGCAAGGGCCGCATGTTTTCGCCGACCGGCGCACTGTGGGACCGGGCGGTGGCCTACTGGCGCACGCTTGCCAGCGATGCCGACGCGAAATTCGACAAGGTGGTGACAATCCGCGCCGGGGACATCGTTCCGCAGGTGACCTGGGGCACGTCGCCGGAAATGGTGACCACGGTTGACGGCAAGGTGCCGGATCCGGCGCAGGAAACCAACCCGGTGAAGCGCGAGGGCTACGCGCGGGCGCTCCAGTACATGGATCTGAAGCCGAACACGCCGATCACGGAAATCAAGATCGACAAGGTGTTCATCGGCGCCTGCACCAACTCGCGCATCGAGGACATCCGCGCTGCCGCGGCCGTGGCCAAGGGGCGCAAGGTCGCCGGCAACGTCAGGCTGGCGATGGTGGTGCCGGGGTCCGGACAGGTGAAGGCGCAGGCCGAGCAGGAGGGGCTGGACAAGATCCTGCTCGAAGCGGGTTTCGAGTGGCGCGAACCGGGATGCTCGATGTGCCTCGGCATGAACGAGGACCAGCTGAGTCCGGGTGAGCGCTGTGCCTCGACCTCGAACCGCAATTTCGAAGGCCGCCAGGGTCCCGGCGGCCGCACCCACCTGGTGAGCCCGGCGATGGCGGCCGCGGCGGCGGTGGCCGGGCATTTTGTCGATGTGCGCAACTTGAAATAACCAAGGAGATGATCATGAAACGCATGATGCTGCTGGTGGTTGCCCTGATGATCCTGGCGGGCTGCAACACGGTGCGTGGTGTCGGCCAGGACGTGGAAAAGGCCGGTGAAGCGATCAAGAAGTCGACGTATTGACCGGTTTTTAATTTTTTTGACGGATTGATTCATGGAGAAGTTCGTACGCAAGGAAGGGCTGGTCGCGCCGCTGGACAGGGCCAACGTCGATACCGACGCGATCATCCCCAAGCAGTTCCTGAAATCGATCAGGCGCACGGGTTTCGGGCCCAACCTGTTCGACGAATGGCGCTATCTCGATCGCGGCGAGCCCGATGCCGACAATTCCGGCCGTCCGGTCAATCCGGATTTCGTGCTCAACCGCCAGCGCTTCATCGGTGCCACTGTACTGCTCGCGCGCGAGAACTTCGGCTGTGGTTCGTCGCGTGAACATGCGCCATGGGCGCTGCAGCAGTTCGGCATCCAGACCATCATCGCGCCGAGTTTCGCCGACATCTTCTACAACAACAGCCTGAAGAACGGCCTGCTTTTGATCAAACTGGATCCGCAGATCGTCGATCAGCTGTTCCGTGAAACGGAAGCCAACGAGGGTTACCGCATCGCGGTCGACCTCGAGCAGCAGACGGTGACGACCCCGTCAGGCGAAAGCTTTCGATTCGACATCGATCCGCACCGCAAACACTGCATGCTGAACGGGCTCGACGACATCGGCCTGACGCTGGGCCATGCTGACGAGATCAGGGCTTTCGAGGCGAGGCACAGGACGGCGCAGCCCTGGCTGTTCTCGTGACCGCCGCGGTTGCGCAAGTCACGTTACACATTTCACGGAATCACCATGAAAATCGCAGTTCTCGCCGGTGACGGCATCGGTCCCGAAATCGTCGGCCAGGCGCTGAAGGTATTGCGCCGGCTGGCGGCCGACGGCCTCAGGCTGGAATTCGAAGAGGCGCCGTTCGGCGGCGCCGGGTTCGACGCGCACGGCGATCCGCTGCCGCCATCGACGCTGAAACTGGCGAAGGAAGCCGATGCGGTGCTGTGCGGCGCCGTAGGCGGGCCGAAATACGACGCGCTGCCGCGGCCGCAGCGTCCGGAGCAGGGCATCCTGCGCATCCGCAAGGAACTCGGCCTGTTCGCCAACCTGCGCCCGGCGGTGCTCTACCCTGAACTGGTCAGCGCCTCGACGCTGAAGCCGGAGGTGGTGTCGGGCCTCGACCTGATGATCATCCGCGAACTGACCGGCGACATCTATTTCGGCGAGCCGCGCGGCCGTCGTGACAACGCGCGTGGCGAACGCGAAGGTTACGACACGATGCTCTACTCGGAGCCGGAGATCCGCCGCATCGCCGAAGTCGGCTTCCAGACCGCGATGAAGCGCGGGAAGAAGCTGTGTTCGGTGGACAAGGAAAACGTGCTCGAGACCAGCCGCTTCTGGCGCGAGATCGTCACCGACGTGGCGAAGAAATATCCGCAGGTGGCGCTTTCGCACATGTACGTGGACAACGCGGCGATGCAACTGGTGCGTAACCCCAGGCAGTTCGACGTCATCGTCACCGGCAACATTTTTGGCGACATCCTGTCGGACGAGGCGTCGATGCTCACCGGTTCGATCGGCATGCTGCCTTCGGCTTCGCTGAATTCCGGTGGTGGCGGTCTCTACGAACCGATCCACGGCTCGGCGCCGGACATTGCCGGCAAAAACATCGCCAATCCGCTGGCGACCATATTGTCGACGGCAATGATGCTGCGTTATACCTTCAACAAGGACGAGTGGGCGTATCGTATTGAAGCGGCAGTCAAAAGCGTGCTGGCGGCGGGTTATCGCACCCCGGACATCGACGAGCCGGGCGCGAAAAAAGTCGGCACCGTCGAAATGGGTGATGCGGTGGTCGCGGCGCTGTGATGGGTGTATAGTGCAATCTGTTGTTTATTAAGGTGTTTTCATGAAGAAGGTCGGTATCATCGGGTGGCGGGGCATGGTCGGTTCGGTGCTCGTGGAGCGGATGTGCGCGGAACGCGATTTCGATCTGATCGCGCCCACGTTTTTTTCGACGTCCCAGGCCGGCGGCAGGGGGCCGGACATTGGTCGAGATACCGGTGCGGTCGCGGATGCCAACAGCATTCCCGCATTGTCAAAGATGGATGTGCTGATTTCCTGCCAGGGTGGTGAATACACCAGCGCGATTTTCCCGAAGCTGCGCGCTGCGGGCTGGGAAGGTTACTGGATCGATGCGGCCTCGGCGCTGCGCATGCAGCCGGATGCGGTGATCGTCCTCGACCCGGTGAACCGTGAACTGATCAATGCCGCTCTGGCGAGGGGCGTCAAGAATTACATCGGCGGCAACTGCACGGTCAGCCTGATGCTGATGGCGATGGCCGGCCTGTACAAGGCGGGGCTGGTGGAATGGATGACCGCGATGACCTACCAGGCGGCTTCAGGCGCCGGTGCCGCCAACATGCGTGAGCTGGTGGCGCAGATGGGCGCGGTGCATGCCGCAGCGAAAACTCTGCTCGACAACCCGGCTTCAGCGATCCTCGAACTCGATCGCGTGGTGGCTGACACGCTGCGCAAGGGCGCCTTGCCGACCGAAAACTTCGGCCATCCGCTGGCGGGCAGCCTGCTGCCGTGGATCGACAAGGATCTGGGCAACGGCCAGAGCAAGGAAGAGTGGAAGGGCATGGCCGAAACCAACAAGATACTCGGGCGCGAGGCGAATCCGCTGCCGGTCGACGGCGTCTGCGTGCGCATCGGCGCCATGCGCTGCCACAGCCAGGCATTGACGGTGAAGCTGACCCGGGACGTGCCGCTGGCGGAAATCGAACGTCTGCTGGCGCAGGCCAATGACTGGGTCCGGGTGATCCCCAACCAGCGCGAGGCCTCGCTGAAAGAACTCACGCCGACTGCGGTGACGGGTACCTTGGCCGTGCCGGTGGGGCGCCTGCGCAAACTGCCGATGGGGGGCGAGTATCTGGCTGCATTTACCGTGGGTGACCAGTTGTTGTGGGGAGCAGCCGAGCCGTTGCGGCGCATGCTGCGCATCCTGCTGGCGGCCGGAACGGTTTCGCGCTCCGGAGTCCCGGCCCGATCGACCGTAAATGCTTGATCTGGCAGGCAGTACTGCCGGATCCGCCGGGCCAGGAGTGGGTGGGCTGGAATGGTGAAATTCCTTTAATAAATATGTGGTTGGACGGCAACATTAGATGTTTCGTTAGCTTGCATGGCTAACTGATTGATGCTAACTTTCTTATCCCGCAAAAAAACGATATGGGAGCCGTGGTGCGCACATTTACTTTAGGCAAAGCACTGGCAGTGGCTTTACTGCTCGCGCCGATGCTGGCGCACGCGGCAGGTCTGGGGAGGCTCACGGTCAATTCGAGCCTGGGACAAGCACTGAATGCGGAAATCGACCTCGTCGCCGTCCGCGGTGACGAAGCGTCTTCGCTGAATGTAAGGCTGGCTTCGCCCGACGCCTACCGGCAGGCCAATCTTCAGTACAACTCCGGAATCACCGGCGTCAAACTCAGCATCGAAAGACGGCCCAACGGCCAGTCCTACGTCAAGGTAACGGGCAGCCGGCCGGTCAATGAACCGTTCGTAGACCTGTTGATCGAATTGTCCTGGTCCGGCGGCAAACTGGTGCGTGAATACACCGCGCTGCTTGATCCGCCGGGTTATGGTCAGCAGGCGCATGTCGCGGCTGCGCCCTCGGCGCCCATGGCGGCGCCTGAATCACGGCCCATAACCGTGCCTGCTGCAGCGCCTGCACCAACAGTCGCAAGCGGTGCAAAAGCGCAGGAGTATGGCCCGATTGCCACTGGTGAAACCCTGGGCAAGATTGCTGCCAGCCTGAAACCGGAAGGCATATCCCTGGAACAGATGCTGGTCGGCCTGTACCGCAGCAACCCTGATGCTTTCATCCGCAACAACATGAACCTGGTGAAGTCGGGGAAAATCCTGCGCGTGCCGGATGCCCAGGAACTCGCGGCCATTACCCAGGCTGAAGCGTCCAAGGAATATCGCACCCAGGTTGCCGATTGGCGTGCCTACGCCGGTCGCGTGGCGGATGCGGCTGCCACGGCGCCCGAAGGCGGCAGCACGGTTCGCGGCCGCATTACCGCGCGTGTCGAAGACGCAGGGGGGGCGGCTGCAGACAAGGATGTCGTCAAACTGTCCAAGGGCGAACCGGGCAAGGGTGGAAAACCGCTCACTGGTGCTGCGCGTACGCAGGCGTTGCAGGAAGAACTGCTTGCCCGCACCAGGGAACTTGCCGAGGCCAATGAGCGCATCGCCCAGCTCGAAAAGACCATCAAGGACACGCAGAAGCTGGCGGAATTGAAGAGCCCGGGACTGGCCGCTGCCCAGAAGAAGGCTGAGGCGGCCAAGGATGCCAAACCCGCGCCGGCAAAAGCCGAGGCCAAACCTGAAATTGCTGCGGCGCCCAAGGCCGAGATGAAAGGCGCGGACGCCGCGCCGGCCGAAAAACCCGCGGTAGCGGAAACCAAGCCGGTGCCGAAGCCGAAACCCAAGCCCAAGCCGGTTGCGCCGCCGCCGCCGCCGCCGGAACCGTCAATCATGGACATGGTGATGGACAACCTGCCCGTGATCGGTGGTGGTGTGGGCGCGCTGGTGCTGGGCGGACTGGGATTCGCTGCATTGCGTCGCCGTCGCGCTCGTGCCCAGGAAGCGGCGGATGAGGACATCGAACCGGTGGCGCCGACGTTCGGTTCTGGCACTGATGCCGCGGCTGGAGAAAATGCCGCCGGCGCCGGTGCCGGTGCGGCCGCAGGCGTGGATGAGGTTGACCCTGTGGCCGAAGCCGAGGTCTACATCGCCTATGGCCGCGACGGGCAGGCCGAGGAAATACTGAAAGAGGCGATGGGCCGCGACCCTGCGCGCGAAGACGTGCAGGTGAAGCTCGCCGAAGTCTATGCGGCGCGCAAGGATGCGGCGGCGTTCGGCACCGTGGCTGCTTCGCTGAATGCGCTGACCGGCGGCGTTGGAGACAACTGGGTCAAGGTTGCTGCGCTGGGTTATGCGCTTGAACCGGAGAATCCGCTGTACGCGGCGGGCAAGGATGTCGTGCCGGCGGATGCCGTTGCCGGTGATGAGGCCGTCGGCACGGATCTGGACTTTGATCTGGGCGGGGACGCCGCAAGCACGCCGGACATCGCGCTCGATGCCGATGATCCCGCGGGCCAGGCAACCGAGATTGGCGGCATGCAGGACATGGCAGCTGCGGCCGATGCCGGCGTTGCGCCGGCCGAACCGGAGATGCCGGATTTCAATCTGGATACCCCGGCTGCCGGCACCGAGACGGATATTACGCTGGAGGCGCCGGCACAGGCCGAGACCCCGGCGCTCGATTTCAACATCGAACTGCCTCCGGTGGATACTGCGCCGGCAGCGGAGCCTGCACCCGCCGCACCGGCAGCTGATGGCGGCCTGGATTTCAAGATCGATGTTGGCGACCTCAACATCAACCTTGACGATACGTCTACCAATGCAGCGCCGGCCGAGGGCAAGGACAGCCACTGGTATGACGTGCAGCAGAAATTCGACCTGGCCAAGGCCTATCAGGAAATGGGCGACAACGAAGGCGCCAAGGAAATCCTCCAGGAAGTCATCAAGGAAGGCGATTCGGACCAGAAGGATCAGGCGCAGAAGCTGCTCGGCACCCTCGGCTGAACGCGCTGTCGGGCGCTGTTATGATGAACCGCGGCAGCGTTCCTGCCGCGGTTTCTTTTTTTAGGCCACAATGCAATTACCGGATCGGAGAGCGGGTTCGTGAGACTGGCTCTGGGCATCGAGTATGACGGCAGGGGTTTCTGCGGCTGGCAGACCCAGGCTGCAGGCTGCGCCGTGCAGGACCGGCTGGAAGCTGCCTGCGCCGCGATCGCCGGCGTGCCTGTCGCCACGATCTGCGCCGGTCGTACCGACGCAGGTGTACACGCGCTGGGGCAGGTGGTGCATTTCGATTGCGCCGTCGAGCGGCCCGTCAGCGCGTGGGTGAGGGGCGTCAATGCCCTGCTGCCGCCGGAGATTGCGGTGACCTGGGCGCACCGGGTCGACGATGATTTTCATGCGCGTTTTTCCGCGTTGTCGCGCAGCTACCGTTATGTGCTGTTCAACGACGCGGTGCGGCCTGCCGCGGATCATGGCCGGGTCGGCTGGCACCATGCGCCGCTCGATGTGGATCTGATGCGGGAGGCTGCGCAGTGGCTGCGCGGGGAACACGATTTCAGCGCGTTCCGCGCAGCCGAGTGCCAGGCGAAATCGCCGGTCAGGACATTGCATGACCTTTCGGTTTCGGCGCAGGGTCCGTATCTGGTGTTTGATTTCCGCGCCAATGCCTTTCTGCACCACATGGTGCGCAATATCGTCGGCAGCCTGGTTTATGTTGGCAAGGGCAGGCATCCGCCGCAGTGGATGGCGGAGGTGCTGCAGGGGCGCGATCGCGCGCGCGCAGCCCCGACCTTCGATGCGTCGGGCCTGTACCTGGTGCAGGTGGAGTATGCGTCACGCTGGGAACTGCCGCCGCCGCGGTTGCGGACACCGCAGCTTGCGCATGCGGAACTGGCATGACGCCGCGCGTGAAGATCTGCGGCATCACCCGGGTAGAGGACGCCCTCGCGGCCTCGCGCCTTGGTGCGCATGCCATCGGGCTGGTGTTTTATCCCGCAAGCCCGCGCGCCGTGACGCCGGAGCGGGCGCGCGAAATCATCGCCGCCTTGCCGCCGTTCGTGGTTCCAGTCGGATTGTTTGTCAATGCCGGTGCACAGGACGTGCGTGACACGCTGGCTGCGGCGCCGGTGCAACTGCTGCAGTTCCATGGCGACGAAACGCCGGAATTCTGCGCCGCCTTCGGCCTGCCTTACCTGCGCGCGGTGCGGGTGAGGCCGGGAACCGATTTGTTACAATATGCGCGGGATTTTCACCATGCCCGGGGGCTGTTGCTCGATGCATATGTCGAAGGTACGCACGGGGGCACCGGCACAGCTTTTGACTGGTCGCTGATTCCCGGCGACCTGCCTTTGCCCGTGGTGCTGTCGGGCGGTCTGCATGCCGGAAACGTGACCGAAGCGGTGCGGCGTGTGCGGCCGTGGGCTGTCGATGTTTCGAGCGGCGTCGAGTCGGCAAAAGGCATCAAGGATGCGCGGAAAATGGAAGCATTCATGACTGGAGTGCGCGATGCGGGTTTATGACTTGCCGGATGCGAAAGGCCATTTTGGCCCGTACGGCGGCGTTTTTGTATCGGAAACCCTGATTTCCGCGCTGGAAGACCTGAAAGCGGCTTACGCCCGCTACAGGGACGATCCTGCATTCAAGACGGAATACGAATACGAACTCAAGCATTATGTCGGCCGGCCGAGCCCGGTTTATCACGCGCGGCGCTGGTCGGAGCACTTCGGCGGGGCGCAGGTGTACCTCAAGCGCGAAGATCTGAACCACACCGGCGCGCACAAGATCAACAATGTCATCGGCCAGGCGCTGCTGGCGCGCCATCTCGGCAAGCCGCGGGTGATCGCCGAAACCGGCGCCGGACAGCATGGCGTGGCGACTGCTACCATCGCCGCGCGTTACGGCATGGAGTGCGTGGTCTACATGGGCTCGGAGGACGTCAAGCGCCAGGCGCAGAACGTCTACCGCATGAAGCTGCTCGGTGCAACCGTGGTGCCGGTCGAATCCGGATCGAAGACGCTGAAGGATGCGCTGAACGAGGCGATGCGAGACTGGGTGACCAATGTCGAAAACACCTTCTACATCATCGGCACCGTGGCCGGACCGCATCCCTATCCGATGATGGTGCGCGATTTCCAGTCGGTGATCGGCCGCGAGGCGCGCGAGCAGATGCCCGAGATGACGGGGCGCCAGCCCGACGCCGTGCTGGCCTGCGTCGGCGGCGGCTCGAACGCCATCGGCATTTTCCACGCCTACATTCCCGACGAAACGGTGCGCCTGATCGGCGTCGAGGCGGCCGGGCACGGTCTGGAAACCGGCAAACATGCGGCGACGCTGTGCGCCGGCCGCTCCGGGGTGCTCCACGGGAACCGCACCTACCTGCTGCAGGATGACAACGGCCAGATCATCGAGACCCATTCGATTTCCGCCGGACTCGATTATCCGGGTGTCGGTCCGGAGCACGCGTGGCTGAAGGACAGCGGACGCGCCGAGTATGTGGCAGTTACCGATGACGAGGCGCTGGAGGCATTCCACAAGCTGTGCCGTCTCGAGGGCATCATTCCCGCGCTGGAATCCAGTCACGCGCTGGCCTATGCCGCGAAGATCGCGCCGCGCATGCGCAAGGACCAGATCCTGCTCGTCAATCTCTCCGGCC
Organism: Burkholderiales bacterium; assembly: GCA_050250695.1. Taxonomy (GTDB): domain Bacteria; phylum Pseudomonadota; class Gammaproteobacteria; order Burkholderiales; family SG8-41. Next base: position 22,869 of record JBFWOE010000011.1, read on the forward strand.
GCGGCGACAAGGACATGCACACGGTCGCGGAAAAATCCGGCATCAAGTTCTGATGCTGCAGGAAAACTGAAATGTCGCGCATTGCCGCCACCTTCAAGCGCCTGCAGCAGCAGGGACGCAAGGCGCTGATTCCGTTTTTCACTGCCGGCGATCCCGACCCGGCGAGTTGCGTGCCGCTGATGCATGCCCTGGTGGCCGGCGGCGCCGACATCATCGAGCTCGGCGTGCCGTTTTCGGATCCCATGGCCGACGGGCCGGTGATCCAGCGCTCCAGTGAACGAGCGCTGAAACACGGCGTATCGCTGCGTGACGTGATCAGCTGGGTTGCCGAGTTTCGCAGGAACAACAGCGACACGCCGGTGGTGCTGATGGGATATGCGAATCCTGTCGAGTCCATGGGGGTCGACGTGTTTGCCGGCGCGGCGAAAGCGGCTGGTGCAGATGGTGTGGTGGTGGTCGATTATCCGCCGGAGGAGGCGGAACGCCTGGTGGCCACCCTCGATGCCGCAGGCCTGGACACGGTGTTCCTGCTGTCGCCGACGACCACTGATGCACGCCTGAGGCAAGTGGCGGCACTCGGTCGCGGTTACCTGTACTACGTCTCGCTGAAAGGGGTTACCGGCGCGGCAACCATTGACGTTGCCGATGTTGCCGCGCGCCTTGCGCGCATCCGCGGCTTCACCGGGTTGCCGGTCGGCGTCGGTTTCGGCATCCGCGACGGCGATACCGCACGCAGCATTGCCGGCATCGCCGATGCGGTGGTGATCGGCAGCCGGCTGATACAGGAAATCGAGGCTGCGCCTGCGGAAGCCGCCGCCAGGGCACGCGCTTTCATGGCGGGCATCCGCGATGCGATGGACCTGGTGAAAACCGCATGAGCTGGCTGCAGAAGCTGCTGCCGCCGCGCATCAAGCGCGAAGCCGGCAGCACCAAGAAGGCGGTGCCCGAGGGATTATGGAGCAAATGCGATTCCTGCGAGGCCGTGCTTTATCGCACCGACCTTGAAAAAAACCTGTTCGTCTGCCCGAAATGCAATCATCACAACCGCATTTCTGCGCGTGAGCGGCTCGACTGGCTGCTAGACATGGAAGGTCGTTATGAAATCGGTGTCGAAGTGACGCCGGTCGACAGTCTCAAGTTCCGCGACAGCAAGCGTTATCCCGACCGCCTGACCGAAGCCCGCGGGGAAACCGGTGAGGAAGACGCGCTGATCGTGATGCAGGGCGCGATACGGGAGATTCCGGTGGTTGCCGCGGCTTTCGAATTCGGTTTTCTCGGCGGTTCGATGGGTTCCGTGGTCGGTGAGCGTTTCGTACGCGGCGTGCAGGTCTGCGTCGAACAACGCCTGCCGTTCATCTGTTTCACCGCCACCGGTGGTGCGCGCATGCAGGAAGGCCTGTTTTCTCTGATGCAGATGGCGAAAACCTGCGCGGCACTGACGCGCCTGGGCGAGGATCGCCTGCCGTTCATATCCGTGCTCACCGATCCGACGATGGGCGGGGTGTCCGCCTCATTTGCGATGATCGGCGACGTGGTGATCGCTGAACCCAACGCGCTGATCGGTTTCGCCGGGCCGCGCGTGATCGAGCAGACCGTGCGCGAGACCCTGCCCGAGGGTTTCCAGCGCGCCGAATTTCTGATGCAGAAGGGCGCGCTCGACATGATCGTGGACCGCCGCCAGATGCGCGACACGCTGGCGCGGCTGCTGGCGCTGCTGCTGAAGCAGGCTGCGCCGGCCTGATCGAGGGCGCGCCGCAATTTCATTTTCCCTGATCCCGCGGCCCGTTATCGCCGGATTGGTCTCAGATGAGTGCTCCTGAAACGCTGGCTGACTGGCTGGTATACATCGAACGCCAGCACCCGCAATCCATTGCCATGGGGCTGGAGCGGGTGGCCGTTGTGCGCGATGCGCTGGCACTCAGGCCGGCCTTTCCTCTGATCACCGTCGGCGGCACCAACGGCAAAGGTTCGGTGTGCATGATGCTCGATGCCATTCTCGGTCATGCCCGCTACAGGGCCGGCACCTATACCTCGCCGCACCTGCTGCGCTATAACGAACGCGTGCGCATCGCCGGGCGCGAAGCTGCGGACGCCGATCTGGTGCGCGCCTTCGCCGCAGTCGAATCAGCACGCGCTGCATGCGGTGTCCCGCTGACCTATTTCGAATTCGGCACCCTGGCCGCGCTGTGGCTGTTCCGCGAACAGGGTGTAGACGCGGCGGTCCTCGAAGTCGGACTCGGCGGCCGCCTCGATGCGGTGAATGCTTTTGACGCCGACGTAGCCGTGCTGACCGGCATCGGCGTGGACCATGTCGAATATCTGGGCAACAACCGCGAAGCCATCGGGTTCGAGAAAGCGCATATTTTCCGCCGCGGACGGCCCGCAATCTGCGCCGACCCGGATCCGCCCTCCAGCGTCGCGGACACCGCCGCGCGCATCGGTGCCAGCCTGCTGCTGATCGGGCGCGATTTCAGTTATACGGCCCAGGCGCAGCAATGGAATTACCGCGGCCCCGGTGGTTCACGCCACGGTCTGCCGCTGCCGGCGTTGCGCGGCGAATTCCAGCTGGCGAACGCCAGCGCCTGCATTGCCGCACTGGACCTGCTGCGCGAGCGCATGCCGGTGAGTGCGGCCGATGTCCGCGACGGACTGGTCAGCGTCGAGAATCCCGGCCGTTTCCAGGTTCTGCCGGGGCGTCCGGCAGTGATCCTCGACGTCGCGCACAATCCGCATGCCGCCGCCGCGCTGGCGCTCAACCTGGCGCGCATGACTGGCTACCGCCGTACGCTGGCCGTGTTTTCGATGCTCAGGGACAAGGATGTCTCCGGCGTGGTGCGCGCCATGCGCGGCCATGTCGATCACTGGCTGCTGGCGCCGCTGGACGGGCCGCGTGCGATGACGGCGGCCGCTCTGCTGCAAATCGTGCGTGAAGCGCACGCTGATGCGGACATCACCACGCATGAAAATATCGCCGCTGCGATGGCTGACGCGTATCAGCAGGCAGGGGATGGTGATAGAATTTTGGCCTTCGGATCGTTTCTTACCGTGACCGCCGCGATGCATGCAGTGCGCAGCCGGCGGGTGCAGTAAAAACTGTTTAAAATCAACAGGTTACTCGTTTTCAACGCATAGTCAATGGCGAGAAACGTTAGCGACGAAGAACTGCAGCTGAAAAAACGCGCGCGTCGCCGCCTGGTTGGCGCCGTGGTGCTGGTGACCGCGGTCGCGGTCGTGTTGCCGATGATTCTCGACTCGGAACCCAAACCCGCCAGCCAGAACATCAATATCCAGATTCCATCACCGGATGCCGGCGTACTTACGGCCAAACCGGTGCCGCTGAAACCGCCGGAAACCGCGGCGTCCAAGCCCGAAGCCGAATCCATGCCGGAGCCCAAAATCGAGGCAAAACCGCCGGCCAAGGCTGAAACGCAGGCAACGCCCAAGGCGGAGGCCAAGACCAAGCCGGTGAAAGAAGCCGCGCCCAAAACTGCGGCAACCAAACCGGCTGTGAAACCCGCAGCGAAGCCCGAGACAAAATCCGCGGAACCGCCCAAACCGGTTGCCGGGTCGTTCGTGGTGCAGGTGATGGCCTTGTCCGATGCCGGGCGCGCCAAGGCAATGCAGGCAAAGATCGCAGGCAGCGGCCTGAAGGCCTATACCGAAGTCGTGCAGACCGCCACCGGTCCGGTGACTCGGGTGCGTGTCGGCCCCTATGCCAGCCGTGATGCTGCCGAGAAGGCGCGCCAGCAGCTGCTGGGCATGAAGTTCGACAGCAGCAAGGTCGTTCCCGTGCAATGACAGTGCTTGATTATGCGGTCCTCGCCATCATCGGTTTTTCCATTGTGCTCAGCATCATCCGCGGACTGGTGCGCGAAGTGCTGGCGCTGGCGGCATGGGCGCTTGCCTTTGTCGCCGCCTGGCTGTTCGGCGGTGAGGTCGCGGTGCTGATGCCTGCCGAAATTCCCAGCACCGAACTGCGGGCGCTGGCTGGTTTTGCGGCAACCTTTTTCGCGGTACTGCTGGCAATGAGCCTCATCGCCATGGCGGTATCGCAGGTCGTCAAAAGCGCAGGCCTGAGTGTGGAAGACCGCATGCTGGGTGGCGTCTTCGGGCTGCTGCGCGGTTACGCGATCGTGATGTTCCTGGTACTGCTGGCCGGAACGACGGCGCTGCCGGCTCAGCCGTTCTGGCGCGAGGCGGTGCTGCGGCCGTTGCTGGAGCGCTCCGCTTATGTGGTCAAAAGCTGGCTGCCGGTGGAAATCAGCCAGCACATCAAGTATCGCTGAGGACAAACGTACATGTGCGGAATCGTCGGAGTCGTTGCCCGCAGTCCCGTTAACCAGGTCCTGTATGACGGCCTGCTGGTGCTGCAGCACCGCGGCCAGGACGCTGCGGGTATCGTCACCGCCGACGGCGCCAGTTTCCACATGCATAAGGGCGGCGGCATGGTGCGCGACGTGTTTCGCACCCGCAACATGCGCGCGCTGGCCGGCCAGGCCGGCATCGGCCATACGCGTTATCCGACCGCGGGCTCGGCGTGGTCCGCTGCCGAATCGCAGCCCTTCTACGTGAATTCGCCGTTCGGCATCGTGCTCGGGCACAACGGCAACCTGACCAATGCCGAGCAGCTGAAGAACGACCTGTTCCGCCTCGACCTGCGCCATGTCAACACCGAATCGGATTCCGAGGTGCTGCTCAACGTGCTGGCGCACGAACTGGCGGCCAATGCCACCAACTACAAGCTGGATCCGGCGACGATCTTCGCCGCGGTCTCCGGCGTGCACCGGCGCTGCCGCGGCGCTTATGCGGTGGTGGCGATGATCGCAGGTTACGGGCTGCTCGCGTTCCGCGACCCGTACGGCATACGCCCGCTGGTATTCGGCAAGTCTGAAACAGTCCAGGGTGCCGAGTACATGGTGGCGTCCGAGAGCGTGGCCCTCGACGGCCTGGGCTTCAGGCTGGTACGCGACGTGGCGCCGGGTGAGGCCATATTCATCGATCTCGACGGCAATTTCCACAGCCAGCAGTGTGCCGAGAACCCGACGCTGAACCCGTGCATCTTCGAATTCGTCTACCTCGCACGTCCGGACTCGGTGATCGACGGCATTTCGGTCTACGAAACCCGGCTGCGCATGGGCGAAAGCCTGGGGCGCAAGATCGAAAAGGATTTTTCGGGGCTCGACATTGATGTCGTCATTCCGATTCCGGACTCCAGCCGCCCGGCGGCGATGCAGCTGTCGAATCATCTGAACATCGCCTACCGCGAAGGATTCATCAAGAATCGTTACATCGGTCGCACTTTCATCATGCCTGGCCAGGCAATTCGCCGCAAATCCGTGCGCCAGAAACTCAATGCGATCGGCATGGAGTTCCGCGGCAAGAACGTGCTGCTGGTCGATGACTCGATCGTGCGCGGCACCACCAGCCGCGAGATCGTGCAGATGGCGCGCGATTCTGGCGCGCGCAGGGTCTATTTCGCCTCGGCGGCGCCGCCGGTGCGTTATGCCAATGTCTACGGCATCGACATGCCGACGCGGGATGAACTGATCGCCAGCGACCGCAGCGACGAGGAAATCGCCAGGGAGATCGGTTGCGACGCGCTGATCTACCAGGAGCTCGATGCGCTGATCGGCGACGTGCGCAGCGTCAATCCCGCGGTCACCAATTTCGAGGCCTCCTGTTTCAGCGGCGAATACATCACCGGCGACGTCACCAAGGCTTACCTCGACGGCGTCGAGGCGCAGCGCCGCGACAGCGCCAGGGCGGAAAAAACCGCCGCCGCGACCCAGCTCGACCTCGGACTCGAACTGGTCGACTGAGGGCGGCACGTATGTACCAGCCTGCCGCTTTCCGTGAGGAGCGTGTCGGGGTCATGCACGAGCTGATCCGCGCGCATCCGCTGGCAACGCTGGTGACCCGGGCCGGCGGCCCACTGGAGGCGAATCACCTGCCGCTGCTGATTGACCCGCAACCCTCGCCGTTCGGAACGCTGCGCGGGCACGTGGCGCGCGCCAACCCCTTGTGGCGCCAGGTGCACGCGGGCCATGAGGCGCTGGCGGTGTTCCAGGGGCCGCAGGCTTACGTGACGCCGTCCTGGTATCCGTCAAAACGCGAAACCGGGAAAGTGGTGCCGACCTGGAATTACGCGGTGGTGCATGCGTACGGACCGTTGATCATCCATGACGATCCGGACTGGCTGCGCGACCTGGTATCGCGCCTGACCGATCAACAGGAGGCGCCGCTGGCGCAGCCCTGGGGCATAACCGATGCGCCCGCGGACTACATCGGGCAGATGCTCCGGGCCATCGTCGGCGTCGAGATTCCGGTAGCGCGCCTCGAAGGCAAATGGAAGGTCAGCCAGAACCGGTCCACAGCGGACCGCGCCGGAGTGGCGGCAGCCATGGAAGCGCACGGTGATGCGCAGTCGCAGGCCATGGCCGCCCTGGTTGCCGAAGGGGTGACCAACAAGCGACCGGTTTGACGCGGGCCGCGGCACTGCGGTAGTCTTCCTGCTGCGCCGATTTGATGAACAGCTTGCGGGCGCGTAATAAATGCGGCTAAAGCGACGGAACAACCCGGTCCGCGCTAGCTGGCCGGGTTTTTTGTTTGATGGAGCACGATCATGAAAAACGGATTTACCACTACCATCCTGCATTCCGATCTGGAGGCGCCGATCGAGCATCACTCCGTGCTCAAGCCGATGCACACCGCGGTGGCCTTCGGTTATCCGGATGCGCGCGACCTTGTCAGGGTGTTCAAGGGCGAGCAGCCGGGGTACGCCTACGGCCGCCAGGGCAACCCGACCACTGCCGCGCTGGAATCGAAGATCAGCAAGATGGAAGACGGCATCGCCACCGCCTGCTTCTCCACAGGCATGGCTGCGATTGCCTCGGCGTTCATCGCGCTGCTGCGCGGCGGCGACCATGTGGTGTCGAGCTCCTTCCTGTTCGGCAACACCAACAGCCTGTTCGGCACCCTGGGGCAGTTCGACTGTGACATCAGCTACGTCGACGCTACCCGCGTCGGGAACGTGGAGCAGGCGCTGCGGCCCAACACCAGAATGGTGTTTGTCGAAACCATCGCAAACCCGCGCACCCAGGTGGCCGACCTCGCGCGCATCGGCGAATTGTGCGCGCGCCGCGGGATCATCTATTTTGTCGACAACACGATGACCTCGCCCTGGCTGTTCAGGCCGAAACAGGTGCAGGCCAGCCTGGTGATCAATTCGCTGACCAAGTACATCGGTGGCCACGGCAATGCGCTGGGTGGCGCGGTGACCGATACCGGCCTGTTCGACTGGAAAACCTTTCCGAACATCTACGACAACTACAAGAATGCCAATCCGGCGAACTGGGGCATTCAGCAGATCCGCAAGAAGGGCTTGCGCGATGTAGGCGCCACGCTGGCAGCCGAAGCGGCGCACCGGCTGGCGATGGGCGCCGAGACGCTGGCGCTGCGCATGGAGCGGGCATGCGGCAATTGCCTGCAGCTGGCGCGTTTTCTCGCCAAGCATCCGAAGGTGACCCGGGTCTATTACCCGGGGCTGGAAGACCATCCGCAGCACAAGCTTGCAGGCGAGCTGTTCAGGGGTTACGGCGCGCTGATGAGCATCGAACTGGCCGACGACATCGACTGCCTGGACTTCCTCAACCGGCTGCAGCTGGTGATTTCGTCCAGCCACCTCGGCGACAACCGCACGCTGGCGATACCGGTGGCGCAGACGATCTACTGGGAGATGGGGCCGGTGCGACGCGCCGAGATGGGCATCGTGGACTCGCTGATCCGGCTGTCGATCGGCATCGAGGATGTCGAAGACCTGATCGCCGATTTCACCCAGGCACTGGCCTGATCCGGCCTGCGGAAACCTACAGCAGAAACGCGGTGCAGCCGGCGGAATCGCAGCGCAGGTAGCCGCCGCGCTGGTACCAGTCGTTGAGCACCCAGCGCTCGCAGGTGTGGGCGTCGACAACGTGGGTGTGGCGTGCCGGCCGGTGGGTATGGCCGTGGATCAGCCGCGGGCAGCCGTGTTCCCGGAGCAGGGCTTCCACGGCAGCCGGCGATACGTCCATGATGGCTTCGCTTTTCTGCTGCTTGCGCGCTTCGCTCTGCGCGCGCATGCCGAGCATCTGCTCGCGGCGCGCGGCCAGCGGCTGGGCCAGGAATTTCGCCTGGTTGCCGGGATCGCGGGCATAGGCGCGGAACTGCTGGTAGTCGGCATCGCCGGTGCACAGCGCGTCGCCGTGGGTCAGCAGCGTGCGCGTGCCGTGGATGTCCTGCAATACCGGATCGGCCAGCGGGGTGGCGCCGCAGCGCGCAGCGTAGGCTGCACCCATCAGCACATCGCGGTTGCCCTGCATCAGGAATACGCGGGTGCCGCGGCCGGCGAGAGCTGCCAGCGCTGCGGCAACCTGTGCACCGAGTTTGTCTGGGTCATCGTCGCCGGCCCAGTATTCGAACAGGTCGCCGAGCACGTAGAGCGCGCCGGCCTGCGGTGCGATGTCGCCGGTGAAGTGCAGGAACTGCTCGATGATCCGCGGCCGCTCCGCCGCGAGGTGCAGATCGGAGACGAACAGGGTATGCGGAGGGCGGCTGGGCATGCTGGCTGGGCGAGCCGCCCCGGTATCAGACGACTTCGGCCTTTTCGATGATGACATCCTCGACCGGCACGTCCTGGTGCATGCCGCTGCTGCCGGTCCTGACCTTGCCGATGCGGTCGACAACATCGGTACCGTCGACCACTTTGCCGAACACGCAGTAGCCCCAGCCCTGCGGCGTCGGCGCCGTATGGTTGAGGAAGTCGTTGTCGGCGACGTTGATGAAGAATTGCGCGCTGGCGGAGTGCGGCGCCGAGGTGCGCGCCATGGCGATGGTGTAAATGCTGTTTTTCAGGCCGTTATTGGCTTCGTTCTGCACCGGCTCGCGAGTCGGTTTCTGCTTCATTCCGGGTTCGAAGCCGCCGCCCTGGATCATGAAGCCGTCGATGACGCGATGGAATATGGTGTTGGTGTAATGGCCGTCGTTCACGTACTGGATGAAATTGGCGACGGTGTCCGGCGCTTTTGCGGCATCGAGTTCAAGGGTGATGACGCCGTGCTTGGTGTGCAGCTTGATCATGGTGGGGTCCTTGCCGTGCAGGTTATTTGGATTTCCGGGGGCCGGCCTTCGTCTCGAGCAGCCGGGCTTTTTCAATGACGATGGGCCGGCGCGGCACATTCTGGTGCGGTCCCGCCGTCGTGGTCGGCACCTTGACGATCTGGTTCACGACGTCCATGCCCGTGGTGACACGGCCGAACACCGTGTAGCCGTAACCGTTTTCATCGGGCGATTTGAAATCGAGGAAATCGTTTTCGGCAACGTTGATGAAGAACTGGGCGGTCGCCGAATGCGGATCCTTGGTGCGCGCCATGGCCACCGTTCCGATGGCGTTGCGCAGCCCGTTACCGGCTTCGTTGCGTATGGCCGGCCGCGTCGGTTTCTGCTCGAAGCCGCGGGTGAAACCGCCGCCCTGGGCCATGAAGCCGGGCATCACGCGGTGGAATATGGTGCCGTCGTAGAAACCGTCCTTCACGTACTGCAGGAAGTTGTCGACGGTTTTCGGCGCGTTTTCGGGATAGAGCTCGATGACGATGGTGCCCATCGTGGTTTTTAATTCCACCTGCGGATTGGCGGCCAGTGCGGCGCCGGAAATGAGCAGGGCGGAGAGCAGGGCAAACAGGCGTTTCATGTTGATTTATCTATTAAAAACAAAGGGTTGTCAATAAAGCCGGGGGCGCTCAGGCTGCACCTTCGTGCACGATGCGCCAGGCACCGTCCTCGCGCTGCCAGTACTGGCGCTTGCGCATCTTGTTGGTGATGTTGTTGCTGGCGTAATCCTGGCTGAAGGTAACCACCGCGAGGTTTTCATTGCCGGGGTAAAGGAACATGCTGACGTCATCCACCCTGACCTTGATCCAGGACTTGCCGGCGTTGATGCTGCGTTTCTGTTTCGCCCATGCGCTGAAATCAGTCTTTCCCGACGAGAATTTTCGCGAATAGTGGCGCAGGTACTGATCGGTGTCGCGGCTTTCCCAGTCGCGCCGCCAGCTTTCCAGGGACCGTTGCAGGCCGTCGCGCGTGGACTTTGCCTTGGCGTTGTCGACCCATTCGACATCCTGCGCGATGATCACCGGGGTCACGCCCACCTGCACCTGTTTTGCGACGGCCAAGAGGTCTTCATTGGTCAGGGCGACGCAACCGTCGCTGGCGCGCGGCGGGCGGCTGTAGGTGTCGTAAGGCACGCCGTGCAGCCAGATGCCGTGGCCCTTGCGGCCATGGCGGCGGTCCCATTCGTTGGGATAGTTGATCGGGAAGGCGCCGTCGCCGTACAGCGCGCTCAGTGCGCCGTAGGTGCGGTCGAGCTGGTCCCGGGGCAGGTTTTTGGTGACGTGATAGACGCCGAGCGGGGTCTTCTTGTCGCCTTCGCGGTTCTTGTCGATGCCGTTGCGGCCGATCGATGCGTAATAGTCTGCCACGTAGCGCGGCGTGCCGTTGTCGTTTTCGAACACGTACATCGTGTATTTGGAAGTGTCGACGACGAAGGCGTATTTCTGGTCCGGTGTGAGCTGCAGCAGGTTGCTCGGCACACGGTTGCCCGGGCGTTCCTGGCGGTGGCGTACCAGCCGTGCCCGCGCTTCCTCGCGCAGATCGGCGATGCGGTCCTCGGGTGCATTGGAGGCGGATCCGATGGTGCTGATCGGGCGCGCCCGCGCCATCAGCAGGTCGCCCTTGATCAGGTGCGCGAGGCGGAAATTGGGATAGTCGCGCAACACCTTGTCGATCTCGGTCAGCGCGATGTCGAATTGCGAACCGGCGATCGCGAGCAGCGTCTGCGCAAGCAGGGCTTCGGGCGCACCCGGCATGGTCGTCGAGGCCGAACTGCTGATCAGGCTGGCGCCGGCGGAAGACAGCGGCCGGTTGCCCAGAGCCAGCGTGGTCGAGGACGGCGTCAGCACCGCCGCGGTCAGGGCCGCGGTCAGGGCGCAGGCCAGTGCCGGGCGTTTCATCCGCCGACCCGCTCCTGCTCGATCAGCCATTTGTCACCGGAACGGATCATGATCAGCGTCTTGGTGGCGGTGGAGACAAAGGGATCGGAGCGGTAATGCTGGCGGAAGCTCACAGTCGCGCGGCTTGGACCGTCGAAACTGACCTTGGCGGCTTCGAGGCGGACCTCGATCTTGCGCGGTTTGGCGATGCGCGCCTTGCGCTCGGCCTCCCAGGTTTTGCGCGTGGCATCGCCAGGCACCTTGAACCCGGGTGCGTATCGCGCGAGATAGGCCCCGACATCGTTGTTGGCCCAGTCGGCTGCCCAGCCGTTGACTGCCTTCAGTACATCCTCGGCGCTGTTTTCGGGCGGTGCCGCCGGTTTTGCCGGCTCCGGTTTTTTGGCGGGTTCAGCCGCGGGCTTGGCGGCCGCAACCGGCGGTGTGGCCGCGGGCGGCGGCGTGATCGGTCGTGAGGCAGGTACTGCGGCGGCAGGTTTGGGCGCGGGTTCGGTCCGGGCTACCGCGACCTTGGTCGGCACCTGCGCCGTGGTGGTGAACAGGTCCTTGATCAGGTTGAGCTTGGTCTGCGCCGCCTGGTTGCCCTTGTCGAGTTGCAGTGCCTTGTCGTAGGCCTGGCTCGCCATCTTGGCGTAGATGTCGCCGAGGTTTTCATGCGCGGTGGCGTAGCTCGGGTGGGTGCGGATTGCCTGTTCCAGTGCGCCGCGCGCCTTGTCGTATTGGCCCTGCGAGGCATAGAGCACTGCGAGGTTGTTGTACGGTTCCGGCAGTTCCGGGTAATCGCGGGTCAGGTCGTTGAAGACGCGGATGGCGTCGTTGGGCCTGTTCTGTTCCGCGAGCAGGATGCCACGGAGAAAGCGGCCGCGCGCATCCTTGGGGCGGGATTTCAGGTACTGGTTGACGCGTTCCAGCGCGCGGTCGGTCTGTCCCTGTTTCAGCAGTTGCTGCACTTCCTGCAGTTCATCGGTCTGCGCTGCCGCGGTGACGGCAAGGCCCATGCATACTGCGATTGCCGCGAATCCGGCAGCGGCTGTTTTAAAGATCATCGTGCTATGATTCCAGTGGTCGTTGTCAGGATGCCGTCGATACCCCATGGTACGCTTTTTGTACGACAAACGGTACGACATTAGTCCTTGAATTTTCGAGATTTTACCAAGAACAACCGCTAATTCAACCAACTCTTTTCCGGCAGGCCACCAGGCCTGCAAAACGTCTCCGGATGCAGGCTCTGACCGGGCCTGCAATGCACCGGTTCCGGGACGCCGGAATGCCGCGATGCTGAAAATCTACAACACCCTGGCCCGGGACAAGCAGGCGTTTGTGCCGATCGAACCGGGCAAGGTCCGCATGTACGTCTGCGGCATGACCGTCTACGACTTCTGCCACCTCGGGCATGCACGGGTGATGGTTATTTTCGACGTGGTGCAGCGCTGGCTGCGCGCCTCGGGTTACGCAGTGACGTACGTCCGCAACATCACCGACATCGATGACAAGATCATCAAGCGCGCACAGGAGAACGGCGAAACCATGGCCGCACTCACGGAGCGCTTCATCCGCGCGATGGACGAAGATGCGGTGGCGCTGGGCGTGCAGAAACCCGATGCCGAACCGCGCGCCACCGATTACGTAGCTGGCATGCTCGACATGATCGGCGTGCTGGAAAAACGCGGTTATGCCTACCGGGCGAAGGACGGCGATGTGAACTATGCGGTGCGCAAGTTCGACGGCTACGGCAAGCTTTCGGGCAAGTCGCTGGAAGACCTGCGTGCCGGCGAGCGGGTGGCGGTGGGGGATGCCAAGCAGGATCCGCTGGACTTCGTGCTGTGGAAACGCGCCAAGCCGGACGAACCGGCCTGGGAATCGCCGTGGGGCGCCGGGCGGCCGGGCTGGCACATCGAGTGCTCGGTGATGTCGGGTGCGCTGCTCGGCAGACACTTCGACATCCACGGTGGCGGGCAGGACCTGCAGTTCCCGCACCATGAAAACGAGATCGCCCAGTCCGAGGGTGCGCACGGCGAAACCTTCGTCAACTACTGGATGCACAACGGCTTTGTGCGCGTCGACAACGAGAAGATGTCGAAGTCGCTGGGCAACTTCTTCACGGTGCGCGAAATCCTGAAGAAGTACGATGCCGAAGTCGTGCGTTTTTTCATTGTCCGCGCCCAGTATCGGAGCCCGCTGAATTATTCAGATGCGCATCTCGATGATGCGAAACAGGGGTTGACGCGGCTCTACACCGCGCTGAAGGGTATCGATGCCGCGGCGGGCGGGATTGACTGGAACAACGCGTATGCCGGGCGCTTCAAGGCGGCGATGGACGACGATTTCAACACGCCCGAAGCGGTGGCGGCGCTGTTCGACCTGGCGAATGAACTGAACAAGTCGCAGTCCGCTGCCGATGCCGGATTGCTGAAGTCGCTGGCAGGACTGCTGGGCCTGTTGCAGCGCGATCCGGTGGAGTTCCTGCAGGGCGGCGTGGCAGACAGCGGGTGGACGCCGGAGCGCATCGAGCAGGCGATTGCCGGGCGCACGGCGGCGAAGAAAGCGAAGAATTTTGCCGAGGCGGATCGCATACGGGATGAGTTGAAATCTGCAGGGGTGATTCTTGAGGATGGTGCTGCTGGCACTACCTGGCGGCGTAGTTGAGTTTTGATTTAGGTTTTTAAGGCCAACTTCGCCGGGGGCAGCCCGGCGCCTGGTAACTTTCTTTTGCTTGCCCAAAAGAAAGTCACCAAAGAAAAGGGCACCCTGGTTCGCCGGTCCTTCGGACTCCCCTGCGCTGCTCATCGCGCCGGGCGGCTGCCACCCAAGGTGACTTCCTTCGGTGCGCGCAACTCGCTTTCCGCTGCGTGGCAAGCGCTCAGACAGTCCTCGCCGACCCCTCCCGGCGCGACTTCGCTGCTCTGCGGCTCGCAAGGGGATGGGGTGGTGGGCTGTGAATGATATTTAAGTATTTGATTTAAATAATATTTTTAAGGATTTCCCCGTGACCCGTATTGCTTCCGTCAAAGCCCACGCCGTTTCCTGCAAACTCAAACACACGCTGTGGACAGCGCATGAAGAACTGCACAGTTCTAGCGTGGTGCTGGTGGAGATGAAGACCGATGACGGGCTGACCGGCATCGGGCAGATCCACGGTTCGCCGCTGAAACAGATCTGCGAGTACGTGGAGAAGCTCGGCGAGGTGGCGCGTGGCATGGATGCGCTGGCGCAGGTCGCGGTGTGGGAAAAACTGTTTTCGCTGACTTCGCCGCGTGCGACGGGCATGGGCGGGCGCGACGGCCTGCCGCAGCCGCTGTCGCGCGGCGACCGGCCGCAGATCATGGCGGCGATCGGCGGCATCGACAGCGCGCTGTGGGACATCAAGGGCAAGGCGCTGGGCGCGCCGGTGTGGAAGCTGCTGGGCGGCGAGGGCAAGCCACTGTTCACTTATGCCACCGGTGGCTATTACGAGCTCGACGCGCCGCTGCACGCCTGTGCGGCCGAGCTGGAAGATTTTGTCAAACGTGGTTATCGCGCGGTCAAACTGAAGACTTCCGGGTTGAGCATCGATAAGGAAGTCGAGCGCATCCGCCTCACACGCGCGGCGATCGGCAAGGACGTGCTGCTGATGCTCGACATGAACGCCGCCTACGACCTCGAGGAGTGCATCAGGTTTGCACATGCGGTCGAGCCGTACGACATCCATTGGCTGGAGGAGCCGCTGCATTGGTACCTGCAGCCGGCCGATTTTGTGGTGCTGGCGAAGAACACGACCATCCCGCTGGCCCACGGCGAGCGCGAGATGACGCGCTTCACCGCGCGCGATTTCATCACGAGCGGCGCGCTGGGTTTCATGCAGTTTGATTCGACGCGTTTCGCCGGATTCACCGAGGCGCTGCGGGTGAGCCACCTCGCCGAGCAGCACGGCGTGCGCGTGGCGCCGCACCTGGTGCCGGAGGTGCATGCCCACCTGGTGTCGGCGTTTCCGCGGCTGGGTTTCGGCGTGGAATCGCACGGCAACGCCGACCGCGATCCGTTGTGGTTCGAACTCTTCACCGAACGTGCGCAGGTGAAGGACGGGCAGGTGCACCTGAACGACCTGCCGGGATTCGGCTTCGAAATCGACTGGAAGACGGTCAAGAAATACGCCGCCTGAACCTGTGCCCGGTGGATCAATCTATATTATTGATTTTATTGGTTAATTCGATGTCGCAGAAACTGCCACCATGGAATTCTGCGGCGGCGCCCGCAGCGGTTTTTCCTGCAGTTTCCGCAGCGTAATCCTCGGCGTTGTCCTGCGGCGCATATCCGATGCGCGCGGCCTGCGGATTTTTCCAGCGCGACCGGGTGTTGGCGGACACGCCATACAACACCAGGTAACGATATTCCGGCGCATCGATGCAGCGGCCTACCAGTTGCACCATGTCGCGCGGGCTGATCCAGGTGGACAGCTGGCGCGCGTCTTCCGGGCGGTCGCGGAACGAACCGATGCGCAGGCAGGCGACACTCAAACCGTATTTGTCGGCGTAGAGCCGGCCCAGCGCTTCACCATAGACCTTCGATACGCCGTAACGGCTGTCGGGCCGCGGCCCGGCATCGATGCCTATGGTCTGCGCAACGCGATGGAAGCCGACCGCATGATTGGAGCTGGCGAATACCACGCGCCGCACGCCGCACTCGCGCGCCGCCTCGAACACGTTGTAACTGCCGATGATGTTGGCTTCGAGTATCGCCGGCCACGGCGCCTCGCGCGGTATGCCGCCCAGGTGCACCACGCAGTCGATGCCGGTCATTGCCCCTTTTACCGCGTCGTAGTTGCGCAGGTCCGCAGGCACCAGTTCCTCGCCCGGACCCGCGGGGGCCATCACCCGCATGTCGCTGAGCCGCAGCAGCGGATAACGCCCGCGCAGGCCTGTGCGCAGCGTGCCGCCGATGGCGCCGGCGGCGCCGGTGATGAGTATGCGGTCATGGTTTTTTCCGTTTTCCGGCCGGCGCGAAATAGGCGGGCTGCACTTTCTGGCGACGCGCGCCGTCCAGGTGATCGCACAGCAGCCGCGCCGCTTTCCGGCGGTCGCCGCGTTCTATGGCTTCGAGGATGCGCAGGTGTTCGGCGGCCTGCCGTGCCCGTATCGAGGGTTTCCCCGAGACGGCGCGGTACTCCACCAGCTTGCGCAGCTGGTTGATCCTGCGCATGGTCTGCAGCATGAAACGGTTGCCGGACCAGCGCGCCAGGGTTTCATGGAAATGCGCGTTGATGTCCGCCCATTCCACCGGCGTCATCTCGCCGTAGCCGCCGCCGGCCATGAAGGCCTGCTGGCGTTTCAGCGCGATGAGTTCGGCGGGACTGGCGCTGAAGCGGTCGCCGAGTATGCAGGCGGGTTCGATGACGCGACGGATCTCGTAATTTTCCTCGTAGGCCGCCATCGAGTCGATCAGCGGCAGGAATGCCCAGCCATGTCCGGCGCGCCGCTCGGCCCAGCCTTCCTGCTGGATGCGCGCGAGGCATCTGCGCACGCTGTTTCTGGTGGACCGGAACCTGCGGATCAGGCCGGCCTCGGTGACCGTATCGGGCAGTTCGTGGGCCAGCCTGGCATCGGCGATTTTGCGGTACAGCGGATCATCTCCCGAAGGCGCGAGTTTGCGCGCGCCTGCGCCCAGCCGCCCGGCGCCTAGCGCCAGGAAATATCCCCGGTCCCTTTCATGGCGCACCATGCCCATCCGCGCAAGGTGCGCCAGGGCTGCTTCCACCGGATTGTGCGAGGTGCCGATCGCCTGCGCCAGCGCGAGTTTGGCCAGATGACGTCCGGCCTGCCAGTTTTCCCGGCGCGCCAGCGTCACGATTTCCCGGGCGACTTTCAGCTGCAGGGCGGTTGGCATCGGTTATGGGGATTCCATCAGCCGCAAGATTGCATATTATATTGACATTATGCAATACTGAATCTCTTGCCGCCATGCAGTGGCGGTTGTCCTGCCCGGGGAGTTCCTGATGAATCTGGTGGTCATGGCCGGTGACGATATCGGCCCGGAAATCGTTGCCGCGGCGATGGCGGTGGTGAAGGCGGCGGATGCCGAGTTTTCGCTGGGACTGAGGTTCACCGAGGTCGAGGTCGGCATGGCCAGCCACCGCAAACACGGCACCACGCTGACCGACAGCGCGCTGCAGGCGGCGATCGACGCCGACGGCGTGATCGTCGGTCCCTGCGGCATGACCGACTATCCACCGCTCACCGAGGGCGGAATCAACATTCCGGGCACCATCCGCAAGCGCCTCGACCTCTACGCCAACCTGCGCCCGGCGCGCAGCCGTGCCGGCATGCACGATGCACGCAAGGGACTGGACGTGCTCATCGTGCGCGAGAACACCGAAGGCTTCTATTCCGACCGCACCATGTTCCAGGGCATAGGCGAGTTCATGCCGACCGAGGACGTCGCGCTGTCGGTGCGCAAGATCACCCGCCAGGGTTCCGAGCGCATCGCGAAAGTGGCTTTCGACTATGCCGCGCGGCGCAGCCGGCGCGTCACCGCGGTGGGCAAGCGCCACGTGCTGCAGATGAGCGACGGCCTGTTCATGGCGCCGGCCTACGAGTTGGCAAAGACGCACAAGGACATTGCACTGCGCGAAATGGACATCGACGCGATGGCCGCCGACATCTACAGCCGTCCTGAACGGCACGACGTGATCCTGATCAGCAACATGTTCGGCGACATCCTCTCGAACCTGGCAGTGGCGCTTTCCGGCGGACTGGGCCTCGCGGCGGCGATCAACGCCGGCGACAAACACGCCATCGCCAATGCCGGCCACGGTTCCGCGCCGGACATTGCCGGAAAAGGGATTGCAAATCCGTCGGGCATGATCCTGTCGGCGGCGCTGCTGCTGGAATGGCTGGGCCTGCGTCACGGCAAACCGGTGTTCGTGCAGGCCTGCCAGGCGATACAGGCTGCGGTGGATACAGCGCTGGCGGACGAAGATGCGCGTACCGGCGACCTCGGCGGCCGCGGCAACACACGGTCGTTTGCCGATGCCGTGGTGAAGCGGCTGCGCAACCCGAAACTGCAGGCCGCGGCCGTCGGCTGATTTGCCGGCAGGCTTGGCAAATCCGATTCAAATTCATAAAACACGGAGGAGAAAAACATGAAACGGAACATCATCGGCATCACGCTGCTGGCTACAGCCGTCTGGACCGGCGGCGTTGCTGCGCAGGACTACCCGAACAGGCCCATACGTTTCCTGGTCGGTTACGCCCCGGGCGGCGGAACCGACATCATGGCGCGCACGGTCGCTGCCAAGCTGAGCGACAGCCTCGGCCAGCAGGTGATTGTGGACAACCGGCCCGGCGCCAATGCGAACCTTGCCGCGGGCATTGCCGCCCGGGCGGCGCCGGATGGCTATACCGTGATGTTCATTTCGGTATCTCACGCGATCAGCCGGCCGCTGTACAAAAAACTCGACTACGACCTGGTGCGTGATTTCGCGCCGCTGATCAACGTGGCCTCGGTGCCGATGTTCGTGGTAGTGCCGCCGTCATCTTCGCCGAAGACCGTTGCCGACCTGATCGCGCTGGCCAAGTCGAAGTCGATCAACTATGCATCATCTGGCGATGGCAGCCCCGAACACATCGCTGCCGAACTGCTGAAGGGCATGGCGAAAATCCCGATGACGCACGTGGCCTACAAGGGCGGCGCGCCGGGTGCGCTGGCGCTGATTTCGGGCGAGGTGCAGGCCGGCTTCAACACCGCGCCGGTGGCGGTGCCGCACATCAAGTCCGGGCGTATGCGCGCGCTGGCGGTGACCAGCGCGAAACGCAATCCCGCGCTGCCGGATGTGCCTACGGTGGCGGAATCCGGTGTCGCAGGTTATGACATGATTGTCTGGTATGGCGCGATCGTGCCTGCAGGCACGCCGGCGGCGGTGGTGAACCGCCTCAATGCCGACATCAACAGGGCATTGCAGCTGCCCGACGTGCGGCAGCGGCTGGCTTCGCTGGGCGCCGATCCGCTGGGTGGCAGTGCCGCCGAATTCGGCAAGTACATCCAGTCCGAAATCACCAAATACACGAAAGTGGTGAAGGACAGCGGCCTGAAACAGCAGTGAAGTTGTCGACGGACAGCAAAAAGCCGGCGTCTGCGCCGGCTTTATGGTTGTTGAATACGGGATTACTCGGCAAAAAATTCCTTGACCCGGTCCATCCATGATTTTGCCC
>JBFWOE010000012.1:0-36344 GCA_050250695.1 Burkholderiales bacterium
ATAATCGCCGGTCACCGCGTTGACCCCCTGCCCCATCATCTCGGTCACCAGCAAACCGGTACCGAGTTTTTTCAGCAGCGCCGCAAAATCATCGCCGGTGTCCTTCATGACCAGGTTGTGGTTGCCGCCGGCGTTGCCGGTGGATTTCATGCCGAGCTTGCGCGCGGAATAGCTGGCGAGGAAATAACCCTGCAGCACGCCGTCCTTTACGATGTCGCGCGATCGCGTGGCCACGCCTTCTTCGTCGAAGGCACCACTCGCCAGCGCCTTGGGGATGTGCGGCAGGTCGGCGATCTGCACGTTCTTCGAAAAAATTTCCTTGCCCAGGCTGTCGAGCAGGAACGAGGACTTGCGGTAGAGGCTGCCGCCGGACACCGCGGACACGAAATGCCCCAGCAGGCTGGAGGCGACGCCGGATTCGAACAGCACCGGCACCTGCGCGGTTTTCACCTTGCGCGCCTTCAGCCGCGCCAGCGCGCGTTCGCCCGCCTTGCGGCCCACCAGTTCCGGCGCCGCCAGCTCAGCCGGATCGCGCGCGGTTTCATACCAGTCGTCGCGCTGCATGCCGTCGCCCTTGCCGGCGACCAGTGCGCACCAGATGCTGTGGCGCGAGCTCGGGTAGCCGGCGAGGAAGCCGTGGGTGTTGCCGTAGATGAAATGCGACTGCTGGGTCGATATCGTCGCGCCTTCGGAATTGGTGATGCGCTTGTCCACCGCGAAGCCGGCGGCCTCGCAGGCACGCGCCATTTCGATCGCGCGCTCCACCGGCATCTCCCAGGGATGCAGCAGGTCGAAGTCGGGAAACTCGCGCGCCAGCATGTCGGGATCGGCGAGCCCCGCGCATTCGTCGACGGCCGTGTAACGCGCGATCGCCAGCGCGGCATCGACGGTGTCGCGCACCGCCTGCGGCGCAAAATCCGAACTGCTGGCATGGCCGCGCTGCTGGCCGATGTAGACGGTGACGCCTATGCCCTTGTCGCGGTTGTATTCGATGGTTTCGACTTCGCCCTGGCGCGCGGTGACGGTCTGCCCGAAACCTTCGCTGACTTCGGCGTCGGCGGCGGTGGCGCCGCGCTCTTTGGCGTATTTCAGGGCGTCGCTGACCAGTTGCTTCAGCGTGTCGTCGGTGTATGAAAAGGGAGTGGAAGCCATGATTTTGCGGAGCGCGGCGGCGGTGGCGGCGCGAAAGGGCGTTATCATAACAGCTTCGATTTTTCCCCCGCTTTTTTACCCCGCCCTTTCCCGTGAACGAACTCCCCGGCACCCCCGATCCGCTGAGCAAGAGCCAGCGCAAGCGCGACATGGACGCGCTGCAGGCCATCGGCGAGGAACTGACGCAATTGAACGAACAGCAGCTCGCCACGGTCGATCTGCCGGAGAGCCTGCGCGATGCGGTGCTTGCCGCGCGTGCGATGAAACGCAACGAGGCGCGGCGGCGGCAAATGCAGTACGTCGGCAAGCTGATGCGCCAGGTCGATCCGGCGCCGATCCGCGCGAAACTCGACGGCTGGCGCTCGGCATCGGGGGAACACGTTGCGCAGCTGCACCGCATCGAGCGCTGGCGCGAGCGCCTGCTCGCCGAACCGGAAGCGCTGGCGCTGTTCGTCGCCGACCATCCCGCCGCCGACATCCAGCAGCTGCGCACGCTGATCCGCAACACCGCGCAGGAACGCGAACGCGGCAAACCGCCGAAACATTTCCGCGCGCTGTTCCAGATGATCCGCGAGCTGGTGGCGGCGAAGGACGCGGGCGCTCCCTCACCCCCGACCCCTCTTCCAGAGGGAGAGGGGAGGTATCAGCCGTAAAGGGTTTGCCAACCCTTTACAGTGTTCCGGACGGCCACCGGTATAATTCGCGCCATGTCAGATTCCGCAGAACTCATCATCGGCCTCGTCTCCATCAGCGACCGCGCTTCCAAAGGCGTCTACAAGGACGAGGGCATCCCCGCGCTGGAAGACTGGTTCAAACAGGCCATCAGCGATCCGCCGTGGCGCACGGTGACGCGGCTGATTCCCGACGAGCGGCCGGTCATAGAGGCCACGCTGAAGGAACTGGTGGACAAGGAAGGCTGCCACCTGGTGCTGACCACCGGCGGCACCGGCCCGGCGCTGCGCGACGTCACACCCGAAGCCACGCTGGCTGTCGGCGACAGGGAAATGCCGGGCTTCGGTGAACAGATGCGCCAGGTCAGCCTGAAGTTCGTGCCCACCGCGATCCTGTCGCGGCAGGTCGCGGTGATCCGCAAACAGGCGCTGATCATCAACCTGCCGGGCCAGCCCAAGGCCATCAGGGAAACGCTGGAGGGCCTGAAGGACGAACACGGCAAACCCGTGGTCCACGGCATCTTCTCCGCGGTACCCTACTGCATAGACCTCATCGGCGGGCCGTACATCGAAACCAACGACGCGGTGTGCAAGGCATTCCGACCGAAGTCGGCGATACGGCCAAAAGGGTGATCGGTAACTGGTAATTGGTGATTGGTGATTGGTAACTGGTAACTGGTAACTGGAAAACCCCATCTCGCCCATTACCCATCACCAATTACCAATCACCAATCACCAATCACCAATCACCAATTACCAATTACCAATTACCAATCATGCTGGAAACCATAGAAATCGAAACCGCGCCAAACCCGTCCGCTGCGGTGATCTGGATGCACGGACTCGGCGCCGACGGCAACGACTTCGTGCCCATCGTGCGCGAACTCGACCTCACGGGCGCGCCGGCGATCCGTTTCGTGTTTCCGCATGCCCCGACGCGTCCGGTGACCATCAACAACGGTTACGTGATGCGCGCCTGGTACGACATCAGCTTCGGCGACCTCGAAGGCCATTCGCGCAAGGCCGACGCCCAGGGCGTGCGCGAATCGCAGGCGCAGATCGAAGCGCTGATCGCGCGCGAGAACGGACGTGGTATCGGCAGCCACAACATCGTGCTCGCCGGTTTTTCGCAGGGCGGCGCGATGGCGCTGCACATCGGCCTGCGCCATGCGCAAAAACTGGCCGGGGTGATGGCGCTGTCCTGCTACCTGCCGCTGGCCGAGACTTTTGCGCAGGAAGCGGCGCCGGCCAATGCCAAAACCCCGGTGTTCATGGCCCACGGCGCGCACGACCCGGTGGTGCCCTATACGATGGGCCGTACCTCGGCCGACATGCTGCAGCTGTCGGGTTATGCCGTCGAGTGGCACGAATATCCGATGCAGCACTCGGTCTGTCTCGAAGAAGTCGCCGACATCGGCCGCTGGCTGTCCGGCGTGCTGGGCAGGCCGCGCTGAACTCGGCCCCGGCGGAAACGCCGCCGCTTAAAACCTGAACCTGATATTCGGCGCGATGCTAGGCGCCGCGGCAACTGGTGCTGCCCTGGGTGACGCCGGCTCGCGCACGTAAATGTCGTAGAGCAGCAGCCAGCGCCGGCAATCCGGGTCGCCCACCGGCTCGACGCCGTGAAACGAGTTGTCAGTCTTGAAAAAAGCAAACAGCGAATTGGGCAGGAACGGATTGGTATGCAGGCGCACGAACTGGTCATGCGGATGGTGCGGACCGCCCGGGCAGGTAAACGAAGGATCCCTGGGCAGGTACATCGAGGTGCCCAGATGTTTCTGCGATTCGTCAGCAGGCAGGTAAAACAGCAGGGTCACGACCTTGCGCGGTGAGTCGGTATGCGGCCCCAGCCTGTAGTTGGTGATGTCCTGCACCAGCAATGCTTCGTCGTAAAATTCCAGTCCGGAATTGCTGCCGAAACGCTGATCGATGAAAGGGTGGAACTTTTTCAGCACCAGCGGGCCGAAGTTCGCGCCCACCAGCCAGCCTGCAAACTCCGACCAGAACGTGCGCTTGTCCTCCGGCAGCGACGCCAGGTCCCGGGGATTCAAACCCAGCACGAAACGTTCCTTGTACCCTTTGATCTGGCGCGCCTCTTCGATCGGCATCATCGCCCGGGGATCGGGCAGATTCTGCCGGATGCGGCGGTAGAAGTCCGCCGGAAAAAGATCCTGCAGGAAGAAATGCGGATAGGGATACATGTTGAATGGCGCGTTCCCCACCTTGTAGGTCAGCTGCATTTCAGCGTCTGAATACATGCTCCGCCACTCCCTTGAATAGCCCTTCTTTGCGTTGGGCGCGCTCGACCTGCGCAGCATCGTGCATGAATCCCATCGCGTTCAGTTCGCGCACCAGCGCGCGGTGTTCTTCGAGATTGAGGTTGGTTTCGACCAGCAGGGAACGCACCGCTGCATCCTTCAGCGTCTGCCTAGCGCCGGCGATGACCTTGTGCTCGAAGCCGTCGACATCGACCTTGATGTGTGTGGGCACGGGCACTGCGCCCTCCGCCACCAGAGAATCCAGCGTGCGCGCGATACAGCCCTGGGTGAACTGCGCCTTCAATGGCCGCAGGAAGGCGTCCAGCGGTTCCTTGACGGCATGGCATGAGCCGCCGATGCGCAGGTCGGCCATGTGCAGATCGAACAGCCCCGATTGGTCGGACAGACCCATGCAATAGGCCTTGACCCGTTCCGCCAGTCCGTTGGCCATGATATTGCGGTTGAGCAGTGCATAATTCTGCGCCTCGGGCTCGAAGGAGTAGACCCGCACGCCCCGGGTGGCGGCGGCCCAGATGGTGTACATGCCGACATTGGCGCCGCAGTCAACGAGGATTTCATTTTCGCTGAAGGCGGCGATCCATTCCAGCGTCCACGGCTCCTTTTCGTAGATGCTGGTAACCCGCCACTGCGTCAGCGTGTTCGGCGTCGCGAAAGCCATCTTGACGCCGTTATGCTCGATATCGCACCGCGGATTCAGCTTTTCGTATTCCTGCAGCGTGAGACTCATGTCGACAGCCGGATTTCCGGGTGGATTTTTGAGAATTCTATACCAGCGGACGTTCCCGCCGATGGCTGCAGCCCCCTATTCGGTAAAATCGGCATCCAGCCAAAGGAGATCCGCTTGACCCAACCGCTCGAAGGCGTGCGCATCATCGACCTGACCACCGTGGTCATGGGCCCTTTCGCCACCCAACTGCTCGGCGACCTCGGCGCCGACGTGATCAAGGTCGAACCGCCCGACGGCGACATCCTGCGCAACATCGCGCCGATGCGGCATCCGGGCATGGGCCACATCTTCCTGCACCACAACCGCAACAAGCGTTCGATCGTGCTCGACCTGAAGAATCCCGCAGGCCACGCCGCGCTGCTGGAACTGGTCAAGACCGCCGACGTGCTGATCTACAACGTCAGGCCGCAGGCGATGAAACGGCTGAAACTGTCCTATGAAGAGGTCGCCGCCGCAAACCCGCGGATCATCTACGTCGGCGCCTACGGCTTCAGCCAGCGCGGCCCCTATGCCGCGCAGCCGGCCTACGACGACCTGATCCAGGGCATGTCGGCGATGCCGGCGCTGTTCCACGAGGCCGGCGCTTCCGGCCCGCGTTATGCGCCGCTGGCGATCGCCGACCGCATCACCGGGCTCGCCGCGGTCAACGCGGTGACCACCGCGCTGTTCGCGCGCAGCCGCAGCGGAAAAGGCCAGGCCGTTGAAGTGCCGATGTTCGAAACCGTCACCCAGATGGTGCTCGCCGACCACATGGGCGGCCATACCTTCGAGCCGCCGGAAGGGCCGCACGGCTACGCACGCATGCTTGCCGAACACCGTGCGCCCTATCCGACCAGGGACGGCTACATGTGCGTGCTGATCTACAACGACAAGCACTGGCGCGCGTTTTTGAAGCTGGTCGGCCGCGAGGAGATGTTCACCAGCGATCCGCGTTTCGGCAGCCACGAGGCGCGTTCGCGCAACATCGCCGAGGTTTATGCCTTCGCCGCCGAACAGCTGAAGCAGCGCACCACCGCGGAATGGGAAAAACTGCTGCGCGAGGCCGACATCCCGTCGGCGCCGATGAAAACCGTGGACGACCTGCTCAGGGACCCGCACCTCGCCGCCACCGGCTTTTTCATGGAAAGCGAACACCCGACCGAAGGCCGGCTGCGCGAGATGACGCTGGCCAGCCACTGGCCGGACGCCGGGGCCATGCCGCACCGGCCCGCGCCCAACCTCGGCGAACACAGTGCGGAAATCCTGCGCGAAGCGGGCTACGCTGACGCGGAGATCAAACGCCTGGCTGAAACCGGCGCCACCCGCCTCGCCTGAACTGCAGACTCAGTATTTCAACTTCAGTTTGTCGAGCTGTTCCTTGGTGATTGCGGGCACATCGCCACGCGCCTTGAAACGGTTCAGGTTCCACGCACCTTCGCCGACCCACGCCTTCACCGTCGCCAGATTCTTCTGGCGTTCGGCATCGTCGGAACCCAGATGCCGGTACATGTTGCCGGGCTTGCCGCCCTTGACGGATTTGCCGTCATCGAGGCGCCGCATCAGCGCCCCGGTGTCGGGCCAGCCGATGAAGGCAATCAATTCGTCATAAGAGTTCATGCGCGGACCGGTTTTCTCCTTGGTGAATTTCTTCTCTTCGAGCTTGAACGCCTGCAGTTGCGGCGAATCAGCGCCGTGACACTCCGAACACCACTCCTTGAACAGCGGCGCAATATCCTTGGTATAGCTTACGTCCTGCGCGTGTGCAGGAAAGCCGATCACTCCGGCAATGACGGCAGCGGACATCAGGTTCTTCAGCATGGCATTCTCCTTGTTGCGACTCAGGCAGCCGAAACGGCTCTTTCCACATCATCGGCATCAGGACCTTCAATGCCCATGTGCAGCCATTGTCACCACGATCGCGAGGACACTGCTTGACCTGACGCAAATCAGTGCCATAAATAAACAAGGCCCGGACGGACCCGTCACTCTGATAATTAAATCAATAGAATCATATGGTTATTATCATCATGTGCCGCGATCATGCCCCCGCCGCACCGTCGTCCCGGCTGTGCCGCCGCCAGCTTCCCGGCGGCATGCCGAACTCGCGCTTGAAGGCACGGTTGAACGCGGCCTCCGATTCATAACCGACCTGTTCGGCGATGCGCAGTATGGGCTCGCGCGTCTCTTTCAGCGCGCGCGCCGCCAGTGCCAGCCGCCAGCGCGTCAGGTACTGCATCGGCGGCTCACCAAGCAGCGCGACGAAACGTTCGGACAGCGCCGAACGCGACAGCCCCGCTTCGCGGCCGAGTTCGTCCACCGTCCATGCGCGATCCGGCGCGCCGTGCACCAGCGCCAGCGCGCGGCTGACCTGGGGATCGCGCAGGCCGGCGAACCAGCCGCGTTCATTGGCCGGCAGCGATTCGAGGTAATAACGCATCGCCTCGGCGAACAGCAGTTCGGACAGGCGTGCCAGCATGGCCTCGGTGCCGGCGCGCGGCGCGTGGGTCTCGGCGGCGCCCCGGCGCAGCGTGTCGACGATCCACGACGCCGCCGGTCCCTGGCCCATGGGCACCTTGAGCATGCGCGGCAACGCGTCGAGCAGCGGTTTGCACAGCCGGCTGTCGCAGGCGAGATAACCGCAGACGAAGCGCGTGCGCGCGCCGCCGCCGCCGTGGTCGATGCGGGCCAGTCCGCCTCCGGCCGCAGGCACCACCAGCGTTTCCGCCGGCACCGGCGGGAGCTGCAGGTCGCTGCCGATGCGGTGTGCGTCGCCGTGCGGGAACATGATCAGGTCGCCGGCTTCGAGTTCAACGCTTTCCGCCGCGCCTGGAATGCGCGCGCGGCAGCGGCCTTCGGTCAGCAGGTGATAGAGCGTGACGTGTTCGGCTGCAGGCAGGATGTGGCGCACGTCGTCCCTGCCCGGCGCCGAATCAATGCACCAGGGCGCGGTGAATTCCGCTTCGAGGAAGATGCCGCTGTCCAGCCGCAGCACCCTCAGCACTTCCGATAACGCATCCATGCCGCCGGACTCCAGGTCAAGTCATACGGTGTTCCGGTCAAGCCGGCGCGCAAGCGCAGCGTTTCGCGCAAAAACAGCGGCAGGCCGGTCAATTCGGAAACGGGATCGATGTTCAGTATAGCAGCCGTCGCATCCACCGATGCACACCCGAAACCCAACCACAAGGAGATCCAGCATGAACACCGCAACAGCAGCAATCACCCATGAAGGGCCGCGCCACAAAAGTTACGCCGGCTGCCTCGCCGCATCGCAGCGCATCCGCTGGGACATCGACCGCGACGTGATCCGCGGCCGCCATTTCGACCTGACGAAAAAATTCCTGCCCGACGGGCTGTCCAAGGCCGGCGAGCTCACCTTCCTCGGTGCGGAACAGCGCCGGCTGTTCAGCCAGGTGCAGGGCCGCACCTACGCCAACATGTTCGGCCTTGTCGAACGTTTCATCGGCGTCAAGATGCTCGAAGTCAGCCGCGATCACTGGCTGGGCAACCAGCTGGCGCTCGAGGCGCTGGTGAAGTTCACCGACGAGGAGCTCAAGCACCAGGAAATGTTCCGCCGCATCGACAGCATGATGGCGGAGATCATGCCGGCCGGTTACCGCTTCCTGCCGGAAGCAAACGAAGTCGCGAAGCTGGTGCTCGGCAAATCGACCTGGGCGGTGCTGGCGCTGACCTGCAACATCGAGCTGTTCACCCAGGCGCATTACCGGCAGAGCATTGCGCACGACCCGGAACTGTCGGAACTGTGGCGCGACGTGTTCCGTTACCACTGGCAGGAGGAATCGCAGCACGCCATCCTCGACGAACTGGAATGGGTACGCGAGGACACGAAGCTGTCGATGCTGCAGCGCGACCGCGGCGTCAACGACCTGATCGAACTGGTGGGCGCGGTCGACGGCCTGCTGCAGCTGCAGGCACCCGCCGACATCGCGTATTTCGTCAACATCTGCGGCCAGCCGCTGCAGGCTGCTGAAACGCGGGTGCTGCACGACACGCTGCTGCGCGCCTACCGCTGGCAGTTCATCGTGTCGGGCGTGCAGGACGAACGCTTCGGCAGGATCCTCGCCGGGATGATCAACCACAAGCAGGCCGGGCGCATCGAACGCGCGCTGCAGCCTGTCATCGGGATCTAGGCCATTGCGGGCTGGCCGGAATCAGCCGGCCGCCCGCATTCAGCTTCGCGCCATCGGCTTGAACATCGCCCAGTCGAAATCCTCGCCGCCCTCGGCGAGCCGTGACGGCAGCAGCAGGAACTGCTTGCCGTTGACGGCCATGTCGAGGCTGTCGCGCGAATTGTAGATGCCGTCGCGCATCACCACGCCCACTTCGCCCTGCTTGTCCGGAGAAGCCGACAGCAGCAGCGCCGGATCGGCGGTCATGCCGCCGGGCTTGCCAAGCTTTGCCGGGATCGCGATTTTCGACAGCACCTGCACCCCGACGCGGCGCTGCTGGTGTTCGTCACGGACCACGCGGCGGATGATGCCTATGCCCCAGTGCCGCGCGGTCTCGGTCTTGACGCCGATCAGCGCGCCCACTCGCACCCAGTCGCTTTTCGCCGCAGGGATGATCGCGCCGCAGCCGCCATCACTGACGTTTTCAACGATCCAGCTCTCAGCCGTGGAATCCGGGGCCGCAGTATTGCTGAAATCGAGGTCGTCACTGTCCGAGGGATCGAGGATGCGCAGGATTTCTTCAAGCCCGTGCAGCACGGTCATCCGTGTGGCGATGTGCCGGCGCTGGGTGCCGCGCGCCGGCGCGTCATCCGACCAATAGGCGGCAAGATGGCGGAACACCGCCAGCACCACGTCATTGTCATAACTGCCGCCGAGGTACACGCCCGAGGGAATGGCGCCGGTTTCGCGGATCGCCGCTTCGACCTTCTGCAGTTGCGCCAGCGCCGCGCCGGCGCCGAAAAACCTCGCCGTCGGTTGTGCCGGGGGTGCGCCGACGATGCGCAGCGGCGGCTTGCCGGCAGCAATGTCGAAACAATAGCCGCAGCCCGGTCCCGGCTGTGCCGCGACGCGGAATCCCGGAGCAAAATGCGCCACCGCCCGTTCGGCGATTTCCTGGCGCAGCGGACTGAGTCCGTCGGTGGACGAAACACTGAGCATCAGCGCTTTCAGCAATTCCTGCTGCACCGATCCCCCGCCGTGCGCACCGGGGTAGATCGCCACCTCGGCACCGGCAAAACCCGAGGCTTCGGCAAACTGGTAGAGCCGGCCGATGGCAGCCCATATCCGCGGATCCACGGGCCCGTAACGCACCAGTAGCCATTTCAGTTGCAGCGTCAGCACGCGGATCGAGCGGGCGACGATCACCGGCAGGTTCCTGCGGAAAGCGGTTCCGGTCTGACCTGATTCGAAGCGGTTCACGCATTCAAGATAAGCGTCGCTCAATGCCTTCCAGAACGCGTGGCTCACGGTCCACAGCCGGTTTTCCTGGAACTTCTGCTGGCGTGACGTGGAAAAATAGTCCTGCGCCAGCTTGCGCTGATGATTCTTTGCGGCGCCGTCGAGCAGGTCGATGTTTTCGAACAGTCGTTCGGTGCGGAAGGCCTTGGTCTCGACAAGACTTTCGAGCCACTGCGTGATATCGGCAAGGGCCTTCAGCGGATCCGCCGGAAGTTCGGCCACGATCTCGCGGGCTTTTTTGGCGTCGGCCATCGGATGGTCGACCTTGCTGCCGGTCAGAAAACTCAGCATGAAATCCCCCTGTTTCCCGCGTCGCGCCTGGACCGTTGCCGCACGGGTTTTATGACACTGATTCTATCGGCAGCCTCGCGCAGCGCCAACCGCTGCCGCGAGCGGTTCCGGGCCTGCAACAGGCGGTACAACCGCGGCCCCGCCCAGAACACCGCGGCACCGAAGTAAAGTATGAACAGAATCAGCAGCATGGACATGATCCACCTCCAGGCTTACGCCATTACCGCCCCAAGTCCTGCATAAGCCGTGCCCGGCTGGACTGCTGACAGGCGCGCAGGCGTAACGGACCGGCGGTCGGCTGCGCCTCCCGGTGCGACGAATTCCGGTCAGTTGCGGCGGATATCCGCCTGTGGCGCTGCTGCATTCCGGACCGGTCCATGACAAAGCGCACAGATCCGGCAGAACTCGACGTCTCAGCACAGAGACAAAAAATATCAAATAAAAACAATGGGTTAATGGTCGGCACAACAAACTGTCGCGATCCGGCGACAGTGTTACTTGGCCGGATTTCAATAACCCATTGTTTTTATTGAATTATTTTACTGGCACGATGCCTGCATTCCTTTAATGCGTATCGGTCCATCAGCGCCTGTCGTCTGCCCGCATCCGAACACCGGGCAGCGACAGGAAAGCAGGACAGCGTGACCAGGATTTCTGCAGCACTCCTCCGAGCAGGGCACTGCAAAACGAACCCCTGTTTTTCCCCGGCGCGCCCCAAGGAAGTCCCCTTGGGGGACAAGCCGGGGTTTTTTTGTACGGGTCAGCGTGGATCCAGCGGCGTCAGCCGCGCAAAACCGAGCAGTTGTTCCAGCCAGGCTGCGTGTGAGAACAGCTCCTCTTCGCCCTTGGGTTGGCCAACGACCTGCAGACCGATCGGCAAGCCTGCCCTGGTGAATCCACCGGGCATGGCCATCACCGGACAGGCCGTCATCGTGATCGCACAGGTCAGCCCCAGCCAGCCCATGTAACCCTCGAACGCGACGCCGTCCCAGCTTTGCGGATAGCGCCAGGTGACATCGAACGGCGGACACAGCGTCGAAGGACAGATCAGCAGATCATACTGCTCGAAAAACGCCGCGGCGCGCCGGATGATCTCGCCCTGCACGATTTCCGCAGCGACGACGTCGGTCAGTTTCAGGCCGAGGCCGAATTCGGCGTTCTGTACCACCTCCGGTTTCAACACATCGCGGTATTTCTCCAGCAGCGGGGCGACCCGCGCGATGTAGACCGCGCCGCGCAGGGTCAGGAAATTTTCAGCGGCATCGCGCAAATCAGGGTGCGTGTCCTCCACCTCCACGCCTTCCGCGGACAGCTTTTCTGCGACCGCGGCAATCGCCGCGCGCACTTCGCGGTCGACCACAGGTGCGATGCCGAGGTCGGCGCTGACCGCGACGCGCAGCGGTTTTTCCGGGCGCGCCGCTGCTTCCGCGAAAGACGGCAGCGGATCGCGCGGCGACAGCGGATCGCGCGCATCGAATCCCGCTTCGGCATCGAACATCAGAGCGACGTCGGCGACGGTGCGCGCCATCGGCCCTTCGACCGACAGCGGATTGAAGGGCTGCTTCTGCACCCGCGCCACCATGCCCGGACTCGGGCGCAGGCCGCTCACCGAGCAGAAGCTCGCCGGCGTGCGGATGCTGCCGCCGAAATCGTTGCCGGTGGCCATCCACACCTGCCCCGCAGCCAGCGCCGCGGCGCTGCCTCCCGAAGAACCGCTGGCACTCTTGCTCGTGTCCCAGGGATTCAGCGTCGCGCCGAACACGTCGTTGAAAGTGTTGCCGCCGGCGGCGAACTCGGGAAGATTGGTCTTGCCGATGACGATCGCGCCCAGCGCCTCCAGCCGTTCCACCACCGGGTCGGACGCCGGCGAAATCAGGTTTTCATGCACGCGCGAGCCCGAAGTGCAGCGCACGCCTTCGACATGCGTATTGTCCTTGACCGCAATCGGCAGGCCGTGCAGGTATTCCTCGATATGGCCCGGGCCGGACAGATTACGCATCATATAGCGGGCCCGTTCACGCGCACGCTCGAAGCACAGCGTGACCATCGCATTGATCTGCGGGTTGGTTTCGGCGATGCGCGCTTCGGCTGCATCGATCAGCTCCAGCGGCGACACCTCGCCGCGCTTCAGCCGCGCCACCGCTTCGGTGGCAGTCCATTTTATGAATTCATGCACGCGCGCTCTCCTCCCCCGTTTCACGGCTTCCTTTGTGCGCAGTATAGCGGCCGGATCCGAAGCAGACGTGATAGGCTTTCGCTCCCGCATTTCGCACAATCCCGCCCAGGAAACAGACATGACGGCAAAATCCGCCACCCGCCCGCTGCTGCAGACCGGCGCGCAGATCCTCGTAGACTCATTGATCACCCACGGTGCCGATCTGGCATTCGGCGTGCCTGGTGAATCGTACCTGTCGGTACTTGATGCCATGCACGACGTCGAGGACCGGTTCAAATTCGTGATCTGCCGCCAGGAAGGCGGCGCGGCAAACATGGCCGATGCCTACGGCAAACTCACCGGAGAGCCGGGCCTGTGTTTTGTCACGCGCGGCCCCGGCGCAAGCAACGCTGCTGTCGGATTGCATACCGCCTTTCAGGACTCGACACCGCTGATCCTGTTCATCGGCCAGATCCACAGCCGCTATGCCGAGCGCGAATCATTCCAGGAAATCGACTACCGGCGCATGTTCGGCCAGATGGCGAAATGGGTGGCGAGCATAGACCACGCCGACCGCGTGCAGGAAATGGTCAGCCACGCCTATCACCTCGCCACCTCCGGCCGCCCGGGCCCGGTGGTGCTGGCGCTGCCGGAGGACATGCAGGACGAGGAAGTCCCGCTGAAAAAAACCGAGCGCTACCAGCGCGTCGCCGCGCATCCGGGTGATGCCGACATGCACCGGCTGCGCGACCTGCTGTCGAAGGCCAAAAAGCCCCTGGTCATCCTCGGGCAGGCCGGCTGGAGCAAAAAAGGCTGCGAGGATTTCCTGGCGTTTGCCACCGCCTACGATCTGCCAGTGGCGTGTTCGTACCGCGCACAGGACATGATCGACAACCGCGACCGCCATTATGTCGGCGACGTCGCCGTGGGCCTGAACCCGGCGCTGGCAGCACGCATCAGTGAGTCGGACCTGCTGATCGCCATCGGCTCGCGCCTGGGCGAGTGGAGCACGGTCAACTACACGCTGCTCGACATCCCGCGTCCGAAGCAGCCCTTTGTGCACATCTATCCCGGCGCCGAGGAACTGGGCCGCGTCTACCAGGCCGACCTGCTCATCAACAGCGGCATGCCGGAATTCGCCGCCGCAGCACGCAAGCTGCCGCCGCTGAAACCGGTTTGGAGTGAATGGACCAAAGCCGCGCGCGCCGATCTCGAAGCCTGGCAGCAGCCGGTGCAGGTGCCGGGCAAGGTCAACATGAGCGAAATCATGGTGTTCCTGCGCGAGCGCCTGCCGAAGGAGACCATCGTCACCAACGGCGCGGGCAATTTCTCGCTGTGGGTGCACCGCTTCTACCGCTACGGCGGTTTCCGCACCCAGCTCGGCCCCACCAGCGGCGCGATGGGCTACGGCGTGCCGGCGGGCGTGGGCGCCAGGCTCGTCCATCCCAAACGGCCGGTCATCGCTTTCGCCGGCGACGGCGATTTCCTGATGACCGGGCAGGAACTCGCCACCGCGGCGCAGTACGGCGCAAAAGTGATTTTCATTGTCGTCAACAACGGCATGTACGGCACCATCCGCATGCACCAGGAGCGCCACTTCCCCGCCCGGGTCAGCGGCACCATGCTGCAGAACCCCGATTTCGCCGCGCTGGCGCGCGCCTACGGCCTGCACGGCGAAATCGTCGAAGCAACCGCGGACTTCGAAGCCGCCTTCGAGCGTGCGTGGTCGGCGAAAACCGCCGCGCTGATCGAAGTGCGTGTCGATCCCGAGGCGATCTCCCCGCGCACCACGCTGGCGGCGATCCGTGCCGAAGCGAAAAAATCGGCGAAGAAATAGGGCCGCGGGCATGGTGACTTTTCTCGGCGAGCAGGATATCCAGGACCTGCTGACCATGGACATCGCGCTCGAGCAGGTCGAGTGCGCGCTGAAGGATCTTGCGCTGGGCCGCGCCACCGACGTGCCGCGCGCCCGCATCCAGACGCCTGCAGGCATCCAGCACGTGCTGCAGGCGGCGGCGCCGGAACTCGGCTACATCGGCTTCAAGTACTACTACTCGATGCCGGGACAGCGCTCGGCGATGTACGTGCACCTGATGAACATGAAGACCGGCAGGCTCGACGCCATCGTCGAAGCGCGGTGGCAAAGCATGATCCGCACCGGCGCTGCCAGCGGCGTCGCATCGAAGGCGCTCGCCAATCCGGGCGCAACGACCGTGGCGCAGCTGGGCGCCGGCTACCAGGGCATGGGCCAGCTCGAAGCCGTGGTGCGTGCGCTGAAGCTGCGCGAGGCGCGCGTCTACGCGCCGACCCGCGACAAACTCGAAGCCTGGTGCAGGAAGATGTCGCTCAAACTCAACATCCCGGTCACCCCTGCCGCTTCGGCGCAGGAAGCGATCCGCGGCGCGCAGGTCGTCAACGTGATCACCAAGTCGGCGAACCCGGTGCTCGACGGCGACTGGCTGGAGCCCGGACAGCATGTCAACGCCGCGGGCTCGAACGCGCTGTCGCGGCGCGAAATCGATGCCAAAACCGTTGCGCGCTGCACGCTGATCACCGTCGATTCGCGCGGCACCGCGCGCAAGGAATGCGGCGACCTGCTGGCCGCCGTCGAGAACGGACGCCTGAGCTGGGATACCCTGACCGAGATCGGCGAAGTGCTCGCCGGCCGCGCCCCCGGTCGCACGGACAAAAACGACATCACGCTCTACGAATCACACGGCATGGGCATACAGGACGTGTATGTCGCAGTGAAAATGCTGGAGCTGGCGCGCAGCCGCAAGGTCGGCACCGAATTACCAATGCAATATTAAGTATTTGTTTTTATTGAGAAATTTATGACGATCTCCCCTGACATCATCGGCTTCGCCGGCATCGGCGCGATGGGCACGCCGATGGCCGGCAATCTCGCGCGTGCGGGTTACCCACTCGTCGTGTTCGACCTCGATGCCGCGCGCAGCGCGGCGTTGGCGCGTGAACATGATGTCGCCGTGGCAAAGAACCTCGCCGATCTCGGCGCGCAGGCGAACATCGTCATCACCATGCTGCCTGACGGCAAGGCAGTGCGCACTGCATTATGCGGGGCTGGTGATTCATTCAAGGACTGCATCCTCGAGCGCGCAGCCAAAGGCACGCTGGTGATCGACATGAGTTCGTCGTCGCCGGTGGGAACACGCGAACTCGGCAAACGGCTCGCCGCGCGCGGCACGCCCTTCATCGACGCGCCGGTATCCGGCGGCGTCAAAGGGGCAATCGCGGCAACGCTGGCGATCATGGTCGGCGGCGACAAGGCCCTCTACGACCGCGTGCAGCCGATGCTGGCGAAAATGGGCGGCCAGCTGTTCCACTGCGGCCCGCTCGGTGCGGGGCATGCGGTCAAGGCGCTGAACAACTATGTTTCAGCGGCGGGACTGGTCGCCGCCTGCGAAGCACTGATCGCCGCCGAACGATTCGGCATCGATCCCGCGGTGGCCACCGACATCATCAATGCGTCGAGCGGCATGAACAACACGACGAAGAACAAGGTAAAGCAGCAAATGCTGAACGGCGCTTTCGGCGCCGGCTTCGCCACCGGCCTGATGGCGAAGGACGTGCGCACCGCGCTGGAAGTCGTCGAATCGACGGCGACGCCCGCCGACCTCGCCCGCCACTGCGCGGCGTTCTGGACGGCGGCGGAGCAGGAACTGCCTGCCGGCACCGACCACACCGCCGTCTACAAAATCATCAGGGACAAGAAATAAGCACGATGCACAAACCATTGACGGGCCTGCGCGTGCTCGACATGAGCCGCATCCTCGCCGGCCCCTGGTGCGGCCAGCTGCTGGCCGACCTCGGCGCCGAAGTGATCAAGGTCGAACGCCCCGGCAAGGGCGACGACACCCGCGGCTGGGGTCCGCCCTTCCTGAAGGATGCGCAAGGCAAGGATACGTCCGAGTCGGCCTATTACCTGTGCGCCAACCGCGGCAAGCAGTCGGTCACGCTGGACATCGCCAGACCCGAAGGCCAGGCCATTGCGCGCGAACTCGCACAGCAGGCCGACATCCTGCTCGAGAATTACAAGGTCGGCGACCTCAAGCGTTACGGGCTCGACTACGCCACGCTCTCCGCACTGAATCCGCGCCTTGTATATTGCTCGATCACCGGTTTCGGCCAGGACGGGCCCATGAAGGACCGCGCCGGTTACGATTTCATGGTGCAGGGCATGGGCGGGCTGATGAGCATCACCGGCGAACGCGACGACCTGCCCGGTGGCGGACCGCAGAAGGCCGGCGTGGCGATCGCCGACCTGATGACCGGCATGTATTCGACGGTGGCCATCCTCGCCGCGGTCGAAGAACGCCACAGGAGCGGCCGCGGCCAGTACATAGACATGGCGCTGCTCGACACCCAGGTCGCCTGGCTTGCCAACCAGAACAGCAATTACCTGGTCGGCGGTGTAGTGCCGCAGCGCATGGGCAATGCGCACCCCAACGTCGTGCCCTACCAGACTTTTGCGACGCAGGACGGCAGCGTGATCCTCGCCGTCGGCAATGACGGCCAGTTCAAAAGGTTCTGCGAGGCCGCCGGCATCGCGGAAACCGGCAGCGATCCGCGGTTCGCGAGCAACGCGCTGCGCATCGCCAACCGCGAGGCCTGCATCGCCGCCATCGCGCCGGCGATGCTGAAAAAAACCACAGCGGAATGGATCGCCGTGCTCGAACCGCTGGGCGTGCCCTGCGGGCCGGTGCACCGGCTCGACGAAGTATTCGCCAATCCGCAGATCCGCCACCGCGGCCTCAAGGTCGACGTGCCGCATCCGCTGGCGGGCACGGTGCCGCTGGTCGCCAACCCGATCAAGTACTCGCGCACGCCGCTTGCCTACGAAAACCCGCCGCCGCTGCTGTCGCAGCACACCGAACGGGTACTGCGCGAACTGCTGGGCAAAAGCGCGGAAGAGATCGACCGCTTGCGCCGCGACGGTGTGATCTGAACGCCGCGCCTCAGGACAGGCCGGCCAGCGACGAGTCGTAGGCCGTGCCTGCCTGCTCGAGCCCGGTCACCGAAAAATCGAGGTCGTGGACCAGGCCGTCGCTCAGGCCGTAGACCCAGCCGTGCACCGCCAGGTCCTGCCCGCGTTCCCAGGCGTCGCGCACGATGGTGGTCTGGCAGACGTTGGCCGCCTGCTCGATGACATTGAATTCGCACAGGCGGTCGGCGCGGTGCGCATCGTCCAGCGCCTGCAGCCGCGACTCGTGTTTCTGGCGCACGTCCTGCACATGGCGCAGCCAGTTGTCGGCGAGGCCGATGCGGTCGCCGCGCAGCGCGGCGCCGACGCCACCGCAGCCGTAGTGGCCGACGACGATGATGTGTTTCACCTTCAGCACGTCCACCGCGAACTGGATCACCGACAGGCAGTTGAGGTCGGTGTGGGTGACGACGTTGGCGACATTGCGGTGGACAAAAACCTCGCCCGGCAGCAGGTCGATGATTTCATTGGCGGGCACCCGGCTGTCGGAACAGCCTATCCACAGGTATTCCGGCGACTGCTGGCGCGCGAGCTTGCTGAAGAACTCGGGATCCTGGCGGCGGATGCGCTCGGACCAGGCACGGTTGTTGTCGAAGAGGTTCTGGAGTTTTTTCACGGTGGTGCGGGCTGCGAAAGTAATGGAACCGGGATTTTCTCACAGCTGCGGGGATCGGTCAGAGGTGGGAGGCGCGGGACCGGGTTGGGGAAGGTCGACTAATTTGGAGGCAGCTTGGCGTCCGTTTTAATCGCCTTGTTATTCACTTCTTCCAATGTGGGGTGAAATATCATAAATGGCGACATCTTCTTTTTTGATCGCATAATAATCACAAACCTTGGTCACTTCGTCGCCGTATTTTTCTTTTATCTTCGCATGAATCTTTGGGTTTCGACTTAACACGCTAGTCAAAGCACGCCCTCCATTAAAAAACTTGAGCGGAAACTCCAGACCGATTACATACAGATACTTCTTCTTGTGAGTTTGAAATTCCGCGAGTTCAAAAAAATCCTTAAAAATGCTGTTTTGCCGTATCGATTCCGGACCGCCTTGCCAATCAATAAACTTGTACTCAGCTACCCTTCTGTTTGTTTCAAGATCAAATTGACGTCCGGTATTTCCCGCCCCGAGGGAAAGACTTTCGACAATCTCGCCAGGCTCAAGCAGAGTTTTTAAGGATTGGAGAATTCCTGCGGCGTGGATAATCACGTTTATCTGCCCCGCGACTCGTTTAATCGCAAGAGCAGAATCCATGAAGGTAGCATCAATGCCACATCCAGCACATAAAGAGTCAATTTCTATTTTCCCATAGCCGCGAATACGCCCTTCGATGGCGGCAAGTCTTCTCGTTAGTGAATCACCTTGGAATGCCTGAAGGGCTTTCAGCGCATCTTCAATGGCCATGCTTTTTTACCGCATAACATCCCGCCTCACCCGTGCACGCCGCTTTTGCGCGTGCCGGCGTGAGAGCGGCTGGTAGAAGACTCGTTTTTTTCAGAACCGCCGAGAGTTGCTCGACACTCAGGACTTCAGAGCCTTTGTGGAGCATAGCGTGGCAATTCGGGCAGACCGGTCTGAGATCTTTGATGGGGTTTACCGCATACCCTTTACCAATCTTCGAGAGCGGAACAATGTGGTGGACATGAATGAACCCGTTGCCAAGCTCTCCATAGGTGCGCCCGAAATCGAAGCCACAAACACAACAGATGGCGCCATAGTGAGCGATGCACGCCTTCCGCGCGCGAGGATCTCGCTCGTAGGCATTTACGGCGACCGTTCGGCTTACACCTTCGTAGTAGAGAGATGGGGTTGATACTTCATCTGGAAGAACCCCCGGCGATTGCCCTCGTTCCTCAAGGAATTTGTGCCAACGCTTCTCGAGTTCCTCCGCGGCCTCTGGGGCAATGGATATGCCGGACGATTGCGTACGCCAATTGACGCGTCCTAGGGCCCCGTCGCGTAGGTTCGACAAAGGTAGTACACCGTCACTTTCTGGATCGAGCAGAACGTCGAGACGCGCCTTGATATACAACGCCTTGTCGCTGCGGTTGTCATCCCAATGATCGTCCAAGTATGGCTTTGATCGCGAGACACCAGATGCCATGATGCCGCGAGGTTCACGTCCCTGTCTGAGCAAGAACACGCGGTCGTCCACGTCGATGCGCTTTGTAATTCCGCAGCTCCAGCGCGAATCAACGAAACCGCGCTTTGCGAGGGCGGCTAAGTTCTCCGCCATGTCCCACTCCCAGCGATTCGGATTCCATGTAAGAAGGTACGTGGCCACGGTCGATAAAATCGTCTAACGTTACGCACAGGGGCGCGCGGGTTCTCGCGCGCCCCCTGCAGCGGCTAGTTGGGCCTCAGGTTCTGGTTGGTGAGCCTCAAAGTACGAAAGTAGATGTGAATATCGAAAGGCCAGCTTTGAATTGGCGGTTCTTTGATGAAGCTGCAGTTGCTCTTCAACGAACTGCCGTGCCCTTGAGTAGAGCTCACTGTGATGACGATGCGTTACTGCTTTACGGAATTGGTCCCCTAGGTAATGAAGGATCCAGATTCCGTCAGCATCTTGGGCTAACATTCCTAAGCATAGTTCGGCCAAGGCTCGGTTGTTCCCCGAATACACGTCTTGCTCTTGGTTGTTCTTGTGAGCCTCAAGAAAACGAATGACCCGAGGCCCAATGACGATTCGGGGATATTGAGCGTAGGTACTTTCCAACTCGTACGCGCGTGCTACGGCTGCACCGTAAAGCTCGCCTGGATGTATTTCGACTCCCCAAGCAACGTCAATGGCGCCTCGGAGAGGGCGACGCGATGCGAGCCCCATAAAGCAAAGACTTCCCGCAGAACCAAAGACGTCGAATACACCGTTAAGTGGGCACTTGATGTCCTTGTCTCCAAGGCACACAAAAGAGACGAGACCATCGGACCATCTTTGAGTTGTGACACGTGAGCGAAGCATCTCGTCCCAAAGGGCTTTCTGTTCGGTCGACAACGAAGCACGGAACGGGGACTCTGGGCGATCGCGCTGACTCTCGCGCAGCATATCGGCCGCGCGGGTCTGTAGCCCAAGTATTGCGCCGATGCTGTCTTTGAGCGTGCCGATGAATGTCTGGTGATCCGCTTCCGTTTCAAAAATCGGAAGCAACCCTTGCCCTTTCAATGCATCGCGTTGACCAAGAAGATCGATGAAGCTGATCAGATAGTTGTGAGCATTCCACTGCTCAGGGGCCTTTTTCGCATCAGCGGGTGTCATGTGTTTCCTGCGGCCCAACGTGAATTGGTTGCCATTTTTAGTTGCCAAATTTAGGTGATTTTTTAGTTGACATTCTGCACCATAAAAATGCACACATGGCCGAATCCCCGGCATTCAACGCGGCCGGTGCAACTTTACACCCGCCCGGGCGATCACCGAAGCCTGACGAAACTCCCGCCCCGGAAACCCCGGCTCAGGCCAGCAGCCTGCGCATCTCCGCATACAGCGCGTTCTGCGCCTCGAAGCCGATGCCCGGACGATCCGGCAGTTTCAGCCATCCGTCCTCGACCTTCGCGTCGTCGGCAAAACCCGCGAACATGCCGAACACCCCCGGATAGGCTTCGCAGCCGCCGAGGCCGAAGCCGCCGACGATGTGCAGCGTCATCTGGTTGCCGCCGTGGGGGAACACCGATTGCGGCGACCAGCCCTTCTGCTTCAGCATCGCCAGGGTTTTGGCGAACTGCGCGATACCGTACGACTGCGGCACGTCGGTCTGGATGATGTCGCGGTCGGCGCGCAGGCCGCCGAAGGTCACGAGGTTCTGCACGTCCTGGGTCGAGAACAGGTTCTCGCCGGTGCCTATGGGCGCGTCGTAAATGGCAGCGACTTCGGCGAGCAGCGCGTAGTCGAGCGGATCGGTGGGTTCCTCGAACCAGCGCAGCTTGTACGGCGCCAGCGCCTGCGCATAGGCCAGCGCACGTGTGCGATCGAAACCGGCGTTGGCATCGACCGCCAGCCGCGTGCTGTCGCCGATGAGTTGCAGCGCGGCCTCGACGCGCGCAACGTCTTCGGGTATCGACATCCCGCCGACCTTGATCTTCATCGTGCGGTAACCCTGGTCGAACTTCTCGCGGATTTCGTCCAGCAGTTCCGGGATGCCCTTGCCCGGCGCATACCAGCCGCCGCCGACGTAACAGGGGATTTTATGTAACTTATTGTTTTTATTGTATTTTTTTGCAATCAGTGCATGCAGGGGCAAACCCGCGATCTTGGCCGCGGCGTCCCAGCAGGCGACTTCGATGGTGCCTATCGCCACTGAACGTTCGGTGTGCCCGCCGGGTTTTTCCCGCTGCATCATGCAGGCGAGGATTTTTTCCGGATCGAGGTTGCCGCCGTCTTCTTCAAGCAGCGATTCAGGCGCCGCCTTGAGGATGCGCGGAATGAATCGCGCGCGCATCTGCGCGCCACAGGCATAACGGCCGGTGGAGTTGAAGGCGAAACCGGCGACCGGTTTGCCGTCGCGGATGACGTCGGTGATCACCGCGACCACCGAGGTCGTCATCTCGCTGAAATCGAAAACCGCGTTGCGCAGGCTCGAGTTCAGCGCAATCGCGGTCTCGCGGATGTCAACAATGCGCATGACCGATTCCCTCCATGCGCATCAGCGCGGCTGCGTGTTAATTGACCTTGATGCCGGCCGCCTTCACGACCTTGCCCCATTTTTCGATTTCGACCTTGATCTGCGCCGCGAATTCGGCCGGCGTGCTGCCGTTGATCGCAAAACCGAGGCCCTCGACGCGGTCCCTGACATCTTTCAGCGTCAGCATTTTCACCACCTGGCCGTGTAACTTGCCCACCACCGCCTTCGGGGTGCCCGCCGGCACCAGCAGTCCCTGCAGCGTGTCCGCTTCCTGGCCCTTGAATCCGACCTCGGCCATCGTCGGCACGTGGGAGATGGCGCCTGAACGTTTGGCGCTGGTCACCGCGATGGCGCGCAGGCGTCCGGCCTGGATGTGCGGCGTCGTCGGCGGCAGCGCGGTGCAGCCGATCTGCACCTGGTTGCCAACCACTGCGCCCACCGCCGGCCCCGCGCCGCCGAAAGGCACGGTGACGAAATCCAGCTTGGTGGTCAGTTTCAGCAGTTGCGCCGACAGGTCCGGCGTGGTGCCTATGCCCGGGGTCGCGACCGAGAATTTTTTCGGGTCCTTCGCCACCAGCGCCAGCAGGTCCTTCATCGACTTTGCCGCAATCGTCGGATGCACGGTGAACACGTTGGGTGATGCGGCCACGTTCGACACCGGCGCGAAGCTCTTGTACGGATCGTACGGAATCTTCTTGTAGAGCACCGGGTTCACCACGAAGCTGGAGCTGACCACTATCATGGTGTGGCCGTCGGGAGGCGCCGAAGCCGCAAGGCCCATGCCGATGTTGCCGCCGGCGCCGGCGCGGTTGTCCACCACCACGTTCTGGCCCATGCCTTCGGTCAGTTTCTGCGCGATGACGCGCGAGATGGTGTCGGTCGGACCGCCCGCCGCGAACGGCACGATCAGGCGTATCGGGCGCGTCGGATAGTCCTGCGCCTGCGCGAACGGGGTAAACGCGACGATTGCGGTCACTGCCGCAGCGAACCGCTTGTAGCATTGCTTTGTCATGCTGGTTTCCCTCCCTTTTTTATATTGCATCCGGTTACAGGCGGTTGACGCCGGCTTCCTTGATCACCCGGGCCCAGGTCGCCGTTTCCTTCTTGACGAACTGCACGGCCTCTTCAGGCGTGCTGGTCACCGGGATCGCACCGCGGTCATCCAGCCGCTTCAGCATATCCGGCGTCTTCAGCATCTTGTTGAACTCCGAATTGAGGCGGCTGATGATCGCCGGAGGCGTTCCTGCTGGCGCCGCCATCACGTACCAGGTATCGACCTGGAACCACGGGAATCCGGATTCCACCACCGTGGGCACGTCCGGCGTTTTTGCCGTGCGTTCCGCAGTCAAAGTCGCCAGCGCACGCAGTTTCCCGGCCCTGACATGGGGCAATGACGTCGCAACCCCGACCACCACCATGTCCACCTGCCCGCCGAGCAGCGCGATCGTCGCCTGGTTCACGCCCTTGTGCGGCACGATCAGCGCATTGATCTTGTTCTCGCCGATGAAATAGCGCGCGGCAAGGTCGTTCGAGGTGCCTGCGCCGCCGGTACCGAAATTGAGCTTGCCCGGGCTGCGCTTGGCCAGCGCCACCAGTTCCTTCAGGTTGCGCGCCGGCACCACCGGGTGCACCACCAGCGCGTTCGGTATCGACGCCACCCGCCCGATCAGCGCCAGGTCGTCCTGTTTGTAATTCAGTTTCTTGTACAGATTGGGGCTGATCGCCAGCGACGGCGAGCAGATCACGATCGCGTAGCCGTCGGCAGGCTGGCGCGAGGCATATTCCATGCCGACGTTGCCGCCCGCACCGGGCCGGTTCTCCGGCACCACCGGCTGGCCCAGCTGTTCGGACAGCTTCTGCCCCAGTATCCGTCCGAGGATATCGGTGCCGCCCCCCGGCGGAAACGGCAGGATAAAGCGGACCGGCTTGCCGGGGTACGCTTGGGCATGCACAGCGGAAAGCGGGACGAGGGACAGCGCCGCTGCGCCCATGGCGATGGCGGCAAACAGACGACGATTCATGGTTTCCTCCTTGTTATTCTGAAAACTGCTCTGAAAACTGGGGTGACGACTGCACGCGAACCGGCAGTCATGCGGTGGCGCGATTCTTGCGCCGCGCAGCAAGTCCCCTTGGGGGATGCGGTGTGACAATGCCCGCGCGAACAGCCCGATTGTCCACGCATGGCCCGGTTTGTCAAACCCTCGGCCGCAACTTCCGCGCGGATGCACCACGCTCGTGCAGCTTCGCCCAAAGGGGTAGAATGGGCGCCCTTTTTCATTGTGCCGCGCACTGCCATGAAACACCCGCGCATCGCCCTGATCCACGCCACGCCGGTCGCGATCGAACCCATCGTCGATGCTTTCCGCCGGCTGTGGCCGGAGGCGCGCACCACCAGCCTGCTCGAGGATTCGCTGGCGCCCGACCTCGCCGCCGACGGCAGGCTGACCGAGGCCATGATCCAGCGTTTCATCACGCTGACGCGTTATGTGCACGGCTGCGGCGCCGACGGCATCCTCTTCACCTGCTCGGCTTTCGGCCCGGCAATCGAAGCGGCGGCGAAATCCGTTCCGGTACCGGTGCTCAAGCCCAACGAAGCCATGCTCGACGAGGCGCTTGCCGCAGGATCGCGCATCGGGCTGGTCGCCACCTTCGAGCCCAGCATTCCGGCGCTGAAAGCCGAACTCGAAACGATGGCGAAGGCCAAGCGGCAGGAAATCAAAGTCACCACCAGCATCGTGGCCGGCGCCGCCGACGCGCTGCGCAACGGCAATGCCGACGCGCACGACCGGCTGATCGCCGGCGCGGCCAGCGGGCTCGACGCCTGCGACGTGCTGGTGCTGGGACAGTTTTCGATGGCCAGCGCGGCGCGGCTGATCCCGCAGCGCCCCGGCTTCCGGGTGCTGACCAGCCCCGACTCCGCGGTGATGCGCATGAAGCAGGCGCTGCACCCCTGACGCTTCCGGGATCATGTCCGCCAGCGCCGCATGATCCTCGCCCTCGATCAGGGCACCACCAGTTCCCGCGCCATCGTCCTTGACGGCGACGGCGCCA
The DNA here is from genome assembly GCA_050250695.1 of Burkholderiales bacterium. Lineage (GTDB taxonomy): Bacteria > Pseudomonadota > Gammaproteobacteria > Burkholderiales > SG8-41. The sequence goes on from JBFWOE010000012.1 coordinate 25,342, forward strand.
TCAGAGCGGCCGCGCAGCGCGAATTCCGGCAGATCTTCCCGCAACCGGGCTGGGTCGAGCACGATCCTGCCGACATCTGGGCGACACAGCTTGCCGTGGCGCATGAAGCCATTGCCCGCGCCGGCGTGCAGGCCTGCGACATCAAGGCCATCGGCATCACCAACCAGCGCGAAACCACCGTGGTGTGGGAACGCACCAGCGGCAGGCCGATCCACAACGCCATCGTCTGGCAGGACCGGCGCACCGCGGCGGCCTGCGACGCACTCAAGGCGCGCGGACTCGAAGCGGCCATCACCGCCAAAACCGGATTGCTGGCCGACGCCTATTTTTCCGGCACCAAGATCGCCTGGATACTCGACCATGTGCCCGGTGCGCGCGCCCGCGCACAAGCCGGCGAACTCGCCTTCGGCACCATCGACAGCTGGCTCGTCTGGAACCTGACCGGCGGCGCGGTGCACGCCACCGATGCCACCAATGCCTCGCGCACGCTGCTCTACGACATCAACACCGGCGCCTGGGACGAGGAACTGCTGGCCTGGCTGGACGTGCCGGCCCAGCTGCTGCCGCGGGTCTGTGCTTCCAGCGGCGTCATCGCCGAAACCGCCGCCGGCCTGTTCGGCGCGCGCATCCCGATTGCCGGCATTGCCGGCGACCAGCAGGCCGCTTTGTTCGGCCAGCGCTGCACGCAGCCGGGCATGGTCAAGAACACCTACGGCACCGGCTGCTTCATGCTGATGCATACGGACGGCAAAGTGGTGCAATCGCAGTCGAAGCTGCTCGCCACCGCTGCTTGCACCGTCGACGGACAAAAACAGTACGCGCTCGAAGGCAGCGTGTTCATCGGCGGCGCGGGCGTTCAAGGGCTGCGTGCCGGGCTCGGCAGCATCCGCAACTCCGCGCCAGTCGAGGCGCTGGCAGCCAGCGTTCCCGACAACGGTGGCGTCTGCCTCGTACCGGCCTTCACCGGACTGGGCAGTCCGCACTGGGATCCGCATGCCCGCGGCCTCATCTCAGGACTGACTCGCGGCTCCACCGCGGGGCACATCGCGCGCGCTGCGCTGGAGAGCATCGCCTTCCAGACAGCGGACGTGCTGCACGCGATGGTCGCGGATTCGGGCATTGCCCTGCGCGAACTGCGCGTCGACGGCGGCGCAGCGAACAACGACACGCTGATGCAGTTCCAGGCCGACCTGCTGGGGCTGCGCGTGGTGCGGCCGCAGATCCGGGAAACCACGGCGCTCGGCGCCGCTTACCTCGCCGGGCTGGGTGCCGGCTACTGGAAAGCCACCGCGCAACTGGATGCGCAATGGCGGATCGAGCGCTGCTTCGAGCCGCAGATGCCGCGCGACGCAGCGCAGTTCCTGCTGGAAGGCTGGCACGATGCGGTAGCGCGCAGCCGAAGCGACGCCGGCAGGCAGTAACTGGCGCATCCCCGCCGCCTGGCGGGCGGCATTCGATATCACCGGGGACATCGCAGCTGAAATATCTGCGCAGCCTTTTCGAGATAGTCCGGGCCCGCCTCGGGGATACACGCTCAACCGTTCACGGCCGAAAGCTCCCTGACGCGGATTTCACTCAGACCCGCCGCGAGCAGCGCTTCCGGCTACCAGGCACGCAGCTTTAACTGTAACGACACGGCGCCATCAAGGCGATCACGTATCGTCGGGACTATGAACAGATTGGCGCCAAAACGACGGTATTCAATGCTCAACACCGGCAACACCACCGCGAACCAGCGACCATTGTCGTAGCGGGGGTAACCGTCAAATGCCCCGGCAGCGACGCCGGCACCGATATCGACGCCGGCGAGCTTCCAATGCAGCGGCCGCCACTGATAGGCACCGTAGCGGCTGCGAACACGATCACTGTTGATGAAAGTGCCGGCCATGATTCCGTGGTCACGCGTCACCCACAGCTCGGCACCGAATCCGACATTATCTTCCCGGAAATCCCTGCCGCGATCGAAGTGGTATGACAACGTTCCGGCATTGAGCCACAACTGCGGGGTTTCGGCCGCTTTGGCCTGGGAACCGCCCAGCACGAGCAGGCACACGAACCAGGCTGCAATGCGTGCGCGGGAAGTCTCTGCCGTGACGGCAGCCGCGATCATGATTCACCCATCAGCAACTTTGCCGTACGTTCGCACAGCCAGGCCTTTTCCTCCGTGGTCAACCCCGGTATTCCGTCAACCGATGCCGGCACGTCGAGCGGCGTCATGTCGAAGGGATGGTCGGTGCCGATCACCACATGGTCGGCGCCGACCTGGTCGATCAGGTACTTCGCCGCTTTCGGGTCGTGGGTCAGGCAGTCGAAATAGAAGCGTTTGAACAGTTCGCGCGGCGGCGTGACGTTGTTGACCTTGGGCTCCTTGCGCACCTGGTGTCCGTGGCGGAAACGCCCGATCTGGTACGGAATGAAACCGCCGCCGTGCGGCAGCACGATCCTCAGGTTGGGCATTTCATCCATCGCGCCGCTGAACATCAGGTGCGCGACCATCAGCGTGGTGTCCAGCGGAAAACCGACGAAATTCGAAAGGTAATACTCCTCCATTCCGCCTTTGGCGAGGCACTGGTAGGGATGGGCGAAGATGAAACAACCCAGCTGTTCGATGGTTTTCAGCACCTTGCGGAACTTCTTGTCGGCCAGCGGCATGCCCTCGATCGAGGTCGCCAGTTCCACTGCCTTGAAGCCATGTTCCTTCACCACGCGCTCCAGTTCGGTGATCGCCGCATCCGGGTCCTGCATCGGCAGGTGCGCCATTCCGCGCAGCCGTGACGGATGTTTCGACACCATTTGTGCGATGCCGTCGTTGGCCAGCTTCGCCGCGGCGAGACCGGCTTCCGCCGACAGCCAGTAGAAGTAGATCGGCGGTCCGACCGAGATCACCGAGACGTCGATCTTGTTGCGTGTCATCCATTCGACCTTGACGTCGGGGTCGTAGAACTCGGGGCTGAGCACCGCCGGCCGGCCGTGCACGTCGAAATAGCGCAGGCCGTCCTTTTCGGTGATGCTGGTCTGGAAAAATCCGGGATCTTTTTCCATGGCGGCGATGATGGTCGGCGGGATGACGTGGCTGTGCAGGTCGTAACGCATGTGGATGCAGGTCCCTTGATATTGTGGTTGGAAAACGGGGCTTATTTTACTGTGAGCAGCGATCGAAACGCCCGCGCATCACGAAGCCGCTCGATATTCCACACGGCATCGATCAGGCGTGACGTGCGCCGCGCCCCGATCACCGGCAGCAGCAGGTCACGCGCCTTGGCCTCGACCTCACTGCGAGGCATCGGATTGGCGGCGGTGCCGCGCACCGCCTTCGTATGATGGCGCAGCCGGCGGCCGTCACGGGTGACGATCTCGACGATGGCCTGGGTGGTCTTCGCCCGACCCAGCGCGGCGCTTCCCTGCAGGGTGATGTGCGACTTCAGCGCAAGCACCCGCGGATCGCTCACGCGCTTTTCGTCATGCGCCGAAGCGAAGCTGATGTCGCCGTCGAGCAGCATCAGCGCCGTCAGGTGCTGGATGTTGATGCTGGCCATGGTGCGCTGGTTGACCGTGCGCGCGCCCTGATCGTCGATGGTGATCACCACCCGGTCGACGTCCTTCGCAGTGACGCCGTGTTTTTCGATCAGGTTCAGCACCGCATCGATCGGCGCCTGTATCGGGTAACCGATGGCCCAGCGCTTGATCGAGGTGTTCATGATCTCGTAGCTGCGGCCCAGCCCGCGCACCAGTTTCTGCGGGTCTGCGGTCAGGCCGTAGGCATGGAAAAAACTGCGGTCGCCGAAAAAGATGTCCTCGACGCCGGTGAAACTCATGGAAGCCATCAGCGCGGCGGTGACGCCGTTGCGCGCCGGCATGCCGCCGAAATCGAAGGCCTTCTCGATGTGTTCGATATCGCGCGCCCAGCACGACAGCCCCGAAGCCTGCTGCGCCGCGTAGGACAGGGCGAAACGCGACTGGTCGGCGTTGAGCTTCAGGATAGCGGAAGCCGCGGCGGTGGCGCCGAAGATGTTGCCGAAGCTGTGCGTGGAGTGGCCGCGCGAGCGGAAACGCTCTATGCCCAGCGCCTGCGACATGCGCGCGCAGACGTCGTAACCGAGCACCACTGCGCGCAGCAGCGCAGTGCCGCCGGCACGCTCGCGTTCGGCCAGCGCCAGCGCCGCCGGCACGATGCCGCAGCCCGGATGCACCAGCGCGAGGTAATAAGTGTCGTCGGTTTCGTCGGCATGGCCGTGCATGCCGTTCACCAGCGCGGCATTGATCGCCGAGGTGACGATGCTGGTGCCGATCACCGTGGCTTCGGGCACGCCGCCCTGTGTTTTGACGAACTCGATCGCGCGCCGCCCCGGCAGCAGCCGCGAACCGGAGAGCATCGCCGCCAGCGTGTCGAGCAGATGGTGTTTGGCGCGTTCGGTGACCGCGGCCGGCAGCGCGCGGCGCGGTGCTGTCGCGATGTAACGCGCGAGCGTTACTGTCAGCGGCGATATCGCAACCTTGCTCCTGTTCATGTCGCCGCTCCGCTCAGCCCGGATTGATGCCCGCGGCCTTGATGACCCTCGCCCACTTCTCGGTTTCAGACCGGATGTACGCGCCGAATTCCGCCGGGCTGCTGCCCACGGCTTCCGCGCCGTCGCTGTTCAGGCGCTTGCGCACTTCCGGGTTCTGCAACGCGCGCACCACGCCTGCATGCAGCTTGCTGATGATCGCCGCCGGCGTCCCCGCCGGCGCCAGCACGCCGTACCACTGCACGGCTTCGTACCCTGGCACGCCGGCCTCGGCAATGGTCGGGATGTCGCCGGCGCCGGGCGCGCGTTTGCTGCCGGTGACGCCCATGGCGCGCAGCCGCCCGGACTGGATGTGCGGTTTGGCTGAGAGCATGTTGGGCATCATCGCCGGCACGTGCCCAGCCACGAGGTCGATCACGCCGGGGCCCGAACCCTTGTACGGCACGTGGAGCATTTTCAGCTTCGCCATCACCAGGAACAGTTCCATCGACAGGTGCGGGCTGGTGCCCCTGCCTGCCGATGCAAAATTGAGCTGCCCCGGCCGCGCCTGGGTGAAGGCGATGAATTCCTTCAGGTTGCGCGGCGGCAGCGACGGGTGGATCACCAGCACGTTCGACAGCGACACCGCCTGCGAGATCGGCGCCAGATCCTTCAGCGCATCGTACGGCACTTTTTTGTACATCGCCGGATTGATCGCCAGCGTGCTGATGCCCATCAACAGCGTATAGCCGTCGGGCGCGGCGCGCGCCACCGCTTCACCGCCGATCATGGTGCCCGCGCCGGGACGGTTCTCGACGATCACCTGCTGGCCGAGAAACTGCGTCAGTTGCGGTGCGAGGATGCGCGCCGAGATGTCGGTGCCGCCGCCCGGGGAAGACGGCACGACCAGGCGCACCGTGCGCGTCGGGTAGTTTGCTTGAGCGTGAACAAGGCCGGTCACACCGGCCAGCGCGAAAAAAACATATAAGTATTTGATTTTATTCATTGTTTTATCATCCTTACTGGGGGACGATCTTCGCCGACTTGATGATGCCGGCGTAGAGCGCAATTTCCTCATTGACGATTTTGGTCAAACCCTCCGGTCCGCCGACCACCACTTCGGCGCCGCGTTTGCGGAAACGCTCGCGGAAATCCGCGCTCTGCACTGCCGTCGCCAGATCGCGATGCAGCTTGGCGATGATCTGGGGCGGTGTGCCGGCGCGCACGAACACGCCCATCCAGCCGTCGAGGTCGAACTGCGGCAATGTCGCGCCCACCCCCTGTATGCCCGGCAGCACCGCGGCGCCGCGTTTGGCGGAAATCGCGATGGCACGCACCCGCTTCGACGAAACATGCGGCAGCACGCCGACGATGTTGGCGAACATCAGGTCCACCTGGCCGCTCAGCAGGTCGATGAATGCCGGCGCCGCGCCCTTGTACGGCACGTGGTTCATTTTCACCTTGGCCAGTGCCTGCAGGTTTTCCATGCCGAGATGCTGCAGGTTGCCTATTCCGGCGGACGCGTAGTTGAGTTTTCCGGGATGGGCGCGCGCCAGCGCGATCAGTTCCCTGACGTTATGCACCGGCATGGACGGATGCACCACCAGCACCATGGGCGCGCCGATGATCTGCGTCACCGGCGCGAGGTCGGTGCGCGGATCGTACGGCAGATTCTTGCGCAGCGTGACATTGACGGTGATCGGGCCGGAGTTGGCCAGCACCATGGTGTAGCCGTCGGGTGCGGATTTAGCCACCACGTCGGCGCCTATGCTGCCGCCGGCGCCGCTGCGGTTGTCGACCAGCACCTGTTGCCCCCACACCGGTGTCAGTTTCTGGCCGACCGCGCGCGCGATTTCATCGAGCGGTCCGCCCGGCGGATAAGGCACCACGAATCGCACCGGTTTCGCCGGAAATGACTGGGCAAAAACCGGCATCGCCGCAAGCGACGCAACGATCAGCAATGAAACGGCGACTGGCCGCCCGAAACCGGATGAAGTTTTCATGATGTTCCTCCTCGTTGTCCCCGCCTTGAACGACGGGCATTTACAAATTGGCAGAGATCCAGTCCGCGACATACGTCGCGCCGAGAAAACGGTTGTCGCCCTGGCAATGCTCGGCGCCGCCCTCTTCCGCGGTGAATATTTTGATGGTTTTTTTCTTCGAACCCACCGCATCGTAGAGCAATTGCGCGTTGGCCACCGGCGAGATCGAATCCTCTGCGCCGTGGGTCACCAGGAACGGACAGGTGATCCTGCTCGCCACGCCTTCGAGCTTGTAGGATTCGGTTTTTTTCATCGCGCTGTCCATGTCGGGCATGCCCATAACCCACGGCAGCTGGAAATGCGGCGCCGACACCTTGTTGCCGCCGGATTCGAGGATCTTGCGGCGCGTGATCCAGGTGGCGTGGTAGTCGTAGTGCCCGCCCCAGGCGATGCATGCGGCATAACGTTTCTCGAATGCCGCCACCCGCGGCGCGTAATAGCCGCCCATGCTGTAGGCCATGACCGCCACCCGTTGCGGATCGACGTCCCTGCGCGCAGCCACAAATTCATAGGCCGCCGACCCGGGCACTTCATAGTCGTGGCGGCTCGGAATTTCCTGCAGTCGCAGCGCCTCGCCCTGCCCAGGACCGTCGATGGCCATGGTATTGATGCCGCGCAGTGCGAGTTCGACGCCGCCGAACAGGATCGACAGTTCCTTGGTGCTGTCGAGCCCGTCGAAAAACACCACCGTGGGCTTCGGCCCGCTGCCCGGGGCCTTCATGAACCATGCCGGCAGCGTCGTCGCCCTGCCCTCATGTTCGTACGGCACTTCTGCGCGTTCGATGTCCGGATAACGCTCCCTGATGCCGGCGCGGAAGCAGCGCAGGCAGCTTTGGTAGAGCTCGACCTTTTTCGGGCCCAGCGCGACAAAACGTTCGCCGACGAAATAATAGGTCGCCGCGCGCAGGTAATGCCCGGCGGCCGACATGATGAAGCCGTCTTTCTTCGCGGCATCCCCCATCGCCTCTATGCGCTGCGCTTCCTTTTCCCATTCGACCCCCCAGGCCTCGTTGTCGCCGACCCTGTCCTTCAGCCGGCGCCCGACACGATCGACCTCGCTCATTGCAGAGCCGCCCCAGCGTGCCATCTCGATGACGATCATCATGCCCTGCGACCACATGAAGTTGTCGGGGAAGTACTGGAAGCCGGCTTTCATGCTGCGATTCTCCCTGGGGTGAACTGAATTAACGTTTGACGCTGCCCGCCATGCCCACCGCTTTAAGCAGCTTTGCGTATTTCGCGGTATCGGACTTGATCAGTGCCTCGAACTGTTCCGGAGTACCACCGACCACTTCTGCGCCGCGGCTCGCCATCCGGCCTGCAATCCCCGGCTCGCGCAGCAGGGCGTTGATTTCACCGTTCAGGCGCCGCACGACGGCCGCCGGCGTACCGCGCGGCACCAGCACGCCGTGCCAGATGCTGGCGTCGAAACCGGGCAGCGTTTCACCCACGGCCTCGACGTCGGGCAGCCCCCGGACCCGTTTCGGCGTCAGCAGCGCCAGGCCGCGGACCCGTCCCGCCTTCACATGCTGCACTGCCGAGACCATCGGTCCGGCCATCATGTCCATCTGCCCCGCAATCGTGTCGCTCAACGCAGGGCCACCGCCCTTGTACGGCACGTGCACCATGCGGATACCGGTGGCCATGTTGAACATCTCCACCGCCAGGTGTCCGGCGCTGCCGTTGCCCGAAGACGCGAAGTTGAGCTGTCCCGGACGCGCCCTGGCATGAGCCACCAGTTCGGCAACGCTTTTGACTGGCAGCTTGTTGGCGGTCACCAGCATCAGGGCAATGGTGTTGAGCTGGATCACCGGCGTGAAATCACGCACCGGGTCGTAGGGCAGGCTGCGGTACAGCGTCTGGTTGACCGAAACGCTCGCCGGCAGGCAGAACACCATGGTGTAACCGTCGGCCGGCGCCTTGGCGCCGAGGTCGGTGCCGATGATGGCATTGGCGCCGCCGCGGTTGTCGACGACGACCTGCTGCCCGAGGCGATCGGCCAGCGGTTGCGCGATCAATCGCGCCACGGTGTCGGTTCCGCCGCCCGGAGGGAACGGCACGATGAAGCGGATGGGGCGCGCCGGATAATCCTGTGCGATCGCCGGCAACGCCGGCACGGCTGCGGCCAATAACAACAGAATCCTCAACATGGTTTTTCTCCTCGTGATGTCAGCCGGTCGCTTCCGCTCATTCCGCGGGTATGCCGGCGGTTTGTATGACGTTCGCCCACTTCGCGATTTCAGCCTTGATGTAGGCCGCAAACGCAGCCGGCGTGCCGCCGTCCGGCTCGAAGCCCTGCGTCTCCAGGCGTTGCCGCGTCGGCCCCGCCAGTATTTTCACGACTTCGCCGTGCAGGCGATCGATTACCGGTTGCGGCGTGCGCGCCGGCGCGAGCAGGCCGTACCAGGTCGCCGCTTCGTACCCGTTGACGCCGGACTCGGCGATGGTCGGCAGGTCGGGCATGGCCCTGGACCGTTTCGCGGTCGTCATCGCGATCGGGCGCACCCTCGCCGATTTCACATGCGGCATCGCCGCCGGCAGGGTCGCGAACATGACCTGCACCTGCCCCGAGATCATCGCGACCAGCGCCGGGCCGCCGCCCTTGTAGGGCACGTGCACCATGTCGATTTTCGTCATCGACTTCAGCATCTCGCCGGCCAGGTGCGAAGAACTGCCGACGCCGGCCGAGGGAAAGTTCAGCGTGCCCGGTTTCGCTTTCGCCAGCGCCACCAGGTCCTTGACGGTCTTCACCGGCAGCGACGGATGGGCGACGAGAATATTGGGCGTCACCGCCACCAGGCTGACCGGCGAAAAATCCTTCACCGGATCAAACGGAAGTTTCCTGAACAGGCTGACATTGACCGCGTTGGGCGCAACATTGCCCATCAGCAACGTGTAGCCGTCGGGAGTGGCCCGTGCAGCGAGTTCGGTGCCGATGTTGCCGGTGGCGCCGCCGCGATTGTCGACCACCACGTTCTGCCCGAGATGCCCGGACAGGCGCTCGGCCATAGCGCGTCCGACCCGGTCAGTGCCGCCGCCCGGCGGATAGGCCACGATCATGCGGATGGGTCGCACCGGATAAACGTCGGCAGCCAGCGCGGTCTGCAGTGCGCCGGGAAATGCTGACAGCAGTACCAGCGTTGCCGTTGCGAATTTCATGCGGCTCTCCTCCCGGGATCGGCCCTACCGGGCCAGTGGCAGTGTCACGGGGCGTCCGCTGGCAATCGAATGTTCGATCGCCAGTGTCGCCTCCAGGTTGGTGCGCGCCTCCTGCGGCGTCGCCAGCGAACAGGGTTTACCCATCGCCAGGTGGTCGAGCCAGGCACGGGTCTCGTTGGTGATCGGCCCCCAGAATTCCCCCAGCGCCCAGTCGCCCGGCGTGCCGCTCTGCAGGAACACCATGTTGACCTGGTGGTCCGGCAGATAGACGTGCGGAATGCCCTTGTTGGTGTACATCAGCTGGTCGGTATGGTCATCGTCGAGGATCATCACCCCCTCGGTGCCCAGTACTTCGACCCGCGCAGCGTGGCCCAGCGCCGGATATTTCTCCGGCAGCGCATAACTTACGCCGAGGTTGACCACCGCGCCGTCGTCATAGGTCAGGATCGCGTAACTGACGTCATCGACCTCGGGATAACCCGCAGCCTTCAGCACGCCCTTCTGGCCGCGCGCATAGACTTCTACCAGCCGGCGGCCCTCATGGAACCAGTTCATCAGGTCGACGTAGTAGGTCAGAGCGTCCACCACCGGAGTGGCATGGCGGTTGCGGCCGAGCATCGCCAGCGCCTGCGAGCGCGAATTGAAGACACGCGCAGCGCCGCCGGTCAGGGTGCCGATGCGCCCCTGCACGATCTGCTCCTTGGCGATCAGGTAGCGTTCCTTGTAGCGGCGGCTGTAGCCGACGTGCACACCGACACCGGATTTCGTGATGGTGGCGATTACGCGGTCGGCATCCGCGGTCGACAGCGCAATGGGTTTTTCCACCAGCACCGGTTTGCCGAGTTCCAGCGCCTTGAGGATGGGTGCGAGATGTTCGCCTTCGCTGGTCGAGACGATCACCGCATTGACTTCGGGATGCGCGATGATGGCGTCGTTGTCCATGCCATGCGCGGCGGCTCCCGCCTGTTTCGCCAGCGCGGCGGCCTTCGCCGGATCCCGGTCGGCGACCGCGATGAAACGCACTGCAGGATGATCCGCCGCGAGCCGGGCACGCAGTCCGCCGATGCGGCCGCAGCCGATGACGGCCAGCCCTATGGATTTACGCTCGATGATCTCCTCCGCTTCCGTACCTTGATGGCCAGGCACGCATCGCGCGCGGGGTTCAGCCCGGGGCGATGGTCATTTTGTGGACACGCTCAGGCTTCGCCTGCGTGTTCTCCGCAGTCTAGCCAAGCACCCGCGCGGTTACAAGCCGCGCGGACGCAGGGCCACAGCATGTGGAATAAAGAAGCGCGCCGTGCGTAAGGAGGAGAGGGGT
>JBFWOE010000012.1:36444-39749 GCA_050250695.1 Burkholderiales bacterium
GCTGTATCAGTTTTTGTTGATGCCTGCGGCCTTGACCACCTGTTGCCAGCGGCTGACTTCGGAGGACAGGTGTTTGCCGAAATCCTGCGGTGTGGTGGCGTGCACCGAGAGGCCCTGCTTGGAGAAACGTTGCGCAACCTGCGGATCGCTCACCTGCCGCGCCAGGTCGCCGTGCATGCGCGTCACCACCGCCGCGGGCGTGCCCACGGGCACCAGCATCCCGTACCAGGTGGTGTAGGCGAAGCCGGGTACGCCTGCCTCGCTGGCCGTCGGCATGTCGGCAACTGCCGGCACGCGTTTGGTGCTGGTCACCGCCACGCCGGTCAGCCGTCCCGAACGCACCTGCGGCAGCGCGGTCGCCATGTTGGTCACCATGTACTGGATTTCGCCGGACAGCAGTCCGGTGGTGGCCAGACCGGCACTTTTGTACGGCACGTGCAGCGTTTCCACCTTGGCCGACAATTTGAACAGCTCATTGGCCAGATGGCTGGCCGTGCCGTTGCCGGCGGAACCGAAGGCGAACTTGCCCGGCTCTTTCCTGAACAGCGCGATCAGTTCCGGCAGCGTTTTTGCCGGAACCTTGGGATTCACAGCGATGATGCTCGGCTGGTCGGCAATCAGCGTCACCGGGGAAAAGTCCTTGAGTATGTCGTAGCCTATGTTTTTGTACAGCGCCGGGCCTATGGCCATGGTCGAACTCGAAACCAGTGCCGTGTAACCGTCTGCCGGCGCCTTGGCGACGATCGAGGTGCCGATGGTGCCGCCGGCGCCGGGCCGGTTGTCGATGACCAGCGCCTGCCCCCAGGCGTCAGCCAGTGCCTGGGCCGCGATGCGCGCGACGATGTCGCTGCCGCCGCCTGGTGCCAGCGGCACCACCACGCGCAACGGCTTGGCCGGGAACGGATTATCGGCCGCGTGCAGCGGCTGGCCCATGGACAGCGCGCCGATGACACAGGCGCACAGATGCAGTTTGACTAATTTTGATTGAGATGACACGAAGGTGTTTCCTTTGATCCTGCGCACGATCTGCGCCCGGTCCCGAAGGTACCCACCTGGTGTTACAGAACCATGACAGCGGCGAAAACCGCAGCGGCGTCAGAACCGTTCAGTGCTTGGCGGGCGGCGACAGATCGATGGCCCGCGCCCGCAACGCCGCATCCGCGCGCAGCACTGCTTTCGCGATCTTGTGCGTAGGTGTGTGCGGCAGCTCATCGACGAAGGCGACGAAGCGCGGCACTTTCTGCGGCGCCAGCCGCGCCCTGCACCATTCGGCAATTTCCTGCGCCGTCACTGTCGTGCCCGGTTTCAGCGCACACACCACGAAAATCTCGTCCTCGCCCAGTTCGGAAGGAACGGCGATGGTGCCGGCCTCGGCCACCGCCGGATGTTCGCCGACCACGCGGTCGAGTTCGGCGGCAGCGATGTTCTCGCCGCGGCGGCGGATGATGTCGCGCTTGCGCGAGATGAAAAAGTAATAACCGTCGCCGTCGCGCTTCACCAGGTCACCGGTCTTGAACCAGCCTTCGTGGAAGGTGTTGGCGGTCTGCTCCGGATCGCGGAAGTAACCCTGCATGATGATCGGCGTCTTCACCCACAGCTCGCCCGGCTCATTGTCGGGCACATCGCGGCCTTCGTCATCGACCACGCGGCATTGCGCCCATGGCCGCGCCGGATCGGGATGGCGACCGACCGGCCCCATGCTGCCGAGTTTCTGCGGCCCCTCGAAGGGATTGCAGGTGACACCGGGAATTTCGGTCATGCCGTAGCCGCCGATGCGGTGCGGGATGTTGAAATCATTCTTGAAGGTCTCGTCCATGCTGGCGCGCACACCGTAGACCTTGGTGATTTTATGGTCGGGACGGAACTCGCTGCGCGGCCGCGCGCGCAGGATGCTGCCGATGGCCTCGATGATGTTGACTTCGGTGGCGCCGGTCTCAACCGCGGTCTCCCAGAAGGTGGAGGCCGAAAACTTCGGCACGATGACCATGCAGGCGCCAGCCGCCAGAGTGCCGGCCACCGAGTAGAACATCGCGTTGATGTGGAACAGCGGCAGCACGATCATCACACGGTCGTCGTCCTGCAGGTAGACCCGCTGCACGAAAGCCTCGCCACCGGTGACGAAGCTCCTCTGGCTGTGCATTGCACCTTTCGGAAATCCGGTGGTGCCCGAGGTGTAGACGATCAGGCAGGTGGCGTCACCTGTGATGCCAGCCGGCAACGCCGCCCGCGGCGCGGTTTTGGCCAGATCGTCGAGCAGTGGTGCGTCACCCGCTGCAGCGTCGAGCATCACGAACCACGCCGGCGCTTTCAGGCCGGCCGCCGCCTTTTGCGCGACCTCCAGGGTATCGGTGGTTGCCGCCACCGCGCTGACTTCGGCGTGGTGCAGCACGTATTTTGCCTCCTCGACGCCGAACTCCGGGTTGACCGGCACCATGATCGCACCCAGCCGTGACAGCGCAAACAGCAGCACGACATGGCCGTCGCAGTTGCGCGCCATCACGCCGAAACGGTCGCCCTTGCGGATGCCGCGCGCGGCCAGCACGCGGGCAACAGCGTCGACCTGCTGCGCGAATTTGCTCCAGGACCAGCTGCGGTCGCGATAGAACATGAACGGACGCTGCGGATCGCGCTGCGCGCGGCTCGCCAGCACCTCGTTCAGCGTGTAGTCATGTTCGGGATAGAGCCTGAGGACTTCGAGGGGGTTTTTCATGGGCGTGACGGGAAGTGTTTGCGCGATTCTGTCATACAATCGCCGTTCACTTTCCCTTCAAGTCCACATACAGACCATGAGCTTCTACTCCCCGCCCGAACGCATCACCGCAGACGTTTTTGCCGAGCTGCCGAAAAAATTCCGGCGCACGAAAGTCTCCGCCGAACGCCTGGCCGCCGGCCGCCCCGCGCCGCATGGCGGTTGTTTCCTCGAGGGCCCGTCCTTCGACCGCAAGGGCAACCTGTATGTCACCGACATTCCTTTCGGCCGCATATTCCGCATCTCACCCAAAGGAACATGGGACCTCGTCGTCGAATACGACGGCGAACCCAACGGGCTGAAGTTCCACCGGGACGGCCGCATTTTCGTCACCGACCACAGGCAGGGTCTGATGCTGCTCGACGCGAAACACGGCAGGATAGAGACCATCGTCAATCGCTACAATCTGGAAACCTTCAAGGGCCTCAACGACCTGGTGTTCGCCTCGAACGGCGACCTCTATTTCACCGACCAGGGCCAGAGCGGCCTGCAGAACCCCAACGGCGCGGTCTACCGGCTGCGCGCCAATGGCAGACTGGAGCGCATCGCCGACAAC
>JBFWOE010000013.1:0-38579 GCA_050250695.1 Burkholderiales bacterium
GACGGTTCGTTCAACTTCCTCGAAATGAACACGCGGCTGCAGGTGGAGCACGGGGTTACCGAAGAAGTCACGGGTGTCGATTTGGTGCGTGCGCAGATCCGTTCCGCGGCCGGCGAAAAACTGGGCGACATCCTGCCGGGCAAGGCCGAGATCAAGGGCCATGCCATCCAGGCGCGGGTTTATGCCGAAGATCCGAAAAACTTTTTCCCGTCACCCGGCAAGCTGACGGTGTTCCGTCCGCCGGAGGGCGAGGGCATACGCATCGATACCGGTTATGCCGAAGGCCGCGATGTCACGCCGCATTACGATCCGATGATCGCCAAGGTCATCGTCCGTGCGGCGACCCGCGAAGCGGCCATCGACAAGCTGGTTGAGGCGCTGGGCGGCTTCGACATTCAGGGTCTCAAGCACAACATCCCGGCCGTCATCAACATCCTGCGCTCCGAACAATTCCGTTCGGGCCGGGTACACACCGGCATCATCGGTGAAGTCACAGGCAGGAAGGTATAAAACGCCATGAACACAACACAGGAAAATCCGGTCGCCGCCGCCAAACGCGCCGGCCGCAATGCGCTGGACGAAAGCGCGGGCAAGCAGCTGTTGGCATCCCATGGCGTCAAGGTGCCCCAGTCGCGGGTGGCCAAAGGCGTGGCGGAGGTAGATGCCGTGATGAACGGTCTGCAGGCACCGGTGGTGGTCAAGGTGATGTCGCCCGACATCCTGCACAAAAGCGACGCTGGCGGTGTGAAGGTCAATCTTCACTCTGCCGCCGAAGTCAAGGCAGCCATTGAGGGCATGCTCAATGCACCGAAAATCAAGGGTGCGCGCATCGAAGGTTTCCTGGTCGAGGAAATGGCGCCGGCCGGTCACGAACTGGTGATCGGCGGCCTTCGTGATCCGCAGTTCGGCCCGCTGGTGATGGTGGGATTGGGCGGCATCTTTGTTGAAATCCTCAAGGATGTGTCGTTCCGGTTGTGCCCGATCACCCGCATGGATGCCGAGGAAATGCTTGCCGAACTCAAGGGGGCGGCGATTTTGAAAGGCGCGCGGGGAACAAAGCCTGCGTCCATGGACGCCATCATCGATGTATTGCTGAAAGTCGGCGGTGAAAACGGTTTGCTGATGCAGCATGCCGCCGACATCAGCGAAGCCGACATCAATCCGCTGATCGTGTCCGAGACCGCAGCGGTCGCCGTAGATGCGCGTTTCATCCTCGGCTGAGCATGGGATCACCAACATGAACATCATTGAAGAATTCACCCCGCTGTTTGCGCCTAAGACGGTTGCCGTCATTGGCGCCTCGTCCAAGGGCAATGCGCTGCCCAATGTATTCATCCGTCGCATCCGCGAATTCGGGTTCAGTGGCGACATCTATCCGATTCATCCGAATGCAGCCGAGATAGATGGTCTGACAGCCTACAAAGCGTTGGCCGACACACCGAAGCCGGTGGATTACGCCTATATCGCCGTCTCCGGCGCACAGATCCCCGGCATGCTGGCAGCAGCCAAGGGCCATGTGCGTTTCGCGCAGGTGATTTCCAGCGGTTTCGGCGAAGTCGATGAGGGCAAGGGTCTGCAGGATGAACTGGTCAGCGCGGCGCGCGCCGGCGGCATGCGCCTGCTGGGTCCAAACTGCCTCGGCATCTATACGCCGCGCGGCCGTGTCACCTTTACCGAAATCGGGCCGAAGGAAGTCGGCAAGGTCGGCATCGTGTCGCAAAGCGGCGGACTGGGCACCGACATCATCCGCCGCGGCCTGGCGCGCGGCCTGAAGTTTTCCGGACTGGTGACCGTGGGCAATTGCGCCGATGTCACGCCTTCCGATCTGCTGGAGTTTTATTTTGCCGACGAAGCGACCAGGGTCATTGGCATGTACATTGAAACCGCCAAGGATGGCCGGCGGCTGTTCGACATCCTGCGTCACGCGAAAGCATCGAAGCCTGTGGTGATACTCAAGGGCGGACGCACGCAGCAGGGACTCGCGGCGGCGGCTTCGCACACCGGCTCGCTTGCCGGCGACGACCGCGTGTGGGTGGCGTTGGCGCGCCAGACCGGCTGCATGCTGGTCGATACCCTTGATCAGTTCGTCGATACCCTGCTGATCTTCCAGTCGCTGATCCCGCGTCCGCAACGACCGACGAAAAACGTCGCATTGTTCGGCAATGGCGGCGGCACCAGCGTGCTGGCCACCGACTACTACGCCCGACTCGGACTCGATGTGACGCCCTTCGCGCAAGGGGTCATCGATGCGCTGGCGGAAATGAAGCTGCCTCCCGGCACCAGCATCACCAACCCGGTGGACTGCCCGGTGGGCACCTTGCAACAGGACGACGGGCGTGTTGCCGAAAAAATCCTCGAAATCATCTACAGCCAGGGCAAACCGGAGGCGTTGGTGATGCATCTGAACCTGTCGGCCTTTGTCGGTCGCACCAAACCCGAAGTGCTCGACAACCTTGTTGCGGCGGCGATGCGGGTACAGGAAAAACACCCGGGCAAGTCGCATTTCATCCTGGTGCTGCGTTCCGATGGCGAACCGGCGCTGGAAGCGCGCAAGCGCGAATTCCGCGACAAGGCGGTGGCGCTGGGCGTGCCGGTGTACGACGAAATGGCCAATGCCGGTCATCCGCTGGCGGCACTGGCAACGTTCGAACGCTTCAAGGCGTCGCGGGCCTGAGCCCCTTCAATGGCCTACCAGCACCGGTTTCGCGCAACAGGCTATCCGCTGCGGCTGTACAGCGGGAAGGACGCACTGGAAAACCTGCCGGCGGAACTTAAGCGCTGCAAGTCGCAGCGTGCGTTCGTCATTTCCGGCCGCAGTGTGTCGCGCAAGACGAATCTGGTGGATCGGATCCAGAAAATCCTCGGGCCGGCTTACGCCGGTCGCTATGATGAAATCGAAAAGGACACCACGCTCGTTTCGGTGCAGGCCGCCTGCACCGCAGCCTGCGCCGCGAACGCCGACCTGCTGATCGGGGTCGGCGCCGGCAGCGTGATCCAGGGCACGCGGGTAGTGGCCATACTCATGGCGGAAACGGCGCCTGTCGATCAACTCATCACGCAGTATCCGGACAACGCGCCGGCCATCAGTCCGAAGCTGCTGGCGCCGAAGCTGCCGATCATCAATGTCGCCACGGCGGCGACGACAGCCCAGAATCGCGGCGGTTCGGCTGTGAAAGATCCTGGACGTCCGCACCGCATGGAATTCTTCGATCCGAAAACCCGCCCGGTTGCGCTGTTCTGGGACGAAGAGGCGCTGCTGACGGCCCCGCTGTCCCTGGCGCGCACCACCGGCACGTCGGTGCTGTGGCGGGCCATCATGAACCTCGGCGCGCCGCGCATGGGCCCGCTTTCGGAAGGCGACCGGCTGCAGGCTTTCCGCCTCGCGCGCGGCGCACTGCCGCGCATGAGCGATCCGCTCGATGCGGCTGCGCGCATCGAGATGTGCGCAGCCGCCTTCCTGCAGAACCGCGATGCCGACGACGGGGGCGCGTTGACCGAAAAACACTGGCCTGCGCGCGTGACCTACGCGCTGGCCACCGCGCTGTTCAACCTCCATGCCCATGTCGGGCAGGGGGAAGCCAATTCGGCGCTCACCGCGACGGTGATGCGTCGTTTCGGCATGCGCGATCCGGAAGCGATGGCGCTTATTGCCGGCGCCTTCGGCGCGACCGGCAGCGCCCCGGCCCATGAGCGCGCGGCCGATGCCGTTGAGCGCACGTTTGCCGATGCCGGGATGCCGGTGAAGCTGCGCGCACTCGACATTCCCCGCGACAGCCTCGCGACAATCCTCGAAAATTCCCTGAAGAATTTCAACGCCGATCCGAAGCGCGAATTCCTGCACGAGCAGCCGGCACTGATGGCGACCCTCGACGCCGCCTGGTAGCGGCGGGGCAAAACGGGGATCACGCGAGCTGCCGGGATGGGCGCCCGGTATTTCAGGGTTGCAAAATGGGGTAATCTGCGGTGATGAAATACGGTCTCCTGCTGGCGTTCCTCTGGTGGATTCCTGCGTATGCCGCCCCCGCACCGGACGCACCTTTGCGGCCGGTAATGGCTGCATATGAACAGCCGCAGGTCGTGATGTACGCCACCAGCTGGTGCCCGTATTGCCAGCAGGCGCGCAATTATTTCCGCCGGCAGGGCATAAGTTATATCGAGCACGACATCGAAAAGGACGCCGCCGCGCGGCAGGCCTACAAGGCCTTCGGCGGGCGGGGCATTCCGGTCATTTTTGTCGGGAAACGCCGCATGAACGGGTTCAGCGTGGCCGGTTTCAACAAAATTTACCGCTAGAGCGGCTGAAATGCCGGGTACCGCGGACGGAAACCGTGAATCCGCTGCCCTGGACCCGCGTTCTATGATAAAAATCCGGGATAGCAGAACCGCAGTTTTCGTGCAGGGGGCCCAGATATGTTTGCGATAGTCAGCAAATCCGATGGTTTTCCGGTCAGTCGCAGCATCAGCGAAGACAAGCCCGCGCTGGTTGTGACCTGGACATCCGATGCCGGCGCCAAGGCGTTCATTCAATCCAAGGGCATCGATGCCGACTACAAAGTGGTGGCGTTGACCGAAGACACCTTGAATACCATGGCGCAAGCCCTGGGTTGTGCACCCGACGCCATCGATTTCGATTCCTACCCTGAGCAATAACGGCCGCGCAATGTGCAGCAGTTCACGGTAATCCGCTGCGGGTTACAACTGCTTACAGACTGTTACGTCCAGCAGGTCGATTTTTCCTGCACAGCGGCGTTACTGTGACGACGGGAATTGTCCCGTAAAATTTTCAAGGGAGCAGGACATGAAAGCCGTTTCCATTATTGTTGCAGCCGCGCTGACTGTCGTAACCACCGCCGGTTTTGCGCAAACCAAAGACCCTCTCGCGACCCCGGGCATCGACAAGCGCCAGGAAAACCAGCAAAAGCGCATTGATCAGGGCGTGAAGTCCGGCCAACTCAATGAAAAAGAAGCGGCACGCCTCGAGCGCCGTCAGGAGCGCATCCAGAAAATGGAAGACAAAGCCAAGGCCGATGGCAAAGTCACCGCCAAGGAACGCGCCAGGATTCACCACGCCCAGGATCAACAAAGCCGCCAGATCCATCGTGAAAAGCATGACAGGCAGCGTGCGAAAAAATGATCGTATTGCTTCTCCGGGATAAACCGCCCTTCCGGGCGGTTTTTTTTGGCCATGCTCGGATAAAATTGTGCCCTTCTTCCTGTTCCGGAAAGCCAGGCATGGATACTTTGCAAGTGGGCATGAAGCATGTCGCCGAGCGCGAAGTCACCGAGGTGATGACCACAAAACGCGGCGACTATCGCGTGTTTTCCACCCCGTCGATGGTGCAGTTTTGCGAAGCCTCGGCCGGCGAACTGGTGGCACCGCACCTGAAACCGGGACAGGGGCAGGTCGGCATCGTTGTGACCATTCGCCACATGGGCGCGACGCCGATGGGCAAACGGGTGCGGGCCGAAGTGGAATTGACCGGCATCGACCGCCGCCGGCTGAGCTTCAGGATAAGGGTGTTTGATGATGTCGAGCAGGTCGGCGAATGTGATCATGACCGTTTTATAGTCGACCTCGACAAGTATCAGGCCAAGCTGAGGAAAAAGATTGAAGGCTGAGTCGCGATCAAGACCGCCGATTTGTTTCAATTTACCGGATCATCCATGAAAAGATTGTTTGCCGCAGCCATGCTTGCCTGCTTTGCCCTGACCGCGTACGCCGATTTCACCAAGTATTTCGAGGACGATGAGTTGACCGCGTATCTGGATCGCGAGTCGATCACCCGTTCGGGAAATGAAGCGCGGATGTGGACCATCGACGATTACCACAAGCCGCAGGACGACATTCCCGGCAGGAAACCGCACCGCTCGATCAAGGTGCACTGGATTTTCGATTGCGCGCAGCGCATGAGCGACGTGCTGGTTGCGTTTTATTACGCCGAGCCCATGGCGCGGGGCGAAGAGGTTCATGCCGGCGCCGCCGACCAGCGCAGCTGGGACAAGGTCGAACCGGGCAGCGTCGGTGAACTTGCCTTCCGCGCTGCCTGCGCCGGGCCTGCCGTAAAACCCCCGGCAAAACCGGTTTCATGAGTTAAATGCCGGTTTTTATTGGATTGTTTATATTCTGGAGGGTTTTCCAGAAACGGGGTTGCTCATGGCATGGATCATCAGCAAGTATTTTCTGACCGCAGCCGTAGTCGTGCTGGTTTCCGAGCTCGCGAAACGCAGCGACAAACTCGGGGGTTTTGTTGCCGCGTTACCGATGGTGACGGTGCTGGCGCTGATCTGGTTGCATATGGAAAACCAGCCTCAGGAAAAAATAGCCAATCACGCCTGGTACACGTTCTGGTACGTGCTCCCGACCCTGCCGATGTTTCTGGCATTTCCGGCATTGCTGACGCGTTTCGGATTCTGGCCGGCGTTGCTTGCCTGCGTATTCATCACCTTTTTCTGCTTCGGGATCTTCGTAATCGTGCTGCGGCATTTCGGCATTGAACTGCTCTGAAAAAAGCCGGAACACGGGAACAGGTCCGACCATCACTGTTGCAGGAAGTCACCGCGAATCCGAATGATCAACAAGGCGATTGAACTGGTCGTGCTGGACATGGCCGGCACCACGGTACGCGACGCAGGGCAGGTGCCGCAGGCTTTTACATCGGCACTGGCCGCGCACGGAGTGGCGGTGACCCCGCAGGCCATCAACAGCCTTCGCGGTGCCTCCAAGCGGCTGGCCATTTTGAACCTGCTGCCTGAAGCGGCAGACCGCGAAATGCGCGCCGAACGGGTATATGACACTTTTGTCGAACATCTGGCCCGGGCATTCGAGGTCAGCGTCGAACCCGTGCCTGGCGCGCCTGAGGCAATCGCCGCACTGCATGCAGCAGGCGTACGTGTCGCATTGAATACGGGCTTCGATCGTGAAACCACGAACCTGCTGTTGCATGCCCTGGGCTGGCGGCAGGGTGTAGTTGATGCGGTGGTTTGCGGCGATGAGGTTGCCAGGGGCCGGCCGGCGCCCTACATGATTTTCCGCTGCATGGAAGCCACCGGAATCACCGATGTGCGCAGCGTTGCCAATGCCGGCGACACCGTGCTTGATCTGCAGGCCGGACACAATGCCGGCGTCGCGCTGAATATCGGGGTATTGTCAGGAGCACACGGTCGTGACCAGATGCAGGAGCAGCCGCATACCCATCTGCTGGGCAGTGTCGCCGACCTGCCTGGCTTGCTGCAGCGTCGCCAATAGCAGACAGCGGTTTTTTCTGTATGGCTGTACGCCGCGCCGCAGCCGCGCCGTTAAAGCCTGACGCGGCGTGAACTTGGACAAGCGCCCCCGGACCAAATCCATCATGCACCACTTTACTTGCCTGATCCTGCTGTCATCACTGCTGCTGCCGTCGGCTCCGGCTGCTGCGCTGGGGATGAACGTCATCGCCACGCAACCGGTTGCGGCAGACGGCGCACGTCGCAAGACGTCCACAAAAACCATGCGTGCCCCGTTCATAGTGACTTCGACCGGCGCAGGCCAGACCGGATATGTGCACTACTGGACCATCACGGCGCCTGACGGGGCGCAGGAAATGCAGGTCGGCTTGGAACTTCCGGACCGGCGCATCGCCTGGTCCTTTCCCGGTGTGGGTGTCACCGTGGCACCGTTCATTGCGGATGGCGAATATGATGCCAGCGGCCAGCGCTACAAAGTGGTTCATCATTTTGGCGTGCGACCGTACCGCAACGAAGCGGCAGTACAGCGCTTGCAGTCGGGTATAAGGCAGCGCCTGAAACCATGGCTGGGCACCGCGACCCCGTATTGCGAACTGAACGGCACCACGGCGGAGGTTTGCGTCAGTTGCTTCGGTTTCGTGGCACAGGTGCTGTATCCGGGCGCGACACGGCAGTTTGCGCGGTTTCCGCGCGATTTCCCGTTCACCGTCAGCGACGAATACCACACCACCGAAGACCTGCTGCTGTACCTGACAGGCCTGCATGCATTGCCCGATGCGGCTGCCCGCCGGCGACGCATGGCAGCGCTCGGCGGACCGATCGTTTTGCAGGAAGAACTGGCGCGGCTGACCGCGAATCTGCCGGATCGGACACCAACCCGCGTGGCGGGCGTCAATCCAGTGACGCGCAAACCTGCCGTGAGGGCGGCACCGAAACCGGCGCCGCGCCGTCCGTCGGCGGGTTAAAGACCGCTAGAACCGTTCGTCTGGGTGCAGATAGCGCCATTGCCCGGCCGGCAGGTCGCCGAGCATGACCTTGCCGATGCGCACGCGCTTGAGCCCGGTCACGACGAGGCCGACGAGTTCGCACATGCGGCGGATCTGGCGTTTTTTGCCCTGACGCAGCACAAACCGCAACTGATCACTGTTCTGCCAGGAGACTTCCGCCGGACGCAAGGCCTCCCCGTCGAGGCTCAGTCCGTGATTGAGCAGCGCGAGCCCCTCTCGCGACAGCTTGCCGGTTACGCGCACCAGATACTCTTTTTCCACTTTCGAATTTTCGCCGATCAATTGTTTGGCGATGCGCCCGTCCTGGGTCAGCACCAGCAGGCCGGTGGAATCGATATCGAGTCGTCCGGCGGGCGCAAGTCCGCGCAGGTGGCGCGGATCGAAACGCGGTACATTCCGACTGCTGCGGTGCTGGTTCCGGGCTGTCACCAGTGTGACCGCAGGCTGATAGTTGTTTTCCGCCTGCCCGGAGACGTACCCGACGGGTTTGTGTATCAACACGGTTACCCGGGCCTGCTGCTGTTGTTTTGCCGCCGCAGTCAGCGTGATGGTCTGGGTCGGCCAGATGCGGGTCCCCAGTTCGGTGACCGGTACATCATCGACCAGCACCCAGCCGCGCTCGATGTAGACATCGGCTTCCCGCCGCGAGCACAAACCCTGTTCCGACATCAGTTTTGAGAGCCGGATCTTTTCCATGGGGATGGCTGGATTTTGCTGCAGCCGGTCAAATGCTGCAGCAAAACATCGATTTATAAGTATTTGTTTTCATTTAATATTTTGTTTTGCTGCGGATCAAAATGCAGCAAAAACCTTTGTTGCGGCTTCCACTGTCCGTTCGATTTCGGCGGTTCCATGGGCGCTGGAGACGAAACCGGCCTCGTAAGCCGACGGGGCCAGGTACACGCCCTCGGCAAGCATGGCGTGAAAAAATCGGTTGAAAGCCTCTCTGTCGCAGGACATGACCTCGGCGTATGACTGCGGCGGGGACTCGCGGAAGTAGATGCCGAACATGCCGCCGATGTTGCGCGCAGAAAACGGAATGCGCTGTGCCTGGGCGGCCGCGGCCAGCCCGCTGCACAGTTGATGGGCAATGGCGTCGAGCCGGTCGTGGAAACCCGGCGCCTGGATCAGTTTCAGCGTGGCCAGTCCGGCGGCGACGGCCACCGGATTGCCCGACAGCGTACCGGCCTGGTAGACAGGCCCCAGCGGTGCGAGGCATTGCATGATGTCGCGGCGTCCGCCGAAGGCGCCGACCGGCATGCCGCCGCCGATGACCTTGCCCAGCGTCGTCAGGTCGGGCTTGATGCCATATAGCGCCTGCGCGCCGCCCAGGGCAACGCGGAAGCCGGTCATCACTTCGTCGAATATCAGCACTGCGCCGTGCTGCGTGCACAGCTGGCGCAACAACTGGAGAAAGCCCGGCTGCGGCGCAACCAGGTTCATGTTGCCGGCAACCGGTTCAACGATCACTGCGGCAATTTCATTGCCTTCGCGGGTAAATGCGGCCTCGAGCAGGGCCTCGTTGTTGTAGTCGAGCACCAGCGTGTGCGCCGCGGTTTCTGCCGGCACGCCGGCAGATGACGGCTGACCGAAGGTCAGTGCGCCCGAGCCGGCCTTCACCAGCAGGGCATCGGCGTGGCCGTGGTAGCAGCCTTCGAACTTGATGATCTTGCTGCGGCCGGTGAAACCGCGGGCAAGCCGTATCGCGCTCATGGTGGCTTCAGTCCCGGAACTGACCAGCCGCAGCTGGTCCAGCGAGGGCAGCAGTTTGCGCAGGACATCCGCCATTTCCACTTCCGCTTCAGTCGGTGCACCGAATGACAGTCCGCGCACCGCCGCCTGCTGCACCGCCTTGACCACGTCGGGATGGGCGTGGCCGCAGATCAGCGGACCCCAGGAGCCCACGTAATCAATGTAACTGTTGCCGTCGGCGTCCCATACCCGTGCGCCCTTGCCGCGCTGGAAAAACAGGGGTATGCCGCCGACCGACTTGAATGCGCGTACCGGCGAGTTGACGCCGCCGGGTATGGTCAACTGGGCGTGGTTGAACAGTTTCTGGCTTTTTTTCATGACTGGGCCGGGAACAGGGATTGGAAGGCGTGCGTTGCCTGCTCGATGTCGGGAGCCGAGAATACCGCGGAAATGACGGCGATGGCATCCGCTCCGGCGGTGATCAGTCCTGGCGCGTTGTCCAGTGTGATGCCGCCAATGGCGACCACCGGCACACCGTAACGGGATTTGGCCTGACTGAGCAGTTCGATTGGCGGGCGCACTGCACCGGGTTTGACCATGGACGGGAAAAAACTGCCGAAAGCGATGTGATCGGCACCGGCGGCGACGGCGGCCTGCGCCAACTCGAGGCGATCGTAACAGGAAACTCCGAGCAGCTTGTGCGACCCCAACCGTGCCCGGGCGGCGGCAATGTCGCCATCCTCGCCGCCGAGGTGCAGGCCGGCCGCATCACATTCGAGGGCGAGTTCCAGATGGTCATTGATGATCAGCGGTACCCCGAATCCGGAGCACAGTTTCTGCAACATCAGCGCCTGCTCCATCCGCAATCCGGCGGAAGCGGCCTTGTTGCGGTACTGGATCACCCGGGCACCGCCTCGCAATGCAGCCCGTACGCGGCGCTGCAGTTCGTGGCTGTCGTCGAGATCGGGCGTGATTGCGTAGAGCCCGGCTAACCCGTGCTTCACGTCTGCGGTTCGCCGCCGTCTTCAGGGATCTCGGACGGGGCATCGTCCTCGCGTGCCCAGAACAGGCGGTCCGGGATGTACTGGCCCATGCCCGGGCGGAACGCGAGTTTCAGCGATTGCCAGGTGTATTCCTGGGCGTCGCGAGCTGCTTCCTGCATGTCGACGCCGTTGGCGATGGTCGCTGCCAGCGCTGAGGCCAGCGTGCAGCCGGAACCGTGATAACTCCCGGGCAGGCGAGGCCAGGAATCGCTGCGCACCACGCCGTCGCTGTTGTAGAGCGTGTTGACGACCTCGCCGGTATTTTCGTGGGTGCCGGTGATCAGAACGTATTCGCAGCCGGAGGCCAGGATGCGCCGCGCGCATTCGGCGAGATCCGGGTTGTCGCTTTCGTTGCCGTCGTCGGCAGCCAGCCGCCGCGCTTCGATGCTGTTCGGCGTGACGATGGTGGTCTGTGGAATCAGCAGTTCGCGGATCGCCGCCAGCATTTCCTCGGAAGCGAGTTCATCGCCACGGCCGGAGGCCAGCACCGGGTCGAGGATCAGCGGGATCTCCGGATAGTCGGAGACCACTTCGGCCACGGCCGCCACGGCTTCAAGGCTGCCCAGCACGCCGATCTTGAACGCCGCAACCGGCATGTCTTCGAGGATGCAGCGTGCCTGGTCGGATACCCATTCGCCGTCGATCGGCTGGACTTCGTCGACGCCCATGGTGTCCTGGATGGTGATGGCAGTAACCACCGACACCGGATGGCAGCCCATGCTGGCGAGCGTCATGATATCCGCCTGCAGTCCGGCGCCGCCGGTCGGGTCGGTGGCGGCGAAGACCATGACTATGGGCGGCGCGTCGGTCATCAGGATTGGGTGCGGGGGTGGGATCGGCTAGAATGACGCGGGAATTGTAGCTCATTTAACTCTGGCAAACCCTGATGACGACTGACGACGCGCAATACAAAAAATACATGTGTTTGATCTGCGGTTACATATACGACGAGGCGGCGGGAGTTCCCGATGAGGGCATTGCGCCGGGAACCAAGTGGGAAGACGTTCCGATGAACTGGACCTGCCCGGAGTGCGGCGCACGCAAGGAAGATTTCGAGATGGTGCAGATCTGACTGAACGGGTCGGGAGATTTCGAGCATGAGACTGCTGCATACGATGATACGGGTCGGTGATCTGCAACGATCGATCGATTTCTACACGCAGGTGCTGGGCATGCAGCTGCTGCGCAAGACCGATTATCCCGGCGGGCGCTTCACCAATGCGTTTGTGGGCTACGATGAAGAGTCGCGGGCTGCCGTGCTGGAACTGACCCACAACTGGGATACCAAATCCTATGACATGGGCAGCGGTTTCGGCCACGTTGCAGTTGAAGTGGAAGATGCCTGCAAGGCCTGCGACGAGGTCAGAAAGCGCGGCGGCAAAGTGACGCGCGAGCCGGGTCCGATGAAACATGGCAGCACGGTGATTGCGTTTGTCGAAGACCCCGACGGATATAAAATCGAATTCGTGCAGCGCAAGGCCGCGCCTGCCGCCTGACCGGCGTCCGGGAGGTGCTAGACCGGCGCCGTCACCGCGTCGGCGATGCGCACGAAATCCGCCACCGACAGTTCCTGCGCCCGCGCGCCTGGGTTGATGTCGAGTTGCTCAAGAGCAGTCGCGGCAATGACCCCTTTCAGCGTGTTGCGCAGGGTTTTGCGCCGTTGCGCGAACGCCCGCGCCACCACGTTGCTGAACACGGCCTCGTCACGCGCGGGATGCGGCAAAGGCGTGAAGGGTGTCAGTCGTATCACGGCTGATTCCACCCTGGGCGCGGGGTCGAAGGATTTCGCAGGCACGTCAAACAGTTTTTCCATGTCGAAGCGGTACTGCAGCATGACCGAGAGGCGGCTGAATTCGGAATCGCCGGGTGCGGCCACCATGCGTTCGACCACTTCCCGCTGCAGCATCACATGCACGTCGCGGATAATGCCTGTGAATCCGGCGAATCGGAAAAGCAGCGGGGTCGAGATGTTGTAGGGCAGGTTGCCCACGATGCGCAGGGCTGCGCCCAATGTGGAGAAGTCGAAACGGAGTACGTCGCCTTCGTGGATCTCCAGCCGTCCGGACATTTCATGATCGCGCAGCCGTGCAATCAGGTCGCGGTCGATTTCCACCACGTGCAGGTGCTGCAGGCGGGCCAGCAGCGGCGTGGTCAGCGCACCCAGCCCGGGGCCGATTTCGACCAGGTTGTCGTCAGGCCGCGGCGCTATGGCGGCAACGATGTTGTCGATCACGCCCTCGTCGACCAGGAAATTCTGGCCGAAGCGCTTGCGCGGGACATGGCTTGCCGCGCCGTGCGCACTCATGCCGCGGCGGCATGCCGGCTGCGCACGGCGAGTTCGGCGGCCAGTTCGATTGCCGCAATCAGGCTGTCCGCCCGCGCCTTGCCAGTACCGGCGAGTTCCAGCGCCGTGCCGTGATCCACTGACGTGCGGATGATCGGCAGTCCGAGGGTAATGTTGATGCCTGCACCGAAGCTGGCGTATTTGAGCACCGGTAGTCCCTGGTCATGGTACATCGCCAGCACGCAGTCGCATTCCGCGAGCCGCGCCGGCTGGAACAGCGTGTCGGCAGGCAGCGGTCCGGTCAGTTCAAAACCTTCGCCACGCAGGCGGTCAAGCACAGGCGTGATGACGTCGATTTCCTCGCGGCCAAGGTACCCGGCTTCGCCGGCGTGTGGATTAAGCCCGGCGACGATGATGCGCGGGCGCGCAATCGCGAAGCGGCACACGAGGTCTGCGTGCAGCACGCGCAGCGTCTGTTCGAGGCCGTCGCGGGTTATGGCTGCTGCGACGGCATGCAGCGGCAGGTGAGTGGTGGCCAGCGCGACGCGCATGCCGCCCCCGGCGAGCATCATCACCACGTGCGGCGCATGCAGCCTTTCGGCAAGGAATTCGGTGTGGCCGGTGAAGGGGATGCCGGCATCATTGATGACCCCCTTGTGCACCGGCGCGGTGGCCAGGGCGGCGAACGCGCCGTCGCGGCAGCCGTCGGCGGCTATTTCCAGCGTGCGCAGCACATAGTGGCTGTTGGCCGGATCGGGATGTCCGGCTTTTGCGGGGCGCGCAAGCGGCACATGCAGTACCGACAGGTCGCCGGCGTCAGAACCGGCGTAAGGCGGAATACGGGCAACGGCCAAGCCCAGCGCCTTCGCGCGTTCATGCAGCATCGTTTCGTCGGCAATGATTACGATACGCGCCGGGAGGCGGCGGCCGCCGAGCATCGCACACAGGTCGGGGCCGATGCCCGCGGGTTCACCCGCGGTAACAGCGATCAGCGGCGCTGCGTGTCCGGTGGCGGGCAAGGGAAAAAGACTCCTGATCCAGGCTAACTCTTGTCTTCCAACCGGCGCTCAACGTAGGCGCGATCACGCAGCTGGCGCACCCATTCCTGGTAAGCCTCGTCAGTCTTGCGTTCACGCAGCACCTGACGCGCATTCATGCGCTGCCCCTCCTGGGTCATGTCCCGGGTGCGACGTTCCATCACCTGGATCAAATGCCAGCCGAACGGGCTGCGCACCGGCTGACTGATTTCCCCGGGTTTCAGCGCAGCCATCGCTTTTTCGAATTCAGGGACCGTATCGCCCGGCGACAGCCAGCCGAGATCGCCGCCACGCGACGCGCTGGTGTCTTCCGAGCGCGCGCGCGCAATTTCCGTGAAATCGGCCTTGTTGTCGAGGCGCTCCTTCAATGCCAGCAGGCGATTGCGCGCTTCGGTTTCGGACACCAGCTCGTTGATCTTGATCAGAATGTGGCGGGCATGGGTCTGCTGGACCATGATCGGCGCCTGGCCGCCGCGGCGCTCGTTCAGCTTCAGGATATGGAAACCGTTCGGGCTGCGCAGCAGTCCGCTCAATCCACCGGCCTGCAGCGGCCGCAGTGCCTCGAGGAACAATGCCGGCAGGCGGTCGCTTTCCCGCCAGCCGATCAGTCCGCCCTGCAGCGCTTCGGGGCCGTCGGAAAAGGCGGCGGCAACCTGGCGGAAATCACTGCCGCTCCGGATCTGCGCCAGCGCCTGTTCGGCGCGTTCGCGGCGGGCCTGCAACTGTTCCGGCGAAGCGTTTTCCGGAACGGTGACCAGGATGTGCGACACGTTGAATTCGTCGCCACGGCCGGATTGCGCCTTGAGACCCTGGATGTAACTGTCGACCTCGGTATCGGTGACGACGATTTTCCGCGCCACTTCGCGTTCGCGCAGGCGTGACAGCGTGATTTCATTGCGGATGTCTTCACGGAACCTGTCGAACGGAATGCCGTCCTTGACCAGCGTCGCGCGCATCTGCGACAGGGACATCCTGTTGTCCTCGGCGATCCGTGCCAGCGCCTTGTCCAGTTCGGCATCGTCGACGCGCAGTCCGATATCGCGCGCATGCTGTATCTGCGCCCGGTCGCTGATCAGGCGTTCGAGCAGTTGCCTTTCCATGACCTCACGCGGCGGCGGCGGCGTGCCCTGCTGGCGCATCTGGCGGAACGCAAAATCCACCCGTGCGGAAAGTTCGCGCTCGGTAATGACTTCGTCATTGACCACCGCAACAATGCGGTCGACGGTGACCACTCGCGGTTTGGGGGACTGGGCGGTGGCGACACTGCTGCCCAGCAGCAGGAAAGGTATGACGGTACAGGCCATCAGGCGGCGGAAGGGGGTTCTGAGTTGCATGTTGAATCCAGAGTTATCGGGTGGCGCGGCAGTCGTGCGGACCGTGTTGCGGGCTGGCTAGAACAATCCCGGTACATTGTATTCGACCGGCGAGGCGCCGCGGGGATCCAGCTGCTTGTAGCCGGCGATGTTCCGCTGCAGCACTTCCAGCGGATTGGTGCCTATCCGCGACACACCGTTGAGTTCCAGCTGGACAAACAGGGACGTACTGGCGGCACTGGTGGTGGTGGCGAAGCGGTGGGCGACCACGCGCAGCGCCCAGCAGCGGTCGTTGTACTCGAACCCGGCGAGGGCTTCCAGCGTGCGGCTGTCGCGGATCGAGAAATTCCAGCGGCCGACCGCGGTCCAGCGCCCCTCCATCGGCCATTGCGCGGAAAAGTCTGCCTGCCGCAACGTGTTGACGGTGTCGCGGTAGGCCAGGTTGAGCACCTTGCCCTGCTGCGGCTGATAACGCCCTGCGATGTTGAATTTCTGGGTCTGCTTCAGGTCGGTGTTGTACTGCCACCCCGCATCTGCGGTCCAGTTCCTGGCGACATGGCCGCTGATGGTAGCCAGCAGATCCGATGAATTGCTGTCGCTGGCACGCGGCGGAACCCCCGGAACCGTGACGCGCTGGGACTGGAAGTAGTAGCGCTGTGCCATGGCCACGCGCAGGCGCTCGATGCCAGTACCGGCGTCGATGAAACGCGAACTGGCGCCGACGGTAAGTTGATTGGCGTCATTGATTCGGTCCTGCCCGCTGAACTGGTTTTCCGTGAAAATCGTCGCGAAATTGATGTCCTGCAGTCCGCTTTCGAAGTTCGGCAGCCGGTTCTGGTCCTTGTACGGGATGTAGACATAGTACGCCTTGGGTTCCAGCGTTTGTATGAACGGCAGCCCTTCGGAGCGCAGTTCGCGCTCGAATACCACACCGGACTCGGCGCTGAATATCGGCAGGGTGCGGGTGGAGTCCTGCAGCGCCGCGACGTTGTTGTTGCCCATCGCGTAGTGCGTGATGTGCATGCCGATCTTGGGTGTGATGAAAGCATAGGCATTTTGCAGCGGCACGGAAAAACTGGGGTAGGCAAGGCTGCGCCGGGCACTGACCAGCGTATCGTGATCAAACGCCACGAAACTCCCCAGCAGGTCGAAATCACCCCAGCGTGAACCAAGGCGCTGTGCCGACAGCGTCAGTTGCGGCTGGCGGTTGTACGGCGGCACCAGCGGCACGAGCGGATCCGACTGCAGGGACTGCCAGCGCTGCGTAAGCGCGGAAAAACTGTAGGTACCGGTGTCTCCCCAGGTGCCGGCACGGGCCAGGGTGAGGTCATTGGACAGATGGGCCTGCGAAGTGACCGCCACCTGCGTTGACAGGTCGGTGAAATACTTGTCGTCGGAGACGCGGTTCAGGTTGAGCGTGCCGCTCCAGTTGTTGCCCAGCGCCTGCTGGTGCTTGGTAAAAAGTCCCCAGCGGTCACGGCTGATCTGCTGGTCGCCGGAAAGCACTTCGGCGCGGGCTTCGCCCTGCCAGCGCGGATTCAGATAACGGAATTCCCCGCCCAGCTGCAGGCCGCGCTTGGTCATGTAGCGGGGGTACAGCGTCGCATCCATGTCGGGCGCAATATTCAGGTAATAGGGGACGGTGAATTCGAAACCGGTGGTGTTCGAGGTGCGGTAACTCGGGGTCAGGAAACCCGATTTGCGCTCCTGGTGCAGCGAAAACGAGAGATAGGGCGAATAAAAAATCGTCTGGTCGAAAAACACGATGCTTGCGTCACGGGCAACCGCGACATCCCGGTTGCGGTCGATGTCGAGCTGCCTGGCGCGCAGGGACCAGGCGTCGTTTCCCGGTTCGCAGGTGGTGTAGCGCGCACTCTCGATCCGGTATTTGCCGGGGCCGTCGAACAACAGCCGCTCGGCGGTGCCGCGGGCGTCGTTTCCGGAGAACCGGGGTTTGGCGGCGTTTCTGGCGGGCATGCTCATCAGCTGGTAGCGCGGCGCTTCCATCGAGCCGCGGTCCGTTGCGAGTTCGTAGCGCAGCGTATTGCCCTCCAGGATCTCGCGATCCTGTTCGATGCGCACGCTTCCCTTGGCAGTCAGTACGTCCGCAGCCGTGTCGTGCCGCATCCAGTCGGCCTGGAAGGTCTGGCCGGCCTTGCGCAGTCGCGCATTGCCGGAAGCCTCGATCTCCTTGTCCTGGGTGCCCTGCAGGCGGTCGGCTTCCACGAAAACCGGCGCATCTCCGGCCGGTTTCTGGGGCGGTTTAAGGCCGATGCCGGACGGGGTCTTCGCCGGCGGTCCCTCATCGGCCCCGGCCAGCAGCGGCAACGCGCACAGTGCGGCAAGCGCGATCCGGGTTTTTCTGGGAAAGGGCATCGGGGGAGGGTGTCAGACGAGGTGTTAAAATCTCACAATTCACAGCCTGAAGCAACGCTTGAATCCCAACCTTGCGGCCGCGGGTGATCCGCGACTCGAAGCGCTACACGCATGGCTCGCCGCGCAGATTCCCGGTGCCGAGTCCGCGCTTGCGCCGGCATCCGCGGATGCGAGTTTCCGGCGCTATTTCCGGGTAACAACCGGAGGCGAAACGCGCATCGTGATGGACGCGCCACCCGATCGCGAAGATTGCCGCCCGTTCATCCAGGTCGCGCAATTGATGCGCGAAGCGGGGCTGCATGTGCCGGAGGTGCTGGCCGCAGATCTGCAACAGGGTTTCCTGCTGCTCTCCGATCTCGGTACCACCACTTATCTGCAGGCGCTGACTGAAGCCAATGCCGATGCACTGTTCGGCAATGCCATCGACGCACTGGTGACGTGGCAGCGTGCAACGCGCAGCGGGGTGCTGCCGCCGTACGACCGCATGCTGCTGCAGCGGGAAATGGATCTGTTCCGGGACTGGTATGTCGGACGTCATCTCGGAATCACCCTTTCCGAAAACCAGGCCGCGGCTTTGGCAGGGATCACAGCGTTGCTTGCGGACAGCGCGCTGTCGCAGCCGGCGGTGTACGTGCATCGCGATTTCATGCCGCGCAACCTGATGCTGTGCGAGCCCAACCCCGGCGTGCTCGATTTCCAGGACGCGGTTTGCGGACCGATAGCCTATGATGTGGTGTCACTGTTCAGGGATGCGTTCATCAGTTGGGAAGAACAGCGCGTACTCGACTGGACGGTGCGTTACTGGGAGCGCGCCAAACGCGCGCACCTGCCCGTGGATGCCGATTTCGGTGATTTCTACCGTGCCTTCGAATGGATGGGCCTGCAGCGCCATCTGAAGGTGCTGGGCATCTTTGCCCGGATCCGCCATCGCGACGGTAAACCGGCGTATCTGGAAGACGCGCCGCGTTTTCTGGCCTACGCGCGCGCGGTATGCGCACGATACGCGCCGCTGGCACCGCTGGCGCGGCTGCTCGACGAGCTGGAGCAGCTTCCGCCGCGGGTTGGCTACACGTTCTGAGGCGGCACCATGAAAGCGATGATCCTCGCAGCCGGCCGCGGCGAGCGCATGCGCCCGCTGACCGACCATACACCCAAGGCCTTGCTGAAGATCGGGGATAAGCCATTGATTTTTTTGATTATCGAGTCGCTGGTGCGCGCCGGTATCAAAGACCTCGTGATCAATCTTGCGCACCTCGGCCAACGCATCGAGGATGGTCTTGGCGACGGGGCCGCGCTGGGTGCGCGCATCCTCTACTCGCGCGAAGTGGAAGCGCTGGAAACCGCGGGCGGCATTGCCCATGCTCTGCCCCTGCTAGGGACGGATCCTTTCATCGCGGTGAATGCCGATGTTTGCAGCGATTACGATTTTTCGATGCTCGCAGCGGCGGCACGGCGCCTGTCTGCGGCGGGCACGCATGCGCATCTGGTGCTGGTGGAAAATCCGCCGCAGCATCCGCAAGGTGATTTCGGACTGACCCGCGGTAAGGTCGTCGCCGATGCCGGGATCCGCCATACCTTCAGCGGCATGGGAGCCTATCATCCGGCGTTGTTCGCCGGCATTGCGCGCGGCTCGCGTGCGCGGCTTGCAGACGTGCTGATTGCGGCGATGAAGGAGGGTCGGGTCAGCGGCGAGTTCTACCGCGGGCGCTGGCATGATGTCGGCACACCGGGGCGCCTTGCGGCGCTGGATCGCGCCGCGCGCGAAAAGGGCGAATGACATGCCCCATGGTTTAGATGCGCAACAGGTTGATGCCGCGCTGGAATTCGAGCAGGCCCGCGTCGCGGAACTGCGGCAGCAGTGGCAGGAATTGATCGCAATCGCGGTATGGGACGGCGTGGAAAGCGACAGGCTGGGCGCCGCGCCGCGGTTGCGCAAACGACTGCTCGAACTCGGCGAGCGGTTGAAAAGCCTGGTCGCTTCCCGGGGCTGGATACCGCACCCGCGCGAGCGCCTGAAAAGCGCGCTCGCAGCGGCGCTGGCGCTGCGCGAATCGCTGGCTGCGGTCGCCGTTGTGCTGCCGGAACTGCGGCCTGGCACGGAGGCCGCACGGTTGACAGCGGCGTATCAGTTGCTGCGGTGCGTGCTCGAGCAGGAGTTACAGGAGCGGGAAACCGCATGGGCACGCCTGCTCGACGCGCAGATCGCCGACTGACGCGCGGCTATAATCGACGCATGCCAACCACGATGCCGTTCAGCGCCGATGTCCATGTCCGCCGCCGCGCGCAGCTCTCCGCACTGCTGGGCGAAGGCATCGCCATCGTGCCCACGGCGCCGGAACGCATCCGCAACCGGGATGCGCACTACCCGTACCGTTACGACAGTTATTTCTATTACCTGACCGGTTTCCGCGAACCCGACGCCGTGCTGGTGCTGATCGGCGGTGCCCAACCGCGCAGCGTCCTGTTCTGTCGCGAGAAAAATGCGGAACGCGAAATCTGGGATGGTTATCGTCACGGACCGCAGGCTGCGCGCGAGCAGTTCGGTTTCGACGAGGCCTGCAGCATGGCCGAACTCGATGCGCGCCTGCCCGACCTGCTGGCTGACCGACCGGTGGTGCAGGTGCACCTGGGCGCCGATATGCACTGGGATGCACGCGTGCTGGGATGGATCAATGCCGTACGCAACAGGGCGCGCAGCGGTGTCGCGGCCCCTGGCGATATCCGCGACGTGCGTGTGCTGATCGACGAAATGCGGCTGATCAAGGACGCGACCGAAATCGGGCTGATGCGCCGTGCAGGTGAAATTTCCGCGGCGGCGCACTGCAAGGCCATGCTCGCCGCGCGGCCCGGAATTCCCGAATACGAAATCGAGGCGCTGCTGCAGTACGAATTCCGCCGCCACGGCGCGCAGGCGCCGGCGTACACGCCCATCGTTGCCGCCGGCGCCCATGCCTGCGTGCTGCATTATGTCGAGAACGACGGCATGCTGGCCGACGGCGATCTGCTGCTGATTGATGCCGGTTGCGAACTCGATGGTTATGCCTCGGACATCACGCGTACATTTCCGGTGAACGGGCGTTTCAGCGGGCCGCAGCGTGACGTCTACCAGCTGGTGCTGGCGGCGCAGGCGGCGGCGATCGCAGCGGTACGGCCGGGTGCGCCCTGGAATGCGCCGCATGATGCGGCCGTTGCCGTGCTCGCCCGCGGTTTCATCGACCTGAAGTTGCTGGAAGGTTCGCTGGACGCGGTGCTGGAGCAGGAAACCTACAGGCAGTTCTACATGCATCGCACAGGTCACTGGCTGGGGCTGGACGTGCACGATGCCGGAGATTACAAAAAGGACGGCAACTGGCGCGAATTGCAGCCGGGCATGGTGCTGACGGTGGAGCCCGGTTGTTATATCCGTCCCGGACCAGGGGTGCCGGACAAATTCGCGCACATTGGCGTGCGTATCGAAGATGACGCCCTGGTGACAGTGCAGGGCTGCGAAATCCTCAGTGCCGGTGCGCCAAAAAGCGTTGCCGACATCGAGGCCCTGATCGCTGATGTCCGTGGCTGAAACAGCTGATGTCGTGATTGCCGGAGGGGGGCCGGTCGGCAGCGCGCTGGCGCTGGCCTTGCGCGACGCCGGCCTGCGGATTGTGCTGCTGGAGGCGCGTACTGCGGCTTCCGGCGATGCCCGGCCGCTGGCGCTGTCTTACGGCAGCCGGTTGATCCTGGAGCGTCTCGGCGTCTGGTCCCTGCTGGCAACGGCGGCCACGCCGATCCGGCGCATTCATGTTTCACAGCGTGGCGGATTCGGTCGCGTCGGACTCGATGCCGCGGAGGCCGGGTTTCCCGAGCTCGGGTATGTCGTGGATTACGGTAGTGTTGCCGACGTGCTGGCGAAGGCCGTGGCCGGAACGCCGGCCATCTGCCGGACCGGAGCCCGTGTTGCGGCGTGCCATGGCGGCCCAGCTGCGCGAGTGGAGTATGAGCAGACCGGTACGCTGCATCAACTGGCCGCGCCGCTGATCGTGATGGCGGACGGCGGTGCCGGGACGCAGCCACCCGGCGGCAAGTCGGTGGATTACCGGCAAAACGCGGTGACTGCGCGTGTGGTAAGTGAGCGCCCGCATGACAACATGGCTTATGAACGTTTTACCAGCCATGGCCCGCTGGCTTTGTTGCCCGACCACGATGGCTGGGCGCTGGTGTGGACCACGACACCGGAGCGGGCACAATTGTTGTGCGCTGCCGGGGATGCCGTGTTCCTGCAACAACTGCAACAGGAGTTCGGATCACGTACGGGCAGGTTTACCGCGGTCCACGGGCGCAGGGCCTACCCGCTGCATCTGCGTCGTGCACCGCAGGCTTCAGCGGACCATATCGTGTTGATCGGCAATGCCGCGCAGACACTGCACCCGGTGGCAGGACAGGGTTTCAACCTGGGGTTGCGCGATGCCTGGGAGCTTGCCGGACAGATCCTCGGCGGGCATTCCGCGAAACTGGGTTCCCGCGAGTGGCTGCAACAATACGCAGCCCGCCGGCGCCTGGATCGCGGTGCCGGTGTCGGCTTTACCCATACGCTGGTGCAGCTGTTTTCCAATGACCTGCTGCCGTTGCGGCTGATCCGCGGCACGGGACTTGCTTTGATCGGATGCATGCCACCGCTGAAGAATTTTCTGGTCCGGCGCATGACTTTCGGTGCGCGCGGCTGATTTCACTGCGCTGAACCTTGATCGTACCGCCGCTTGGCGGAACATTTGCATGTGGCGTTCGAGCAATCCGCAGTAAACCTGCTGATCACAAATGATTTTGCTCCGGCATCCGGCACATCGATTGCGCACGTTCGAAAGGTCATGTTGCATGGACGCGGCGCTTGCTCAAAAATGAGGCACATTTTCCTTTGCACGCCGGTCGAGTGTGATTACAATGGCGCCCTTTCCCTGCTTCGATACCTAAAAGAAAAAGTCCGGTGCGCATCGGCACTCATCAACTGAAGAACAACCTCATCGTGGCACCGATGGCGGGCGTTACCGATCGTCCGTTTCGCCAGTTGTGCAAGAAGATGGGCGCCGGCATGGCCGTATCCGAGATGGTGGCAAGCAATTCCCTGCTGTGGGGCTCGGAAAAAACGCGGCGCCGTGCCAACCACGAAGGCGAGGTTGATCCGATTTCGGTGCAGATTGCCGGCGCCGACCCGCAGATGCTCGCCGATGCCGCGCGCTACAATGTCGACCAGGGCGCCCAGATCATCGACATCAACATGGGCTGCCCGGCAAAAAAAGTGTGCAATGTCATGGCCGGCTCGGCGCTGCTCAAGGATGAACCGCTGGTCGCGCGCATACTCGAGGCCGTGGTCGGCGCGGTTGATGTGCCGGTCACCCTCAAGATCCGGACCGGCTGGGATCGCGAACACCGCAATGCGAGGATGGTGGCCCGTATCGCCGAGAGTGCGGGCATCCAGGCCCTTGCTATACACGGTCGCACCCGGGCCTGCGGCTACAGCGGCGATGCCGAGTACGACACCATTGCTGCAGTCAAGGCCGAGATCGGCATTCCGGTGATTGCCAACGGCGACATCACCACGCCTGAGCGCGTCAAGCGGGTGCTGGAATACACGGGAGCGGATGCCGTGATGATCGGCCGCGCGGCGCAGGGACGACCCTGGATGTTCCGTGAAATTACCCATTTTCTCGAAACCGGCAGCCATTTGCCGCCGCCCGAAGTCGGGGAAATCCACCGCGTGCTGGTGGCGCACCTTCACGACCTCTACGGTTTCTACGGCGAGCACACCGGCGTGCGCGTCGCGCGCAAGCACATATCCTGGTACACCAAGGGGCTGGCCGGCTCGGCGGCATTCCGTCACGCGATGAACCAGCTGCAGACCTGCGCAGAGCAGCTTGCAGCCGTCGACGAATTTTTTGCGGAACTGTTGGATCTGGGCGAACGCCTGAATTATGTGGAGGAACTGGCGGCATGATGAATGAAACCGAAATGGCCCGCGTGGTGCGCCGGGCGATCGACGGCTACTTCCGCGATCTTGACGGGGAAAAGGCCTGCGGCGTATACGACATGGTCATTGGCAGCGTGGAAAAGCCGCTGCTGGAATCGGTGTTGCACAAGGTGCGGGGAAACCAGTCCCACGCAGCCGCCATGCTGGGCATCAACCGCAACACGCTGCGCAAGAAAATCAAGACCTACAACATCAAGTTCTGACCGGGCACCGCCCGGCAGCGCTCCGTCGCCAGCGCCTACCGACCCGCAGCCATGGCCATCATCAAACAGGCATTGATCAGCGTTTCCGACAAGGCGGGCATCGTCGAATTCGCGCGCGGGCTCTGCGCTTTCGGCGTGACGCTGCTGTCGACCGGCGGCACAGCAAAATTGCTGCGCGATGCAGGTCTGGCCGTGACCGAGGTTGCCGATTACACCGGTTTTCCGGAAATGCTCGATGGCCGGGTCAAGACCCTGCACCCCAAAATTCACGGGGGCCTGCTTGCACGCAGGGAAAATGCGGAACACATGCAGGCACTCGGCGCTGCGCAGATCCCGATGATCGACCTGCTGGTGGTCAATCTCTATCCGTTTGAGGCGACAGTGGCAAAACTGGGATGCAGCCTCGAGGAGGCGGTTGAAAATATCGACATCGGCGGACCGGCAATGGTGCGTTCTGCCGCCAAGAATTGGCAAAGCGTCAGTGTGGTGACCGACCCGTCGCAGTATGGCGCAGTGCTTGACGAGATGCAGCGCACCGGCGGCGCACTTTCGGACAGCACGCGTTTTGCCTTGTCTGTCGCGGCGTTCAACCGCATATCGAATTACGATGGCGCAATCAGCGATTACCTCTCTTCACTGCAGAAAGACGGTACGCGCAGCGAGTTTCCGGCACAGGCCAATGGCCGTTTTGTGAAGATACAGGACCTGCGCTACGGTGAGAATCCGCATCAGTTTGCCGCGCTGTACAGGGATCTTTATCCGGCACCGGGCTCTTTGGTCACGGCCAGGCAATTGCAGGGCAAGGAGCTGTCCTATAACAATCTTGCCGATGCCGATGCGGCATGGGAGTGTGTCAAGAGTTTCGGGCAACCGGCCTGTGTCATCGTCAAACATGCCAATCCCTGCGGGGTGGCCGTGGGGGCGGATTGTGCGGAAGCCTATGCAAAGGCGTTCTCGACCGATCCGACATCCGCCTTCGGCGGAATCATTGCCTTCAATCGTCCGCTGGACCGAGGCGCCGCGGAAGCGGTCGGCAAGCAGTTTGTCGAAGTTCTGATTGCGCCGTCCTATGCGGCAGGGGCCCTCGACATTCTGGCGTCCAAAACCAATGTCAGGGTTTTGGAGGTATCCCTCGACGGCGTAAAGCAGGATGGAAAAAGCAGCTGGGAGCGCGGGCGCAATGCTTACGACACCAAGCGCATCGGCTCGGGCCTGCTGATCCAGTCGGCGGACAACAAGGATGTTTCAGAGGATGATCTGAAAGTGGTTTCAAGGGTGAAGCCGACAGCGCGGCAAATGACCGATCTGCTGTTTGCATGGCGTGTGGCCAAATTCGTGAAATCGAACGCGATCGTATTCTGCGGGGACGGGAAAACGCTGGGCGTGGGCGCCGGACAGATGAGCCGCATCGATTCGGCGCGCATTGCCTCGATCAAGGCGGAAAACGCCGGCCTTGAGCTGAAAGGCTCGGTGGTGGCCTCTGATGCTTTTTTCCCGTTTCGTGATGGCGTCGACGTGGTGGTCAAGGCGGGTGCGGTGGCGATCATCCAGCCAGGCGGCAGCGTGCGCGACGAAGAGGTCATTGCTGCAGCCGACGAGCACGGCATTGCGATGGTGTTCACCGGATTCCGGCATTTCCGCCACTGATGAAAATACTCGTCATCGGCGGCGGTGGCCGCGAGCATGCGCTGGCCTGGAAGCTGGCGCAGTCGCCGCGGGTGCAGATGGTGTACGTGGCTCCGGGTAATGCCGGCAGCGCGCGCGAAGACGGCGTGCAAAACGTGACACTCGGAGACCATCATCAAGTTATTGATTTTATTTATAAAAATGATATTGCGCTGACCGTGGTGGGTCCCGAAGCACCGCTGGCTGCGGGGCTGGTGGATGCGGTCAGGGCCGCGGGCCGACGCATATTCGGTCCGACACAACAGGCGGCACAGCTGGAGAGTTCGAAGGATTTTGCCAAGCAGTTCATGGTGCGCCACCGGATTTCGACGGCGAAACATGCGACCTTCACCGATGCCGCCGCGGCGCATGCCTACATTGACCGCGAGGGCGCGCCGATCGTCATCAAGGCTGACGGCCTTGCGGCCGGCAAGGGCGTGGTAGTGGCGATGAGCGCCGATGAAGCGCATGCCGCGGTCGACATGATGCTGGTCGGCAACCGGATGGGCAATGCCGGCGCGAGGGTGGTGATCGAAGAGTTTCTCGAGGGCGAGGAAGCCAGCTTCATCGTGCTTGCCGACGGCCGTCATGCGCTGGCGCTGGCGAGCAGCCAGGATCACAAGCGGCTGAAGGACGCTGACCAGGGCCCCAACACCGGCGGCATGGGCGCCTATTCGCCGGCACCGGTGGTGACGCCCGAAATTCATGCGCGGGTCATGCGCGAGGTCATCCAGCCGGTGATCAACGGCATGGCTGCGGACGGCATTCCCTATACCGGTTTCCTGTATGCCGGCCTGATGATCGGCGCCGACGGCAGGATCAAGGTGCTCGAATTCAACTGCCGCATGGGCGACCCCGAAACCCAGCCGATCGTGATGCGCCTGAAAAGCGATCTGGTCGGGCTGCTGGACGCAGCCATCGACGGGAGGCTCGACAGCGTCGAGGCCGAATGGGATCCGCGGGTGGCGCTGGGCGTGGTGCTCGCGGCCGCCAATTACCCCGAAGAACCGCGCAAGGGCGACATCATTCGCGGATTGCCGGAACGGGGCGAGGATTTCCACGTATTTCATGCCGGAACGGCGCTGGCAGGCAAGGATGTGGTGACCGCGGGCGGCCGGGTATTGTGCGTGACGGCACTGGGCCACAATACCCGCACCGCGCAGCGCCGCGCCTACGAGATCGTCGACGCCATCCGCTTCGACGGCATGCAGTATCGACGCGACATCGGCCACCGCGCCACCGCGTCCGGACGCAAGTAACGGGCACACGGCCGGGCCCCGGAGTTTCGATGGACATCACCGCCGTAAAGTCCTACCTGGCCGGCCTGCAGCAGAGCATCGTCGATCGTCTGGAGACGCTGGACGGCGGGAGCTTCCTGCGCGATGCCTGGGAACGCCCGCAGGGTGGCGGTGGCATCACCCGGCTGATCGAAGGCGGCGCGCTGTTCGAGCGCGGCGGAGTGGGTTTTTCACATGTCTTCGGCGACAACCTGCCGCCGTCGGCATCCGCAGCGCGGCCGGAGCTGGCCGGGCGCACCTTCCAGGCCATGGGCGTATCGCTAGTGCTGCATCCGCGCAATCCCCACGTGCCTACGGTGCACATGAACGTGCGCTGTTTCGTCGCCGAAAAAGATGGAGCTCCTCCGGTGTGGTGGTTCGGCGGCGGCATGGACCTGACACCGTACTACGGTGTCGAAGAGGACGCCGTTCATTTTCACCGCACGTGCAGGGACGCGCTGGCGCCGTTCGGCGCCGACCATCATCCGCGTTACAAGCAGTGGTGCGACCGCTATTTTTTCCTGAAGCACCGCAATGAACCGCGCGGTATCGGCGGGATTTTTTTTGACGACCTCTGTGGACCCGATTTTGAAACCTGCTTTGCGCTGACGCGCAGCGTCGGTGATCATTTCCTGCCTGCCTATGTGCCGATCGTAGAGCGGCGGCGCGGGCTGCCGTACGGTGAGCGCGAGCGTGATTTCCAGGCCTACCGCCGCGGCCGTTACGTCGAGTTCAACCTGGTCTACGACCGCGGCACGCTGTTCGGTCTGCAGTCGGGGGGGCGCACCGAATCCATCCTGATGTCATTGCCCCCGGTCGTGCACTGGCGCTACGACTGGCACCCCGTCGCGGGCACTCCCGAGGCGAGGCTGTACAGCGATTTTCTGACCTGCAGGGACTGGGCCTGACGGCCCGTTCAGGCGCCGAACCAGGATTTGATGGAGCGTATCCGCTCCTGCAATTGGCCGAGCATGGAGGCATCACCCGTGCGCGCCGAGGCCACGCGATGCTGCTTCAGCAGTTTGGGGGTTTTGCGGAACGACTGGTAACGCGCCAGCGCCGCGTGTACATGCTGCTGCAGCAGTTTCAGATTCAGCGGCTTGGTCAGGAAGCGGAACACCTGTGCCTGGTTGATCAGGTCGATCACCAGCTCCGAATCCGAGGCTTCCGTCATCACGATGGCGAGAATTTCCGGATGGTCCTGTTTCAGCAGCTTGAAGGCCGCGAGGGATTTCTGGTCGCCGCCGCGGATGTCGGCAACAATGACAGCAATTTCCTGTTCGGCGAGTGTCGTCAGAGCGCGGTCGATGTCGGGTGCGTGCAGCACCGGGCAGACGTTGCTGATCAGCTCCGCTGCGGCGCGGAACACGCTCTGGTCCTGGTCGATGACCAGGATGCCGCTGCTGATTTTTTCAGGCACGATGACCGGCGCTGTCGCCATGTCGGCGAGCTCCAGCGCGATCGCGGCGGCTTCGGCGATGGTTTTCTGGATGTCCGCGTTATCCCAGGGCTTGCTGATGAAACGGAACACTTCGCCGTCGTTGATCGAACCGACGATGGAGGCCAGATCGGAATACCCGGTCAGCAGTATCCGTACCGTGTGCGGCGCGAAATCCCGGACCTGGCGCAGGAATTCGACTCCCGTCATTTCCGGCATGCGCTGGTCGCTGATGATCACGTGCGGCCGGAACCGTTTCAGGAATTCCATCGCCTCGGGACCGCTGCTGGCGGTGAACACGTTGTAATGGGCGCGGAAGATCGAGCGCAAAGCGTTGAGGATGCGCTCCTCATCGTCGACAAACAGGATCTTCGCCTTTTTGCCGCCAGTATCAAATGCCGATGCAACCGGAGAGACGGGTTCCGCATCGGGCGGCGGCTTGGTGGACGCCGCCGAATTCCGCCCGGCAATCAGGCGCGCCGCCATCATCAGTTTGGGGTCCAGTTTCTGGGTCGTGGCGTCCTCGGTGGTATCAGCCGCCGCCGGCTTGGCAGCGCGCAGGCTGGCGGCGATACCCTGCACAAAGGCGAGAGCGAACTCGCGCGCGCTCTGGAAGCGGTCTTCGCGTTTTTTCGCAAGCGCCTTGTGCGTTGCCCAGTCGAGCTGCACGGAAATCAGCGGGTTGGAATCCGATGGGTTGGGCGGACGTTCGCCGATGACCTGGCGCATGATTTCGACATTGCTGCCGGTGAACGGCTTGCGGCCAGCCAGCAGTTCGTAGGCGATGACGCCGGCGGCGTAAATGTCGGTGCGCGCATCGGGTTCGTCGCCGGTGAACTGTTCCGGAGACATGTATCCCGGCGAACCCATGATTTCGCCAACCTGGGTCAATGACGACGTATCGATGTGGGCAATGCCGAAGTCGCTGATCTTGATCCGCCCGTCATCGTTGATCAGGATGTTGGACGGCTTGACGTCACGGTGAACCACGCCCTGGGCGTGGGCATAACCCAGGCCGTCGAGCAGCTGTCGGATGATTTCCCCGATTTCGGAAAGTTCGAACTTTGCCTTGTTCTGCAGGTGCTCGTAGAGCGACTTGCCGTTCACCAGCTCCATCACGATGTAGGCGATCTCCTCGTCTTCACCGTAATCGAAGATCGCTGCAATGCGCGGATGGGTCAGCCGGCCCACGGCCTGTGCTTCGTGCCGGAATCGCGCGATTGCATATTTCAGTTCGGAAGGCTCCATCGCCGACTTGGTGATGGTCTTGATCGCGACCTGGCGGTGAATCGCCGGATCGAAAGCCTTGTAGACGACGCCCATGCCGCCGCGGCCGAGGATGCCCTGCACCTCGTATTTGCCGATTTTTTTCGGATATGCGGTGCTCATGTCTGGTCGCTGGTTTCCGCCGTGGCCGGAGGGGTCAGCGGCAGCACGATGGTGAAACGTGTGCCGGTTCCCACCGTGGAGTCAACGCTGATCCT
Source organism: Burkholderiales bacterium (assembly GCA_050250695.1). GTDB lineage: Bacteria > Pseudomonadota > Gammaproteobacteria > Burkholderiales > SG8-41. The sequence continues at coordinate 30,042 of JBFWOE010000013.1, forward strand.
ACCACCGTGCTGCTCGATGATCTTGTATGAAATCGACAGCCCGAGTCCGGTGCCCTTGCCGACTGCCTTGGTCGTGAAAAAGGGATCGAAAATCTTGGACATGATCTCCGGCGGGATGCCCTTGCCGTTGTCGGCTATTTCGACGGCGACATGGCCGGCGTCCTCGGCACGGGTGGTGATGGTGATTTCGCCGGAGCCCGACTCGATGGCCTGGGCTGCATTGTTGATCAGATTGAGGAATACCTGGTTGAGCTGGGACGGCGAGCAGGTAATGGCGGGAATATTGCCGAACTGCCGTTTCACGGTGAGGTGCTTCAGCTCGTGCTTGGCGAGCATCAGCGCGCTTTCCAGGCCCTCATTGAGGTTGAAGCTTGAAACCTTGCTGCGGTCGAGGCGGCTGAAGTTTTTCAGATTGAGCACGATTTCCGAAATCTGCTCGATGCCGTAGAGCCCGTCGGTGGCGAGCTGCCCCAGTTCGGCCAGCGCCTGCTGCTCGGCGAAACGATGGATCAGTTCGTGAACGGTCATGTACTTGGCGTGCAGCCGCTCGGGATCCGGACTACCGTCTTCCATCAGCCGCAGCAGCTTGTTGGTTTCAACCACCAGTTTTTTCACTTCCGGAAGCTTGCCGGCAACCGAACCCAGGCTGTTTTTTACATAGGCCAGCGGCGTGTTGATTTCGTGAGCGATGCCGGCAACCATCTGGCCCAGCGATGACATCTTTTCGGTCTGGATCAACTGTGACTCCGATTCCTTCAACTGCCGCAGCGCGTCCGAGAGTTCGCGGGTGCGCTCCTCCACGCGGTATTCGAGCAGCCGGTAGCTGATGGCCAGCCGCGACAGCAGCCAGCCGGTCAGCACCAGCAGCGCGGCAGCATAGGCGATCAGGTAGATCCGGTAGCGTTCGCTGTCAGACTGGATTTCGGCGGTTTCGGCGGTGAACGCGTCGGTGAGGCTGTCGATGCGCGGCCCTGCCGAAGCCATGGAAATTTTCCGGAACAATTCATCTTCCACCGGCTTTGCGCCGAGGATCTGCTGCACGGTCGAATCGACACGCGCAAGGCCGTCGCGCAGTGCCGGAGGTGCGCCGTTGCCGGCCTTGCGCAAATCGGAGATGAAGAGTTCGACGTTTTTGCGCTGAACCGCGGTCGGTTCCGCTGCATAACGCAGAACCTGGGCAAACAGCAGCGCCGATGTGCTTTCAATGGCAACCAGTTTTTCCCGTTTCGGGTAACTCTGCCAGGCTCCCCGTACCAGCCCGGCGATTTCATTGTCGAACTCGACCATGCGCCCGAGGGCCTGTATCACTGTGCTGCTGGCGGCGCGATAGCGGGTCAGCAGCTCCGTTTTCTGTTCGAAGGCCTGGAGCAGAGCCGGCAGTCCGCGATCCAGTGCCGGACCGGGATTCTCCGCCGCGGACTGCCTCAGCCGCCGCAGCAGCTCAGGCGCCCGCACGCCCTGGGGGCTGGGTGGGCGCATCTTGCCCGTCGTGCCTTCGGCCCGGGTGCGCAGCACTTCCAGATCCCAGCTGCCGTCGATCTCCTTGAGTTCGCGCAGGTAACCGAGAATTTCGCCCTGCTGGCGATAGTCGACACCCTGGCTTTTCTGGTAAAGAAATCCGAGCAGTCCGACCAGCCCGATGGCGCCAAGCGCAAACAGGGGGAACCGCGCCGCATGGGGCAACCTGAGCCGCCCGGTCCGCGACCGCGCGGACGGGGCAGCCTTTTCCGGCACCTGTTGCTTATTCTCCAAGATAGGCATGTCTCACTTGTGGGCTGGATAACAGATTTTTGGCGGCATCGGCAAGTACGATGTTGCCGCTTTCCATGACATAACCCCGGTTGCAGGTTTCAAGCGCAAGTTTCGCATTTTGTTCGACCAGCAGCATGGTGACGCCTTCCGCGGCCACCGCACGCACGGTTTCGAATATTTTTCTCACCATCAGGGGCGCAAGTCCCATGCTGGGCTCGTCAAGCAGCAGCATCCGCGGCCGGCACATCAGCGCCCGCGCAATGGCGAGCATTTGCTGTTCCCCCCCTGAGAGCGTGCCGGCGGCCTGCGTCCTGCGTTCTGCCAGCCGCGGGAACAACGCGTAGGCGCGTTCGAAATCCCTGGCAATCCCCACCGCATCGTTCCGGATATAAGCGCCCATTGCCAGATTTTCAGCCACGGTCAGCCGGGGAAACATCCCGCGCCCTTCGGGTACCATCGCCAGTCCGCGCCGCACCAGATCATACGCCGGTTTGCCGGTCATATCGGCGCCATCATAGGTGATGCCGCCCGCCGCAGGACTGAGCAGTCCGGATATCGCCTTGAGCAGCGTGGTTTTGCCGGCACCGTTGGCACCGATCAGCGCAACGACTTCTCCCCGGGCGATGTCCAGGTCCACGCCCTTGACGGCCCTGATGCCGCCGTATGAAACCTGCAGGTTCCGTACTGTAAGCATGTTGCCGGTCATGGGACGCTGCCACCGAGATAAGCTTCGATGACTTTGGGGTCGCGTTGTACCGCAGCCGGCGAGCCTTCCGCAATCTTCTCGCCGTAATCGAGCACGGCTACGTTGTGCGACAGACCCATCACCAGCTTCATGTCGTGCTCGATGAGCAGCACGGTGATGCCGTCGGCACAAACGCGTTCGATGAGTTTTTGCAGTGCGGCGGTTTCGGTGGCATTCATTCCGGCAGCGGGCTCGTCCAGCGCCAGCAGCAGCGGATCAGTAGCCAGCGCCCGCGCGATTTCCAGGCGACGCTGGTCGCCGTAGGGGAGGTCGCGGGCGACATCTCCGGCGCGCGCTGCCAGGGCGCAATAGTCAAGCAGTTCGTGCGCACGACGCACGATGGCGAGTTCTTCCATTTCCACTTGTCGCGTGCGCAGCACCGCGCCGACCACGCCGGCACTTGAACGCAGATGTCGTCCGACCATGACGTTTTCCAGCGCAGTCATGCTGCCGAACAGGCGGATGTTCTGGAAGGTGCGGGCAATGCCGTGGCGAGCCACATCGTGCGGTTTCAGCCCGTTGAGCGATGTGCCGTTGAAATTCAAAGTCCCTGCATCGGCCCGATAGAGTCCGGTCAGCACATTGAACAGTGTGGTCTTGCCGGCGCCGTTCGGGCCGATCAGGCCGAAAATCCCGCCGCGAGGCACGCTGATCGATACATCCGACAGCGCGGCCAGGCCGCCGAAATGCTTGGAGATGCCTGCGGCAACCAGCAGCGGGGCATTATCAGGCGCCATCAGCAGCCTTCGCGGGGTTTATGGACGGTTTTGTGCGCCGCCGACGGGCCGGCAGGATGCCCGATGGCCGCAGCAGCATCATCAGCACCAGCGCCAGGCCGAACAGCAGCATGCGCAGGTCTGCCGGGTCGATGATGACCTCGCCCAGCCATCGTTGCTGCAACGGCCCGATATAGCGCAGCGCTTCCGGCAGCACCGTCAGCAGCACGGCGCCGATGACCACGCCCGCCACGTTACCCATGCCGCCGAGAACCACCATGCACAGCACCATGATCGAATCGATCAGGTGAAAACTTTCCGGGCTGACGAAGCCCTGGAATGATGCAAACAGCCCGCCCGCAACGCCGCCGAAGGTGGCGCCCATCGCGAACGCCAGCAGTTTCATGTTGCGGGTGTTGATGCCCATCGCCGACGCGGCAAGCTCGTCTTCCCGGATTGCGACCCAGGCGCGGCCGATGCGCGAGTTCTCAAGCCGCAGCGAGATGAAAACGGACAGTACCGCGCAGGCCAGAAACACGAAGTAGTAGCTGTGCACGGGGGTGAAGGTCAGGCCGAAAACCGTGTGCGTCTGCGACAGGGAGAATCCGCCGATCTGCAGCGGATCGATCAGCGTGATGCCCTGCGGTCCGTTGGTAATGTTGACCGGCCGGTTGAGATTGTTGAGCAGGACGCGGATGATTTCGCCGAAACCCAGGGTGACGATGGCCAGGTAATCGCCGCGCAGGCGCAGCGTCGGAGCGCCAAGCAGGATGCCGAAGATCGCAGCTACGCCCGCCCCCAGCGGGAGCAGCGCCAGGAACGGCCAGTGCAGCCCGAACTGCGGCGAGGCCAGCAGTGCGTAGCAGTAGGCGCCGACCGCGAAAAAAGCGATGTAACCCAGATCGAGCAGCCCGGCGAAGCCAACCACGATGTTCAGGCCGAGGGCGAGCATGATGAACAGCAGCGCCACGTCGGTGATGCGCACCCAGCTTCTTCCCAGTGCGGCCTCGATCAGGAACGGCGCGGCGAGCAGCAGCGCGCAGACCATGAAAATGACTGCCCGGCGCAGGGCGGGATTTCTGGAAAAATCGGTCCAGTTCACTGGTGCGGGCGTCCCGTTTTCATGCGCGCTCACCGGCGTGCCGGCCCATCAGCCCCGAGGGTTTCAGCACCAGCACCAGCACCAGCACCAGGAACGCGAAGATGTCGCGGTAGTTGCTGCCCAGCACGCCGCCGGTCAGGTCGCCGATGTATCCCGAAGCCAGGCTTTCGATGACGCCCAGCAGCAGGCCGCCGAGCATGGCGCCGGCGACGTTGCCGATGCCGCCGAGCACGGCTGCGGTGAAGGCTTTCAGCCCGAGCATGAAGCCCATGAAATAGTGGCCGAGCCCGTAATAAAGCACGACCATCAGGCCAGCGACGGCGCCGATCGCCGAGCCGAGGACAAACGTAAATGCGATCACGGTGTTGGTATTGACGCCCATCAGGCCCGCGACTTCGGGATTCTGTTCGGTGGCGCGCATGGCCCGCCCCATGCGGCTGGAATGGATGAACCACAACAAGCAGGCCATGATGGCGCAGGCGAGTGCGAAAATTGCTGCCTGCAGGCCGGTCAGCTGCGCGCCGAACATGGTGATGCGGGTGGTGCCGATGATCTCGGGCATGGCAATGTACTGTTTTCCCCAGACCAGCGCGGCCGAATACTGCAGCAGTATCGATATGCCGATCGCGGTGATCAACGGGGCCAGGCGCGGCGCGCGTCGCAGCGGCCGGTAGGCAACGCGTTCGATCGAAACACCGAGGCTGACGCAGACGAGGACTGCCGCTCCTCCGGCAAGCAGCAGCACAAGCGGCACCGGCAGCCCGGCCGCGGCCAGCATTTGCGCGACCGTCAGCGAAACCAGCGCACCGATCATGGTGATGTCGCCGTGCGCGAAGTTGATCAGCCCGAGTATGCCGTAGACCATGGTGTAGCCAAGCGCCACCAGCGCGTAGATGCTCCCCAGCACCAGGCCGTTTACGAGTTGTTGTGCGAAAATTTCCATCGCCAGAGACGGCAACGGCACCCGGAGGGGGTGCCGTTGACGGTCGACTGAGGAGTTACTTGGCCGGCGCCGCGGCGGCGCCGGCGTCGGGTTTGACGATTTCAAGCGGCTCCCACTTGCCGCCCTTGACCACGTAGATGGTGATCGGGCCGTTCCTGAGATCGCCTTTTTCGTCAAAGGCGATGGGACCGATGACACCCTGGTGGCTGGTCTTGCCGATTTCCGGCAGGAATTTTGCGGGATCGGCGGAACCGGCGCGTTTCATGGCTTCGATGAATACGAACACGGCGTCATAACCCATGGGGGCGAACAATTCGACTTCCTGGTTGAACTTCGCCTTGTATTTCTCGAGGAACGCCTTGCCGCCGGGCATCTGGTCCTTGGGCAGCCCGGGGATCGATGCCATCGCGCCTTCGGAAGCATCACCGGCCAGCTTGATGAAATTCGGCGTCTGCATGCCGTCACCGCCGATGAACCTGGCCTTGATGCCGAGTTCCTTCATCTGCTTGACCATGGGCGCCGCCTGCGGATCAATGCCGCCGAACATGATCAGGTCGGGATTTTTGCCCTTGATCCTGGTCAGGATGGCCTTGAAATCAGTATCCTTGTCGGTGGTGTGCTCACGGGCGATGATGTTGGCCCCTAGGGTTTTGACGGTGGCCGCAAAATTGTCGGCAAGTCCCTGGCCGTAGGCCGTGCTGTCGTCGATGACGGCAACATTCCTGGATTTCAGCGTGCCGACCGCAAAACGGGCCAGCGTGGGGCCCTGCTGGCCGTCGTGCGCAACCACGCGGAACGTGGTCTTGAATCCTTTCAGCGTGTAGTCCGGATTGGTGGAGGACGGCGAAATCTGCGGCACGCCGCCGTCCGCATAAATTTTCGAGGCCGGTATCGATGCACCCGAATTGAAGTGGCCGACCACGGCGGCGACTTTGGCATCGACCAGTTTTTGCGCGACGGTCGTGGCCTTGGTCGGATTGGCCTCATCGTCTTCGGCCACCAGTTCAAGTTTCACTTTTTTGCCGCCGATTTCGACTCCCGTGGCATTGAGATCCTCTACCGCAAGCTGTACGCCGTTGCGGATGTCGATGCCGATGTGCGCCTGCGGGCCGGTCAGCGGAGAAGCAGAACCGATTTTCACGGTCAGCACATCGGGCGGCTTCGGCGCTCCCGCTTTGGGCGCGGGCTTCGGCGTTTCCTGGCCGCAAGCCGTCATCAGTGCCGCGGCAAGCAGTGCCGCAGCGGCGTGGCGTAGGGTATGCATGGGCATGATGGCTCCAGTGTAATGATTCGGTTCGATGAACAATCCGGGGCGGCAGTCGACGGCAGGTTTTGTGTTTAACTTGTTGTTACTGAAAGGGATTTATCGATTATCCGAGGGGGGCGGCACAATGTCAATTTCATTGCCGGCGCAATGGCATAACAAAAAAGCCGGCGGGTGCCGGCTTTGGTGACAAACAGGGAGTACAGGTTATTTCCGCGACAGCACCCACTGTGCGAGCGTCTTGATGTCGCTTTCCTTGACATGCGCATTGGGCGGCATCGGAATGGTTCCCCACACTCCGGAACCGCCGGATTTTATTTTTTGTGCGAGCCTTGCTTCGGCGCCTTTGTCATTTTTATATTTTGCGGCGATTTCCTTGAAACCGGGGCCGATGAGTTTTTTGTCGAGTGCATGACAGGTCATGCAGCCGCTGGACTGCGCGAGTTTGTCCGAGGCAACAGCGCCGCCGGCAGCGAGCACGCCTGCAGTGGCCATCGCGACCAGTATCAGTTTCATGACTACTACTCCTTGAGTGGGCGAATCGAAAGAGCCGCGATTGTAGCCGAAGCCGATTTGGATCTGAAGACAAGCGAGCGCATTTGTCCGGGGCAGTCCCTGGTCCCCGAAGGCCCGAAGCGGGTTGTTGCAGAAACGCCGGTGACGTGCAGAGGAATTATTTAATTATTTGTTTTGCTTGATATTTTTTAGTTGATGCCGGATGCCCGGCAGCAGGCTTCGTCAACCGTGAACAACGGAAGCGAGATGCCGGCTCGCACGCTATCGCGTTGATGACAGGGCTCGCGGCAGCAAAACTGCAGTGCCGGCCGGGTTAATGGATGATGACCGGTGCACTGCGAGCGTAACGCGGGCCTGGATCAGGGAGAGGCCGTGATGGTTTCCAGCGTTTCCCGGTAATGCGCAGCCCGCGCCCCGCCCAGCGCCACCGCCCGGCGGGCCGCGATCAAGGCCTCGTTCCTGCGGCCGAGTTCGAATTGCACCTGGGCAAGATTGTTCCAGCCGTCGCCGTTGCGTGGATGATCGATGGTGGCCCGGCGATAGGCGGCTTCTGCCGCGGCGAGATCTCCCTGGACGTACGCGGCATTACCGATGCCGATGCGCGCCACCGGATTCGCCGGCCAGCGCTCCAGCGCCGCGGCATAGGCCGGTTGCGCGTCCGTCGCGGAGATGCGTTCGAGCGCGGCCACTGCAGCGACATAATCGCCCTCGATGGCGGTTTCCGGCAGGCGCCGGGGCGGCAGTGCGACCATGCTCCAGTGCCCGCCGCGCGCCCATGTGCGCTCGAAGGTGGAAAACGTCATGGTCAGGCGGCGGGTGACGCCGGAGCGCAGGACGATTTCTTCACGTTCGCGGTCATAACCGACAACTACCGCGTAATGCCAGAGCGGTGCTAAGTTGAAAGCGAGGTTCTGCAGCACGATGACCGGGTTTCCGGCGGCAACTTCGATCAATACGTTTTCGAGGCGTGGTGCCACCTGGTAAGCCACCCGGTGGTGGCGCCGTGTGGCGGCAAGCATCTCGGTCTGCAGTGAGCCCTCGCGTCCGGGCAGATAAACCTGCGGCATCAGCGTTTCGGGTGAAGCCGCTACTCCGCTGTAGGCCAGCACGGTGGCGAGCGCAGCCGGACCGCACTGAAATTCTTTCTGCGGAAAAAACGGCACCGCGGCGAGTTCGGCCTGCGTTGCCAGTCCGGCCGGCGCCTGCATCCGCAGCGCGCCGGTCTGCGGTGCGGCGCAACCGGCGAACAGGAGGATGGACAAAAGGGCCGCAGCGGTGACTGCGGCCCTGATGCGCGCGGTCACGGCTCAGCGGACGGATCGCGTAAACGGAAAGACCTTGGTCAGGCCGAGTATGTCGGTGACCAGCAGGATGATGAATACCGCGAACAGCACGCCGAGAATGCCCCCGCCGGCAGGCATCCGGTCGATGCGCCCGGCCAGTTTGCCGACTTCCTCATCCGTCATCGCATCCACTCGGTCGCGCACGGAGTTCGCGTCG
>JBFWOE010000014.1:0-35554 GCA_050250695.1 Burkholderiales bacterium
TTTCCAGGAGTTTGATGCATCTTACTTCTTGTCTTTTTTCGCTTTTTTCTTGTCTTTCTTTTCTTCTTTTTTCATGTCTTTTTTGTCGGCTGAAAACGCGGGGGCGACTGCCACCGACGCGAATACACCAGCCATTACCAGCGCAAGCAGTTTCTTCATGATTCCTCCCTGGTTGGAAAAAACGGACCTTCCTCGATCCGCTGCCCGTCAAGGGCGCGCATACATTAGCCTACGCTCCCATAAATGACAAGATACACGCATATGTGAACAATGGGCGTAAAAAAGGCAGGGCGCTCGCCCTGCCTTTTCCGAACGAAAAAAGCTTACTTCTTGTCGTCTTTTTTGGCTTTTTTCTCGCCTTTCTTGGCGTCTTTCTTCATTTCTTTCTTTTCTTCCTTTTTCTCGGCGGCGAACGCCGGGGCGACAGAAACGGTGGCGAACACGGCAGCGATGATGGCGGCAAACAGTTTGTTCATGATTTCCTCATTAGTGGTTAATCAACCAGGCCTTGCGGCCGGCGACCGGTATTCCCGGTCAGGCACCAGTAACGGCGATGGTGACCGGCGGTTGACAGGTATGAAAAATATTGCGCCGCAGGCATTGCGCGGACCAATAAGCCGCCAGCTGGACCGGGTTTGTCATTCAAAATTGACTGTCGATGTGATCCAGCGTCCCGGCTCGATTCCCGCCAGTGTCCACGGACCGATGGCATAACGGATCAGCCGCAATGTGGGGAAACCAGCGGCTGCCGTCATGCGCCGCACCTGGCGGTTGCGCCCTTCGCGCAGGACGATGCGTAGCCATGCTGTCGGTATCGCCTTGCGCAACCGGATCGGCGGTACACGCGGCCATAGCCAGTCCGGTTCGTCCGCGGAGTCGACTTCCGCCGGCTGTGCACGGTAGTCGCTTAACTGGATGCCGGCGCGTAACGGAGCGAGGGCGGCGGCGTCAGGGACGCCTTCCACCTGTACATAGTAGGTTTTGGGGAGTTTGTGACGCGGGTCGGTGATGTGGTGCTGCAGGGCGCCGTCCGCAGTCAGCGCGACGAGGCCTTCGCTGTCGGTGTCGAGGCGTCCGGCAGGGTATACGCCGGGAATGTCGATGAAATCCTTCAACGTCGCATGTGGCGGCGAAGGGCTGAACTGGCAGATCACGCCATGGGGCTTGTTGAACAGGATGAACGTGCTCATGGCGTCAGTGTAGTACGAAAAAAACCCCCGGCGATGCGGGGGTCGTAACGGGACGGAATTTCGCTATGCGGCAGCAGATGCGGCTTCCAGGTCACGCGTCAGCCATTCATAACCCGGCAGGGTCAGGAATTCGACGTAGTCGTCGCTGGTGGTGATCTGTTCGAACAGTTTTGCCGCCTGCTCGTACTGCCCGGCTTTCCATGCCGTTTCGCCGAGTTCACGGCGCACGCGCGCGAGTTCTTCCGGCAGCATCTTGCGGAACATGTCGCGGGTGACTTTGCGGCCGTCGTCGAGCACCCCCTTGGGGCTGCGCATCCACTGCCAGATCTGGGAGCGCGAGATTTCCGCGGTCGCGGCATCTTCCATCAGGTTGTAGACTGGCACGCAGCCGTTGCCGGCCAGCCAGGCGCCGATGTACTGGATGCCGACGCTGATGTTGTTGCGCAGGCCGGCTTCGGTGATTGGCGCTTCGGGTTTGAAATCGAGCAGGTCGCTGGCGGTGACCTTGACGTCAGGGCGCTGGCGTCCGACCTGGTTGGGGCCGGGCATGTGCTTGTCGAACACTTCCTTGGCGATGCCAACCAGGCCCGGGTGTGCAACCCAGGTGCCGTCGCAGCCGTCGGTGGCTTCGCGTTCCTTGTCGGCGCGGACCTTGGCGAGTGCCGCATCGTTCGCGGCCTTGTCGCCCTTGATCGGTATCTGCGCCGCCATGCCGCCCATCGCGAAGGCCTTGCGCTTGTGGCAGGTCTGGATCAGCAGCAGCGCGTAGGCGCGCATGAAGGGCGCGGTCATCGTCACCTGGCTGCGGTCGGCGAGGCAGAAATCCTTGTTCGAACGGAATTTCTTGATGCAGCTGAAAATGTAATCCCAACGGCCGATGTTGAGCCCGACGCAGTGGTCGCGCAGTTCGAACAGGATTTCGTCCATCTCGAACGCGGCGAGCACGGTTTCGATCAGCACCGTGGCCTTGATCGTGCCCTGCGGTACGCCGAGTTCGCGCTGCGCCATCGCAAAGATGTCGTTCCACAGCCGCGCCTCGAGGTGGCTTTCCATTTTCGGCAGGTAGAAATAGGGGCCGGTGTCGTGAGCCAGCGCTTCCTTGGCGTTGTGGAAGAAGTACAGTGCAAAGTCGAAGATCGCGCCGGAGACCGGCTCGCCATCGACCAGCAGGTGATGTTCGAGCAGGTGCCAGCCGCGCGGGCGCACCAGCAGCGTTGCCGTCTTCGCAGCGAGCCTGTAATCCTTGCCTTCGGGGCTGCGGAAGGTGATGGTGCGGCGGATGGCGTCGCGCAGGTTGATCTGGCCCTCGATCATATTGTTCCAGGTCGGTGCGTTCGAGTCTTCGAAGTCGGCCATGAATACGTTGGCGCCACAATTCAGTGCATTGATCACCATCTTGCGGTCAGTCGGACCGGTGATCTCGACACGCCGGTCCTGCAGGTCTGCAGGCACTTTGCCGATGGTCCATGCCGATTCGCGCAACGACTGGGTTGCGGGCAGGAAATCCGGAAGCTGACCGGCGTCGAACGCGGCTTGGCGTTGCGCGCGCATCTTCATCAGGCCGCGCCGCCGTTCTTCAAACTTGCGCGACAGCTTGGCGACGAAGGCGATGGCCTGCGGGGTCAGGATTTCTCCGAAAGGTGCAGGCATCGGGCCGAGAATTTCGATGCCTTCGGGTATTTTCAGGGCGGTCATGGGCGGCTCCTGGAGGCGATTAGGAAATTATTATTTCGTATAGCAAAAACTGATGTCATAGCGGTTGCTGCGATGCATTATACATTTTATGGAGAAAAGTCCAAGATTTGACGTTTTAGTGATTTCACGACTTGAAACCACCACGCCAGGATGCGGCTGTCGTTATCCCGCATTGCGGAATAAACATCTCCCCGAGCGCCGTTCAGGTGTCGGGGTAGCCCGAATACGACGTACAAAAAACAACGCCCGCGGTTGCGGGCGTTGTCTATTGTCTGCGCCGCAAGCGGCGCCGGACAGCGATTACTTGCTGCCCCAGGGTTTGATGCTTTCTTTCAGCTTGTTGTAGCCGTCGAGGTAGCGCGGGCGCTTGCCGGCGTAGATCTTGTCGAAGGTCGCGAGCTGGGCGTCGAGCCATCCGGCGAGTTCCTTGTTGCCGGGATTCGCGGCCTTGTAGGCCTCGTTGATCAGCACGAAATGGATGCGCGGATCGTAAGGATCCTTGGTGCCGCCGACGGTTTCGTCGCCATTGAGCAGGCGCTGCAGCATCGCATCGGCAGAGCCGAGGGTCTGTTCGTAGATCGGCGCCCCTTCCATGCGGTACATGACGCTGGTCATGTCCTTGCCGTTGGTCATCGTGAAACCCATCTCTTTCCACACGTCGGCCATTTTTCTGCCGGTTTTAGCGTGGTCGAGGACGATCTGGCCCCACTTGCGCAGCACGTCCGGCGCGTCGGCCATCAGGTCGGTCAGGCGGTCGCCATCAAGGTCGGTCGAATAGACAATGCACTCGCGCTGCTCGATCATGTCGTGCAGCAGCAGGCCGAAGTTGGTGTCGGAGATGTGTTCGTAGATGTCGCCGCCCCAGTTTTCCATCCCGGCCTTGAAGTCCTTCGGCAGCAGGGCGACGATGGCGTGGACGTTGTCCTTGTGCTCTTCGTAGGCGTCGACCGCATACTGGCGCTTCAACTTGAACTTGGTTCCCTGCAGCAACCAGCGGAACAGGCCTGCGTTCACCGCATCTTCCTTGGCCTGGGTCGGCTTGGTGGCGACGCGGCCGATGCAGCCCCGGTCATTGACCAGTTTCAGGAACAGGCGCGCGGCGTAGGCCATGCGCACGCCCGGGGTGTTCATTTCGGAGTGGATGTTGCCGGTCTCTTTCTCGACCTTGAATTTCTTGTTGTCCTGCGAGTAGGGCAGGCCGGGCATGAAGCGCACGTTGGTGATCGAGCCGTAGGGACGGACGTTGCAGTAGACGCCGGCAGCGGTGCGCAGCGGGGCGTTGGCCGACTTGCCGGCGACAACCACCTTCTTGCCGCCGTCGTTGACCATGAAGTCGCCCGCGGTGGACCATTTCAGGCAGGTGTAATCCATCTTGCCGAACCACTCCAGCGACTTCAGCTTCGAGTCGTGGCGGAACTGGGCCATCATCGGTACGCCGAGGAAGGGCAGACCGAGCACGTCAAGGGCCATGATGGTGCCGTTCAGCGCGAAGGTATCGGTGAGTGCGTGGGCCACCGGATTGACGCCGCCGGTGAAGTTGCCGCCTTCCCAGATGATGGCGTCGCTGATGCCGCGCGGCTGGGTCTTGGAGCGCTTGAACACGCTGTCCAGGTATTTGAAAAGATCGCCGTTTGCTTCCTCCTGCGCGATTTTCAGCAGGTCAAGTTTTCCACTCATTTCTCAACTCTCCGTTCGAATAGGATCTTTCAAGTGATCGGCGCGTAATCGCGATCGGAAGGGGTGCCCCGGGGGCGGGTTTCTGCCGGAGGCAGTGACCATCTTGCCTGTGACGGCCGCTTGCCGGCCCGGGCCGGGATTATCGCATTATTTGCTGTTTCCCGGGACCGCACTGTGCCGCCTGAAGGGCGGAGCGCAAGAAAAAAGCCCGCAACAAACCGCGGGCTTTGTTCCTGCAGGGCCTCCGGCATTGCGGCCGGGGGCGGAATTCACAGCTTCAGGCTGCTTGGATGTTAGAGGCTTGTTTGCCCTTCGGGCCCTGGGTGACTTCGAAAGACACTTTTTGACCTTCCTTCAGCGTCTTGAAGCCGTTCATCTGGATCGCGGAGAAGTGGGCGAAAAGATCCTCGCTGCCATCGTCCGGGGTGATGAAACCATAGCCTTTGGAGTCATTGAACCATTTCACAGTACCAGTTGCCATATGCCTGCCTTGATAGAAAAGCGGATGGGCTCCGCGATTTGTTCGAGTTCCAAGGAAAGCACCGGCCAAACTGGTCTTGCGCTGTAACCTGAACCCCAACACCCGACTGCTTTCTAGGGTATTTGCCGGCGAAAGTCAAGCGGGGGCGGGAAACCGCCAAACAGGCGCTTTTATCCCATTAATTCCGCCACTTGAAAATTTCCCCATTCCGGAGACAATAGGTTCGCGGGACCCTCTTTCCGGAAGGGCGTATTTCGAACAGTCAACGGCATGGCGAACAGGCAGCGTGAAGACACCGTCCTTGAGGCGAAGCGTACCAAGACCAAGCCGCCCCCGATGTTCAAGGTGCTGCTGCTCAACGACGACTATACCCCGATGGATTTCGTCGTCGGGGTGCTCCAGCGGTTTTTCGCCTTGAGCCGCGAACGCGCCACCCAGGTCATGCTCAAGGTGCACCGCGAGGGCATGGGCGTGTGCGGAGTGTTTCCCAGGGATGTTGCGGCGACCAAGGTCGAACAGGTAAAGTCGTACGCCAAGCAGCACCAACATCCGTTACAGTGCGTGATGGAAGAGAATTGAAGCCACATTTGCCCATGATCGGACAACCATGATTGCCCAGGAACTCGAAGTCAGCTTGCACATGGCGTTTATGGAGGCCCGCCAGAAACGCCACGAATTCATCACCGTCGAACACCTGTTGCTGGCGCTGCTGGACAACCCTTCCGCATCCGAAGTGCTGCGCGCCTGCGCGGCGAACGTCGATGAACTGCGCAAGCTGCTGGCCGATTTCGTCACCGAACACACGCCGATCCTGGCCGGCGAGGAAGTGGATACCCAGCCGACGCTGGGTTTCCAGCGCGTGATCCAGCGCGCCATCCTGCACGTCCAGTCTTCCGGCAAAAAAGAGGTCACCGGCGCCAACGTGCTGGTGGCGATTTTCGGGGAAAAGGATTCGCACGCGGTGTATTTTCTGCACCAGAAGGGCGTGACCCGCCTCGATGTGGTGAACTTCATTTCGCACGGCATCAGCAAGGTGCCGCAGACCCAGCAGCCGAAGCCCGAAGGGGAGCCCGCGGAAGCCGAGCAGGAATCGCAGTCCGGCGGCGCGCTGGAGTCGTACACCCTCAACCTCAACGCACTGGCGGTGTCGGGCAAGATCGATCCGTTGATCGGGCGCGACCATGAACTTGAGCGGGTGATCCAGACCCTGTGCCGGCGCCGCAAGAACAATCCGCTGCTGGTCGGCGAGGCCGGCGTCGGCAAGACCGCGATCGCGGAAGGGCTGGCGCGGCGCGTGGTCGAAGGCGATGTGCCGGACATCCTGAAAAAGGCCAGCGTCTACGCGCTGGACATGGGCGCATTGCTGGCGGGAACCAAATACCGCGGCGATTTCGAGCAGCGGCTGAAGGCCGTGCTGAAACAGCTGATGGAAAACCCGCATGCCATCCTGTTCATCGATGAAATCCACACGCTGATCGGCGCCGGCGCCGCTTCGGGCGGCACGCTGGACGCATCGAACCTGCTGAAGCCGGCCTTGTCGGGCGGCCAGCTGAAATGCATAGGCGCGACCACCTACAACGAGTACCGCGGCGTGTTCGAGAAGGACCACGCGCTGTCGCGCCGTTTCCAGAAAATCGACGTCACCGAGCCGACGATTGCCGAAACGGTGCTGATCCTGAAGGGGCTGAAGTCGCGCTTCGAGGAGCATCACGGCGTCAAGTACCAGCCTGCGGCCCTGAATGCCGCGGCCGAACTGTCGGCGCGGTTCATCAACGACCGCCACCTGCCGGACAAGGCCATCGATGTCATCGACGAGGCGGGTGCCGCGCAGAAAATCCTGCCCAAGTCCAAGCAGAAACGCGTCATCGGCAAACACGAGATCGAGGAGATCATCGCCAAGATCACGCGCATCCCGGCGCAGACTGTGTCGGTGGATGACCGCAACGCGCTGAAAACGCTGGATCGCGACCTGAAGGCGGTGGTGTTCGGCCAGGACAAGGCGATCGAGGCGCTGACCGCGGCGATCCGCATGGCGCGCAGCGGGCTGGGCAACCCGGTAAAGCCGATCGGCAGTTTCCTGTTCAGCGGACCGACGGGCGTGGGCAAGACCGAGGTCGCGCGGCAGCTGGCTTACGTGATGGGAGTCGAGTTGTTGCGTTTCGACATGTCCGAATATATGGAGCGCCACGCCGTGTCGCGACTGATCGGCGCGCCGCCCGGATACATCGGTTTCGACCAGGGCGGCCTTCTGACTGAAGCCATCACCAAGCATCCGTACTCGGTGCTGCTGCTCGACGAGATCGAAAAGGCGCATCCGGACATTTTCAACATCCTGCTGCAGGTGATGGACCACGGCACGCTGACCGACAACAACGGCCGCAAGGCGGATTTCCGCAACGTGGTGATCGTGATGACCACCAACGCCGGCGCCGCGGAGCTGTCGAAGACCTCGATGGGCTTTACCGCCAGCCGGCAGGCCGGCGACGAGATGGGCGAGATCAAGCGCATGTTTACGCCGGAGTTCCGCAACCGGCTGGACGGCATCATTTCCTTCCAGTCTCTCGATCGCGCCATCATCCTGCGCGTGGTCGACAAGTTCCTGATGCAGCTTGAGGAGCAGTTGCACGAGAAGAAAGTCGACATCAGCTTCACGCCGGCGCTGCGCGAGTATCTGGCAGACAAGGGCTTTGATCCGCAGATGGGCGCGCGGCCGATGTCGCGCCTGATCCAGGACACCATCCGCAGCGCGCTGGCCGATGAACTGCTGTTCGGCCGCCTGGCCCACGGCGGCAAGGTCGCGGTGGATATCGATGCGGCTGGCAAGGTGCGGCTGGAGTTTGCGGAAGAGGCGGCGGCCAGCGTTGCCTGACCCGCGGCAGGCGCAAGGCCTGCCGCGTTTTCTGCTTCCCCGATTGACAGTCTCCGGAAATCGCCGGAAACTGTATCCATAAGAAAAGCATGATACAGATCCGGCAGGTCTAACCCGGTTTTCCGTTTCGTTTTCATGGAGGAGCACATGAACAAAGTCCGAACGCTGCTGGCCGTCATCCTGGTCGGCGGCAGTGCGTGGCAGTCCGCGTCGGCGGCAGATGCCAATTACGCACGCAACCTGGCGGCAACCTGTTTCACCTGCCATGGCACCGACGGGCACAGCGTCAACGGTGTTCCGCCCAGCCTGGCCGGCCAGAACCGGGACTACCTGCTGAAACAATTGCAGGAATTCCGCGACGGCAAACGCCCTGCGACCATCATGCACCAGCACGCCAAGGGTTATACGGACGCGCAACTTTCACTGATTGCCGGTTATTTTGCCGCGGTCACCCCGGGTCGGGCTGCGCCCGCGCCGGCGGTACGCTGAGGAGAGCACCATGACGATATCCAGACGCGAATTTGTCAAATGGACCGCGGCAACCGCCGGCATCGGCGCAGTGGCGGGTTGTGCGACCGGCGGCAGCGCCGGCTCGGCACGCGTGGTTGTGGTGGGCGGCGGTTACGGCGGCGCCACCGTGGCCAAGTACGTGAAGATGTGGGCGCCGGAAATCGACGTCACCCTGATAGAGCCCAACGAGCACTTCATCTCGTGCCCGATCAGCAACCTGGTGATCGGGGGCAATGCCCGGATGAGCGACATCACGTTCACCTATGACGGCCTGCGCAAGCGCGGAGTGCGGGTGATTCGCGATACCGTGACCGGCATTGATGCCGCAAAACGTACCGTGCGACTCGCTGGGGGCGATACGCTGGGCTACGAGCGCGTGATCGTGTCCCCCGGCATTGCCTTCATGACCGAGCGGATTCCGGGACTCAACAACCCAGAAGCGCAGCGGCAGGTGCCGCATGCGTGGAAAGCGGGGGAGCAGACCGTGATCCTGCGCAGGCAGCTGGAAGCCATGCGTGACGGCGGCGTTTACGCCCTGCACATTCCGCCGGGACCGTACCGCTGCCCGCCCGGGCCGTACGAACGCGTATGCCAGGTTGCCGACTACTTCAAGAAGGCCAAGCCGCGCTCGAAAATTCTTGTGCTCGACTCGAACCCGGACATCGTGTCGAAGAAGGGCCTGTTCCTGGCGGCCTGGAACAGCATGTACAAGGGCCTGATTGATTACCGGCCCAGCAACGAGATTCTCGATGTCGACGTCAGGGGCAAGGTGCTGAAACTTCAGTTCGACAATGTCAAGGCTGATGTGCTGAATGTGGTGCCGACGCAGCGCGCAGGGGACATCGCGGTCAAAACCGGGCTGATTACCGCCAACAACCGCTGGTGCGGCGTCGACTGGACGACCTGCGAATCGACCGCGGTAAAAGGCGTGCATGTGCTCGGCGACAGCACGCTGTCCGCGCCGGGCATGCCGAAGTCGGGCAGCATGGCCAACCAGCAGGCCAAGGTGTGCGCAGCCGCGGTCGTCGCCCTGCTGAAAGGCCAGCCGGTCAACAGCGATCCGATGATGATGAACACCTGCTACAGCTTCGTCAGCGGCAGCAGCGCCATGCACGTGGCTTCGGTGCACCGCTACAATGCGGCGCAGAAGACCATTGCGCCGGTCAAGGGCTCGGGTGGCGTCTCCAAGGCGGCGAGTGGTTCCGAAGCCGAATATGCCTGGGGTTGGGCGCGCAATATCTGGGCAGACGCCCTGGTCTGACCGGCGGTATGCGGGGGAAAAGGGGCGCGGCGCGCCCCTTTTTTATTGTGCCCGACGCCCCCGCTGCGGCGGTATCCGCCACCATGTCAGTGCCACCAGTGCCGCAAACAGCAGATAGGCGACGGTGAACACTGCCGGCGGCAGGTCGTAGTACAGCAGGGTGTGGATCCAGCGCGCGACAAAACTTTTCTCTTGCACGGTTCCGCGCAGTGCATCTTCCCAGAGGGTCAGCGGGCACCACACGCCGGCGAGTGATTCGGCGGTCACCACGAGTATGGCTGCGAGATGGGCGAGCCGGAAGCCGCGATGGCGCACCCAGCGCCAGCCGGCCAGCGCGCCCGCCCACACCAGCGGGAGGCTGGCGACGACAAACAGCACGAACAGGAAATGGACGACCAGGATCAGGTCGGCGAGCAGCAGCATGGCGCGTGGCGCCGTTACACGAAGATCAGGCGGTTCCGGTGGCGACCGGGCGGCGGCGGTCGCTGACCCATTCGCTCCACGAACCCGGATACAGCCGTGAGCCGGGCAGTCCGGCGATTTCCATCGCGAGCAGGTTGTGGCATGCGGTCACGCCGGACCCGCACTGGTGGATGATGGCTTCCGGCGCATGTCCGTTCAGCATGGAGCCGAACTCCTGTTTCAGCTTTGCCGCGGGTTTGAAGCGGCCGTCTTCAGCGAGGTTCATGCGGAAAAAACGGTTGAGCGCGCCGGGGATGTGGCCAGCCACCGGATCCAGCGTTTCGTTTTCGCCGCGGTAACGGTCGCTGGCACGTGCATCCAGCACCAGCGCCTTTCGATCCTGCAGGTGGGTGAGTATTTCGGCGCTGTCGGCGGCTGCGCGCGGCTGCGTGCGTCCGTTGAACGTCGTCGCGGTGATGACCGGTTGTTCGACGGTTACCGGTTTCCCCGACTTGACCCAGGCCTGCCAGCCGCCGTCGAGCACGGCGACGCGGCTGTGCCCGACCCAGCGCAGCATCCACCACAGCCGCGCGGCATAGACGCCGCCGGTCTCGTCGTAGGCGACGACCTGCGTGTTGTTGCTGATTCCAAGCGCGCCCAGCCGCAGGCAGAAGGTGGCGGGGTGTGGCAGCGGATGGCGTCCGTTGAGCCCGGTCTTGGGACCGGAGAGGTCGACGTCCAGGTGCAGGAAACGCGCGCCCGGTATGTGCCCTGCGCGGTACGCCTTGTAGCCGGCGCTGTAATTTGCCAGATCATGGCGGCAGTCGCAGATGACCCAGTCCGGATCATCGAGATGCGCAGCGGTGTCTGCAACGGTGACCAGCGTCGTGTAATTCATGAAGTGATGCGCCGCCCGGGTTGTTGGAGGGGCAAAGGTAGCAAACGCCGATTGAAAATCAAGCGCGAAAAAAATCCGCGGTAACCCGGGGCTTCCGCGGAATCTCTATAACTATTTGAATTTATTGAATTATATTGACTGGAGTCGGGCGCCGATCTCGCGCTGCAAAAATTCGTGGAAATGCACCATGCCGTCTTCCAGCGGTGACTGGTAAGGGCCGGCCTCACTGCGGCCCTGGCGCCACAGCGCGCGGCGGCCTTCGGTCATGCGCGCGATGATTTCGGCGTCTTCGACCGCGGTTTCGCGGTATGCCGCCTGCTCGGCTTCAACGAACTCGCGTTCGAACAGCGCGATGTCCTCGGGATAATAAAACTCGACGACGTTGCTGCAGGCTTCGGGGCCGCGCGGCACGATGGTGCTCACCACCAGCACGTGCGGGTACCACTCCACCATGATGTTCGGAAAATACGTCAGCCAGATCGCGCCGTGCGCCGGTTGCCGGCCTTCGCCGTAGCGCATGACCTGTTCGTGCCAGCGCTGGTAGACCGGGCTGCCGGGGCGCGCCAGCGCGTTTTTCAGTCCGCAGGTCTGCACGCTGTACCAGTCGCCGAATTCCCAGCGCAGATCTGACACGTTGACGAAGTGTCCCAGCCCGGGATGGAAGGGCTCGACGTGGTAATCCTCGAGGTAGACCTCGATGAAGGTTTTCCAGTTGCAGGCGTATTCGTCGATCTCCACGCGGTCGAGCATGTAGCCCGAGAAGTCGAGGTCTTTCATCACGCCGAGGTGCGCCAGGTCGCGGGCAACGTCACGCCGGCCACTGAACAGCAGTCCGTTCCAGCTGGTCAGCGGCGTGCGTGCCAGGTCGAGGCAGGGGTTGTCGGCAAAATGCGGGGCGCCCAGCAGCTTGCCGTCGAGGCCGTAGGTCCAGCGATGCAGCGGGCAGATGATATTGCGGGCATTGCCTCGACCCTTGAGGATAACGGCCTGGCGATGGCGGCAGATGTTGGACAGCAGTTCTACGCCGCGGTCGTTGCGCACCAGGGCCTGTGCATTGTCCAGCCACTGCAGCGCGTGATAGTCGCCGCTGTTCGGCACCATCAGTTCATGGCCGACATATCCCGGTCCGTTGTCGAACAGCAGGCGCTGCTCGACTTCATGAATCCGCGGATCGAAGTACCAGTGGACGGGGAGTTGCGACGCGGCCGCGTGGAATGCGGTGACGCTGGAGAGATCAGACATGCAGCGGGCGGGACTGGAGGTTGGTCAGCTTTCGATGTACTTCAAGGTCTTGAATCTAAATGGATTAAGGCGCTGAACCCGCGGCAAAAAAGAGCGGCTATTCTTTCCCAGGGGCCATCAAAAGGCAATATAAATTCTTGGCAGTTTTGGGTTCGCGCCGGAAAAGTTTGCATAACTTATTGTTTATAAAAGAAAATATCACCATAAAAGGCTGTTGCGCGGGAACCAGTATTGTCGCTGTCGGTGGCTATGACGATGCCGTTCACCGCTGGCGCGGCTTCGCCGAATGCCGCACGGAAGTCGAGCGCGATGTTGCGCTCCATGGTCACCCACTGGCCGACCCGCGCCGGGCCGGATTCCGCCACGATCAGGCGCACCCGGTCGGTATAGGCGCTTGGCGCGATGGTTTCTGCCGGTGCCTTTCCGTCCCACACGTAACACAGCGTCGCCGCCGGCAACTTCGGGTCGAAGAATGCGCGCGCAAGCCGCAGTTTGCTGCGCTCGAAAAACGGCAGGTTTTCGAGCGGGTAGTCGAAGGTGACATAAATGCGCGCCGGGAAATCGTCGCCTTCCTTGCTGCGCAGGTCGGCCTGTTCGATCAGGTTGCCGACCTTCCAGCGCCAGCGCAGCAGCGGAAATTCCGCCGGGTTCACCTTCAGTTCGCGGCCGATGCCCGCGGCGCCTGCCGTGGAATCGGCGCGCAGCACGGTGGCGCCGTTGTCGTCGACCAGCGAGTAGCGGGTATGCACCTTGATGTTCGGCGAGTCCCTGGGGGTCCAGCCGGCCGGCAATGCGTCACCGGGACGCGCCGCCGAAAACGCCGCGGCGGTGATGCGTTCGTCCACGGCTGACGCGGCGCCGGCGGCGACCAGCGCTACCAGCAGCATCAGTAACTCAGTCCGCAACGGGCGCATGGTCGTGCCAGCCGGACTGGTGCAGGCGCTGCAGATCTTCGGGACGATCGACATCCCACAGGGTTTCCAGTTCCTGCCAGCGCATCCCGGCTGCGCGCATGCGCTCGCGGGTCTCTGCCATGACCTGCGGACCGCCCCAGGCAATGCCGTCGAAAATGTCGGGCACCCCGTGTGCGAGCCCGACCAGTGCATAACCGCCGTCCTCGGCCGGCACGAATACGGCGTCATTGCCGTTGCGTAACTCGGCATCGGCCTCGTGCAGATGGCGCGCGGTCAGCATCGGGCAATCCGCGCCGATGCAGATCGCGCGCCAGTTCCTTTTCAATGCGTTCGCGAAGGCATGGGCCATGCGCGCGCCAAGATCGTTACCCAGCTGTCGGTGCAGCGCCGCACCGTGGGCGGCAGCGATGGTTTGCAGGTGGGGATGCGTGGTGTCTGGAGCACACCACAATTCGAGAGTGCCCGCATTGGCGGTAGTGCTGCGCGCGACGGTGAGCGCATGGGCAAGCAGCTGCCGGTGCAGCGCGGCCGCGCCGTCGGCGCCGAGCAGCGGAATCAGCCGCGTTTTCACCTGGCCGGCCACCGGCGCCTTGGCAAATACCAGGATCGCAGGATCAGGGTTTGTGCCGGGCATAACGCAAGGCGAGTTTGTCCGGATCGGCGCCCAGCCAGTATTCCAGGCGCAGCCGCCACATCAGCAGCATGGTGCGCCACAGCCCGTGTTTTTCCCAGCGCCGGCCTGAAGTGGTCAGCCGGTGCGACAGGCACAGCGGCGGACCGTAGATCTTGAGTTGCCGCGAGAATGCGATGTCCTCCATCAGCGCGATTTCCGGGAAACGTCCGGCGGCCTCGAACAGCGAGCGCGTCACGAACAGGCCCTGGTCGCCGGTGGCGATGCAGGTCAGTCGCGAACGCCAGTTCATCATCCGCGCGATGACATTCAGCATCGCGTGACGGCCGGCAATACGCACGTCGAACCTTCCCCAGCTGCGCCGGCTGCGGCTGAGGCCGTCGATGATCAGGCCGTCGGCGTTTTCCGGCAGCTGCGAATCGGCGTGCAGGAAACAGAGAATTTCACCGCTCGCAGCCGCTGCGCCGGCGTTCATCTGCCGCGCGCGGCCGGGAGCAGAGATCAGGACCTTGTCAGCGCCGGCTTCGGCGAGCGATGCGGTGGCATCGGCGCTGCCGCCGTCGACTACGACCACTTCCACGCCGCGCCGCCGCAGCGGCTGCAGGTGTTCAAGCAATTCCGGAAGGTTGCCGGCTTCGTTAAGTGCCGGAATGATGATGGACAGCGACACGGGTGAACCGGAGAGGGATTATTTTTTTGCGGCGTTCAATGCCCAATCATAATCCAGATGCGAGATGCCGGCCTTGCGGCCGGCGATGGCCTGCTGCTGGGCGGGGCTGTCGGCAAGCAACGTTGCGTAAGCCGCGAAGAACTGCTCGCGCGACTGCATTGCCGGATTTTTTCCATCGAAGCCGCGATAGCCGCTGGTCCAGTCTTCGCTGAACCATTTGAAGATTTCGGATACTTCCAGCATGTTGCTCTGCGGGTTGTAACGGTTGCGACTGCGGTCGGACAGGAACCTGCGCGTCTGTTCCTCGAGCTGCGCATCCAGCCGCGCGGCGACGTAGGCTTCCTCGCGCAGCATCGGGCAGCCCACCGAGGCGCAGTTCACCGCGAAGTGCACCCGCGGCTCGTTGTAGGCGCCGGGCTTGCGCAGGGTGTCATGCTCGATCATGTCCAGCGAAAAGTCGCGCCCCAGCAGCCTGAAAAACCTGTCCTTGAACGGATTGCCGAATATCTTGCCGAAATCCCAGATCGAGCGGATGTCGGGATAACGCGTGAGGATTTTCTCGACGGTGTACGCGTTGTAGGCATTGATCAGGAAGGCCATCTGCTGCGGCTTGCCCCAGCCGGCGAATTCCTGTTCGCCGACTTTCGACAAGGTGTCGAGGTAATTTTTCAGTGCTGCGCGGTCTTGTGCAAAACCGGCATAACGCACCTGCGAGGCCTTGCCTCCGTCGATCAGCAAGACATGCTTTTTCAGCAGCGCGTCCCAGGCCTTGTGCCCGTGGTCGAAAGCTTGCGCGGATGCCGTGAAGGGCAGGGCCGCCAGCAACAGCATGGATAAAAGTTTTTTCATAAATATTAATTAAAACAATAGGTTATGTATTATCCCCGCCGCCACGCATGAAACTTTTCCACCCATTCGAGCAATTGTTTGGGCGCGTGCGCGCGTTTCCAGTTCCCCGCCACGTACTTGTTGGCTTCGGCCAGCGTCGGGTAGATGTGTATGGTGCCGAGGATCTTGTTGAGCCCGATGCCGTGTTTCATTGCGGTGACGAATTCGGTAATCAGGTCGCCGGCATGTTCGCCGGCGATGGTGGCGCCGAGGATCTTGTCCTTGCCGGGCACGGTCAGCACCTTGACCACGCCGTGCGCGGTGCCGTCGGCGATCGCGCGGTCGAGGTCGTCTATGCCGTAGGCGGTGACTTCGTAAGGGATGTTTTTTTCCTTCGCCTCGGTTTCATTGAGACCGACGCGTGCGACTTCGGGGTCTGTGAAGGTGGCCCAGGGGATCACCGAATAATCGACACGGAATTTTTTGAATCCGCCGAACAGGCCGTTGACCGCCGCGTACCAGGCGGTGTGTGCCGCGGTGTGGGTGAACTGGTAGGGTCCGGCGACGTCGCCGCAGGCGAGGATGTTCGGATATTTTGTCTGCAGGAATTCGTTGACTTCAACCGTGCGTGATTTCGTCACCGGGATGCCGAGTTCCTCAAGGCCGTAACCCGCGGTGTTGGCAACGCGGCCGACCGCGCACAGCAGGGCATCGAAGGCAATGCGCACTTCCCTGCCCGCGTTCTCGCAGTAGAGCACCTTTTCGCCGTTTTCGACCGCGAAGCGCTGTGCCTTGTGGTTGACCAGCACGTCGACGCCTTCCCTGAGAAACTGCTGAAACACCATGTCGGAGATTTCCGGATCCTCGCGGATCATGATCCGCGGCAGCATTTCGACCTGCGTCACCTTTGAGCCGAGCCGTGCGAAGCACTGCGTCAGTTCGCAGCCGATCGGGCCGCCGCCGAGTACCACCAGGCGTTTCGGCAGTGTGCGCAACTCCCACACCGTGTCAGAGGTCAGGCAGCCGACATCATTGATCCCGGGTATCGGCGGCACGAAGGGGCGCGCGCCGGCCGCGATGACAATGCCGCGCGTGGCCAGCGTCTGCGTGCCGGCAGGGGTTTTGACTTCGACGGTCCACGGCGAGGTGATTTTCGCCTCGCCGCTGATGCATTCGACGCCGAGTGCGGTGTAGCGTTCGACGGAATCATGGGGCTCGATTTCGCGGACCACGCGCTGCACGCGGTCCATGATTTCGGCGAAGTCGAAATCCACCTGCGTGTTTTTCAGGCCGTAGTCGGAGGCGTGTTTCATCGTCGCCAGCAGTTTTGCCGACTTGATGAGCGCCTTGGACGGCACACAGCCGGTGTTCAGGCAGTCCCCGCCCATCCTGTGTTTCTCGACCAGCGTCACTTTCGCTTTTACCGCCGCCGCGATGTAGGCCGAAACCAGCCCGGCCGAGCCGGCGCCGATGACAACAAGGTTGCGGTCGAAACGCGCCGGCCGGTTCCAGCCGGCGTAGACCTTGCGCGCCTTCAGTGCGTCCAGGGTTTTTTTCGCGGCGAGCGGGAACAGTCCCAGCAGCACGAATGCGCCGATCAGCCCTGCCGAAATGCGGAATTCCCCGAGCTGGGTGCCGGCGTAGACATAGACCACGGTGCCGGCAAACATGCCGAGCTGGCTGACCCAGTAGTAGGTCCAGGTGCGGATGGATGTCAGGCCCATCACCAGGTTGATCACGAAAAACGGAAAGGCCGGCACCAGGCGCAGCGCGAACAGGTAAAAACCGCCTTCGCGCGCAATTCCGTCGTTGATCGGCCGCAGCTTGTCTCCGAATTTTTCCTGCACCCAGTCGCGCAGCAGGAAACGCGAAGCAAGGAAGGCCAGAGTGGCGCCCAGAGTGGAGGCGAACGACACGATGACCGTGCCCCAGAGCAGGCCGAACACCGCGCCGGCTACCAGCGTCATGATGGCAGCGCCGGGGAGCGACAGCCCGGTCACTGCGACGTAAGCGGCAAAAAACAGCAGGGCAGTGCGCAACGGCCGGGCCTGGACCTCGGCATCGATCGCCGCGCGCTGTGTCTGGAAATACTCCAGGGTGAAGTACTGCTTCAGGTCGAATGCAAAAAACGCGACGATGCCCGCGGCGATCAGTGCGAACAACAGCAGCTTGCTTTTTTTCATTGGATTGCCTCGCTGGTGCGCAAACCGCGCAGCAGTTCAGGATTGAGATGGATGCCCTTGTGCATGGCCTTGTTGATGCCGTGGAGCGGGCCCTGGGTGATGCGCCGGTGATAGGACAGGTATCCGGCACTTCCGTCCGGCCAGTTCGCGGCGAATTCATGCAGCCATTGTTCATGATCGTAGCGCACGGCCAGCGCATCGATAAACACGCCGTGGATGACCGTGCCGTAGAGCGCGGCGGATGCCCGCGCGGGGGTGGTTGCAATCCGCGTGATCACGCCGAATTGCGTGCCGGCGAAGTTGGGCATGCCGGCCGCGCCGTTGTTGAACAGCGCGCAGTCGCCCTGCGGTCTGCGCTGGCGCAGCGCCACCGGCAGGCAGGTGTGGCTGCTGGCGATGATGCGCGCGTCGCTGGCGGCGAAATGTGCGGCCAGGCGCGCGCTGCCGGCAGTGCTGCCGAATGCGGATGCGTCGTAGGACCAGCCGGCCAGTGATTCGCAGTCGCCGTGCACAATGGCAATGCGCAGACCGCCGACTTCGGCAACCCGGTTCATCGGCAGCGCTGCCAGCTGGGAGCGCAGTCCCGGAAATCTGCGCGCGGTGGCGCGCAGCTGCGCAAGCATGGCATTGGAGCGGGCAACTTCCTCGTCGCCGACGCTGTCCGGATATGCGCAGCCGCAGCCCGCCTCATCGTCATCCCCGGCCAGTTCGGTTTCAACGTTGCCGCGCAGCGCGTGGTGCTGCAGCACGGTTTCATTGACTGCCGAAAACCCGCCGTCGTCGATGTTGAACCAGTTGAAGTCGCCGTTGTAGACCTGGATGACTGGGCCGGATTCCGATTCCGCGAGCGCGGCGATCGCCTGCAGTGCAGGGAAGTTGCCGTAGAGGCCGCCGATCACGTAGAGCGTGTCGGCAAGGATTTCCGGCGGCCGGCGCAGCGATTCCGGCGCATGGCGGTAGTGCAGGGGGCAGCTGCGTCCGGGTTGCATGTGGTCAATGTGATCCGCGCAGCCGTTGCCAGAATACCGGGAGCAGGAAACCGGCAACACAGATCAGCAGGCCGTAAAGGTTGGTGCCGAGCAGCAGCGCGTATTTGCCGTCGCCGATGGCCCAGGACTGCGGAATGCCGCCGCCCGCGAGGAGGATGCCGAGGATCACGCCGGGCCAGAATGCGAGGTGGAAACTCCACGGGGAATGTTTCACCAGCGGCGCCAGCAGGAACACCGGCGCCAGTCCCATCACCATGGTGCCGCTGACCGTGGTGGCCTTGAGGATGTCGGTACCCGCGATCATCGGCAGGTTACCGAGTATCGCGAACGCCAGCATGGTCCACATGCCGATGACCATCGCACGCGGCCCCGGCAGGCGCCCGGCGAGCATCGGCAGTTCCTGGCCGATGGACTTGGCGACCGACGAAAACGTTGAATCCAGAGTCGAACCCGCCGCCATGATCATCACCACGGTCATCATCAGGTAGGGCAGCGTTCCGAACGCCAGAGCCACGGCGCCAGGCATGTTGTCTCCGGTCGGCAGGCCTTCGAGTTTTGCGTGTACTCCGACCAGGCTGAAGGCGAAGATGCAGACGAAACCGAGCGCGCCGGCGACGATCATCGCGCGCAGCATGGTCTTTTCACGCGTGATGAAGCCGCGGTCGGTGAGCACCGGGTCGTGGAACGGATACGACACCACCTGCAGCAGTGCCACCAGCAGCAGGTCAACCCCGGCGTTCAACCGGAAGTCGCCCACCGACAGCAGCGTGCCCAGCCCGTGTTTGGGCAAGACCAGGAACAGCACCACGCCAAGCACGATGACGAACAGCACGGCCTGGATCACGTCGGTGACTATGGAACTGCGCAGGCCGCCCTTCATGCTGTAGAACAGCGTGGCCGCGGTGAACAGCAGCGCCGAGGCGATGAAGGTCCACTCGCCGGCCTTGCCGTAATAGGCGCCGACGACCGCGGTGTTGCTCCACACTTCGTTGTAGAGCCGGATCAGGATGGCGAGCGTGAAAGCCATGGCCGCCAGCCGCCCGTAGCGGCCGATCAGGAACGATACGAGGCCGGTTGCGCCGTGGCGCGTGCGCAGCCGGTAGATGACGATGCCGGCGACAGGGATCGACAGCCAGTACATGGCATAGGCCAGGCCGCCGACCACGCCGTAGGCGGCGCCGAGGTTGGCGGCGTTGGTCACCGACTTGGCGAATATCCAGCTGATGAATATGCTGCAGATCAGCGCCCATTCGGTGGCGGGGCGGCCGGCATCGTCGCTGCCGGTGAAAAAGCTGGCATTGGTGCGCGATTGCGGCGAGATGGCATACATCACGCCGCCGTAGAGAATCAGGAAGCCCCAGAAATACACCGCAAACATCGGTTCTATCATCGTCATGCCTCGGGCCGGGGATGGATGTCAGTCAACCAGTGCGCCGCCGCAGCTGGAGCCCTGGCCGGCGGTGCAGCCGTAGCAGTGGTCCCTGACCACAATCGGATTGCCTGCGAGATCGGTACCGATCAGGTCGCGCAGGTGGGTGCGCGGCCGGTGTTTCCATGCCAGTGGCAGATCGAGCATCTGGTTGAAATCGCAGTCATGGACAAATCCCTGCCAGTCGACCGAGAGTTGCGTACGGCACATCACGGACTCCAGGTTGGCCGGATGGTAGGCATTTTTCAGCAGGTTCATGTACTGATTGAACTGTCCTTTTGAGACCAGCGTGCTGCCGAAACGCTGGATCGGCATGTTGGTGATGACATACAGTTCATTGAACACGATGCCATGGTCGTCGGACAGGCGTTTTTTGTAGTCCCGCTCGAGCTGCGGCTGCGCCGGCGGCAGCACCGGGCCCTGCGGGTTGTAGACCAGGTTCAGTTTCAGCGCGCTACCGGGTTGGCCGTAACCGAGCCCGTTCAGCAGCTGCAGTGCGCGGATGCTGGTGTCGAATACACCCTTGCCGCGCTGGCGGTCGACATTGTCTGCGGAATAACACGGCAGCGAGGCGGTGATCTCGACCTGCTGGCCGGCGAGGAATTGCGCGAGCGTTTCCTGTCCGGGTTCAAACAGGATGGTCAGGTTGCAGCGGTCGATGACGCGTATGCCGAGCTTGCGCGCGGTTTCGACCAGAGTGCGGAAATGGGGGTTCAGCTCCGGCGCGCCTCCGGTGATATCCAGCGTACCGATGCCGGAGGACTGCAGGTAGGCGATCACGTCGAGGACGGTTTCCTGCGACATCAGTTCGGTGCGGGTGGGGCCGGCGTTGACGTGGCAGTGCAGGCAGCTCTGGTTGCACTTGTAACCGAGGTTGACCTGCAGCGTCTCGGTGCGCCGGCGGCGGATGGCCGGGAAATCGCTGGCTTCCATCAAGGGCAGGGTGGCGTGCATCAAACGGCTCCTGAAACGCGGGCTGAAACAAAGACCATCGGTCGGGACTCCCGGAGGTTCCTTACAAACAGCTTCATATCACGATTCGGCCTGTGTGGTGCCGCCGCCCGTTTGCCGGCAGGCAAGGGTTGGGGCGGAAACGGTTGTATTCTGGAACGATCATTCTATAATGGTCCGGTATTGCAGGATATCGAATTGAACACGATGCGGGCGACCGTGCCGTCAACCCGAATTGCCAAGGCAGGCAAACGATCAACCGGAGGATATGTCATGGCCCGAGTTTCACCCGCCCCCGCGGAACGCATCGCCGAGTTCACGGCGGATTTCGAAAAATCGGAAAAGCAGCGCGGATACGTGCCCAACAGCTGGCTGACGCTGGCGCGGCGGCCAAAAGTGTTCCGCGCCATACAGACCCTGCGCGAAGCGGTGATGGCCGATGCCGGCGAGGTGCCGACGGCACTGCGCCTGATGGTGGCGGAGGTCGCCAGCAATGCCGCCGGCTGCCGCTACTGCACCGCGCACAACGCCGAAAACGTGGTCGAGCGCGGCAAGGTTCCCGAGGAAAAACTGCATGCGCTGTGGCAATTCCAGACCAGCCCGCTGTTCACCGCAGCCGAGCGCGCCGCCCTCAACCTGGCGCTGGCTGCCGGCGGTTGTCCCCCGTCCGCCACGGATGCCCATTTCGACGAGCTGAAGAAACATTTTTCAGAGGATGCGATCATCGAAATCGTATCGGTGATTTCGTTCTTTGGCTGGCTCAACCGCTGGAACGACACGCTGGCAACGCAACTGGAAGAGCATCCCCTGGAATTCGCCCGGAAGCATCTCACCGCTTCGGGCTGGAATCCCGGGGTACATGCCAAATAGCCAGCGAGGACTGATTTCGTCACTTAACCAACCGGAGAAATCCATGAACAGGATGCGTATCGCCGCGGTTTTGCTGTTGTCGCTGCTGCCGTTTCCGGCGTGGTCCGCCGACGGCATGATCGTTCTGAAAAGTGCGCACAGCGTCAAGGACACCCTCGACCGCTTCGAGGCTGCCGCCAAGGGCAAGGGACTCAATATCTTCCTGCGCGTGGATCATGCTGCGGGCGCGAAAAAAATCGGCAAGGAGTTGCAGCCGACGGAACTGCTGGTGTTCGGCAATCCCCAGGGAGGCACGCCCTTGATGTTGTGCGCCCAGACCAGCGGCATCGACCTGCCGCTGAAGGCGCTGGCCTGGCAGGATGCGTCCGGACAGGTGTGGCTGGGTTACAACGATCCGCAGTTTCTCGCCGCGCGCCACAAGCAGGGCGGGGATTGCGGTCCGGTGACGCAGAACCTGCGCAAGGCGCTCGACGGACTGGCGGCAGGGGCCGTCAAGTAATGGCACGGCAGCGCGAATTCGAGCCCGATGTCGCGCTGGAGCAGGCGATGCAGGCATTCTGGGCCAAGGGCTACAAGGCAACGTCGCTCGACGATCTGTGCATGGCCACCGGGCTCAGCCGCTCCAGCCTGTACGCGACTTTCGGCGGCAAGCGTGCGCTGCTGCACCGGTCGCTGGAGCGTTATGAACAGCAGGGGCTGGCCCGCATCAATGCCGCGCTGGGGCGGCCGCTGCCGGTGCGCGATGCGATTGCCGGATTCATCGCTGAACTGATCGACCGCATCGTCGCCGGCCCGGGGCGGCGCGGCTGTTTCATCGGCAATTGTGCCGCCGAACTCGCGCGCAACGACCACGCGACGGCCGTCCGGGTCCGGCGCAGTCTTGAGCGCATCGAGTCCGCGTTTGCCGCTGCGCTGTCGCGCGGGCAGGAACGCGGTGAAATTCCCGCCACGGCTGATGCCCGCTCGCTGGCTCGTTTTCTGGTGGCCGGCATCCAGGGTCTGCGGCTGTTCGGCAAGGCCAATCCGGATCGTGATTCGCTGAACGATATCGCCGCAGTGCTGGTGCGCTGTCTGGACGGATAATTTTTTTGCGGTTTTTTGGACTGGATGTTCCATAAAAAAGGAGGGGGTCATGAATCGGATAACAAGGTGGGTTGCAGTTGTAGCGCTCATGTGTGGCGCCGCGCAGGCCGGTGCGCAGACGGACAGGGGTTATCCGGACAAGCCGGTGCGCATCGTGGTGCCCTGGGCGGCGGGCGGCAACATCGACGTTCTGACACGGGTGATTTCGCAGCGCCTGACCCAGTCCTGGGGGCAGCAGATGCTGGTGGACAATCGCGGCGGCGCCAACGGCATGATCGGTTCCGAGCAAGTGGTGCGCGCGGCGCCGGATGGTTACACGCTGCTGGTGGACGGATTGCAGACGCATGCGATCAATCCGCTGGTGTTTAAAAAAATGAACTACGACACTGCGCGCGACCTGAACATGATCACGCTGGTTGGTGCCGTGCAGCACATACTCGTCGCGCATCCTTCGCTGCCGGTCAAAAACACCGCGGATGTGATCGCGCTGGCGAAAGCCAGGCCGAAGGGCATCGCCTATGCCACCTTCGGCACCGGCAGCATGCCGCACATGGCCGGGGAACTGTTCCAGCAGATGACCGGCACCGCGCTGCTGCACGTGCCGTACAAAGGCGGCGGCCCGGCGCTGGTCGGACTGCTTTCTGGCGAGACCGCGCTGTACTGGCCGGGCATCGCGATCGCGATGCCGCACATCAAGACCGGCAAGTTGCGCGCGCTGGGGGTGGCGAGCAGGGCGAGGGCGGAGGAATTGCCGGACCTGCCGACGCTGGCGGAGCAGCTTAAGGCCCCGGACTATGAGGTCACCAGCATATTTTCAATCATGGCGCCGGCACGCACGCCGCGCCCGGTGCTCGAAAAAATCCAGTCGGGAATCGGCCGGATTCTCGCGTTGCCGGAAGTTCGGAAGATCTACGCGGCGCGCGGCGCGACTTTGCCGCAGCCGCTGACCCCGGACGAAACCACTGCCCTGTTCAGGGCCGAGTCCTCGCGCTGGGGCAAGGTGGTCCACGCTGCGCACATCGTTGGGCATTAACGCTTTGTACCGCTGGTAACAGATGAGATTCTGCGTGACAGTTCAATTTCCCCGGAGGCAATATGGCGACACAAGTCGTTTCGGAAGAGAGTCTCGATTTATCCAAACCCATCGTTCGAAAAAAATCGATAACGGCCAAAAATGACGCAAGTCTGCGAACCGAAATCGATTGCGGGGAGTTCGGAATTCTTGTCACGGATGAGCCGGTGCCTCACGGCGGTTCAGGGGACGGCCCTTCGCCGCTGCAAACGGTGTTGGGAGCGCTCTGCGGATGCGAGTCGGTGACGTTTTCACGCACGGCCGCCGAAACGGGATTTCAGTACAAAGGCATAGATTTCGAGGCCATGTACACCATCGATATCCGGGGCCGCTTGGGAGAGCGTGGCGTGCGGCCGCATTTTCAGAGCGTGCGGGTGCAGG
Source organism: Burkholderiales bacterium (assembly GCA_050250695.1). Classification (GTDB taxonomy): domain Bacteria; phylum Pseudomonadota; class Gammaproteobacteria; order Burkholderiales; family SG8-41. Next base: position 24,227 of record JBFWOE010000014.1, read on the forward strand.
CAAACGTGCTGACCGATGAATCAGAAGAGCGATTGAAGGCTGTGGTTGAGGAAACCGAGGCGCGGTGTCCTGTGTTCAATCTGCTTAAGGATGCCAGCGTCAATGTCGAGATGCTGTGGGTTAGGAAACGGAATGCGTAGGCCGGGAACTGCCCCGGGCAATTTTGGATGAAGGAGGTTGTCGTGAGTTTTGTAAATCTGTTGAGGTTTGCATGTGCGTTGACTATTCTGGGCTGGATACCGATTGGCAGCGCACAGCCCTATCCTGCCAAACCCGTCAGGCTGGTTGTGCCGTTTACGCCCGGCAGTGCCAGCGACATCCTTGCCCGTGCTGTTTCCCAACGCCTGAGTGCCAAGTGGGGGCAGCCGGTAGTGGTCGACAATCGCCCCGGAGCCGGCGGGACCATCGGCACTGCACTGGTGGCGCGATCCACTGCTGATGGACATACCCTGGTGGTCGTATCCGCCGGGCATGTGGTCAATCCGGTCATTTACGGGAATCTGTCGTACGACACTCTTCGGGATTTCAGCGGTGTGATTCCGCTTGCCAATCTTCCAAGTGTGCTTGCCGTGTCCAGGGATACCCGGGTCTCCACTGTCCGGGAATTCATCAACCTCGCAAAAACCCGTCGAGAGGGGTTGAATTTTGTGACTGGCGGTGTCGGCAGCGGATCGCATGTCAATGCCGAGAAATTCAGGATCGCCGCAGGCATCTCGGCGACGCACATTCCCATGAAAGGCGCCGCGGACATGCTGACGGAGATCATGAGCGGCCGGGTGCAATATGGATTTCTGCCCATTATCGCAGCCGTCTCCGCCGTCAAGGAGGGGCGTGTAAGGGCCCTTGCTGTGAGTTCTGACAGGCGTTCGTCGGCGTTGCCCGATGTTCCGACCATAGTCGAGGCGGGTTTGCCCGATGCGCGGTTTGATTTCTGGATCGGGCTGCTTGCGCCCGCGGGCGTGCCTCGTCCCGTCGTTCAGAAACTCAATACCGATATCGCGCGCCTGCTGAGCCTGCCGGAAGTCGAGCAGCGGCTTGCTGGTCTTGGTGCGATACCCATGCCGATGAGTCCGGAAAATTTCGATGCTTTCATGCGCAAGGAGGCAACTGAGCTGGGTGCTTTGATGAGAACTGCGGGCGTAAAGTCCAACTAGTGGCCAATTCCGGATTACTGGGGCTTTGCTGCCAATACGGGAGGAAATTGTCTTGTCAGTTCATTCCGTGAGGGCATGGTTTGATGACATCCGCGCCAGGTCGGCCGTCTGTTTTGAGGCGGATCAGCTGCGGTCCACTGTCTGCATTGCCCTGTGCGTGGGTACCTGGCTGATATTTGTAAATCAAGCGGACATCCTGGTGGAAGATGGCTTAAGCAGCGTGGTCCTTTCAAAGATATTGATGAATTATCTGACCCCGTTTGTGGTGGCCAATCTGGGCGTGATATCCCGAAAAAAATGAGCATCCGGGATACGAGTTGATGCCGGTGGGGGCTGAACTGTTTCTCCCGAGAGCAAATATTCAACAAACGTATCAAAGTCACCCAATGGGAGGAAGTGGTCATGAATATCATGCAGAGATTGCCCCTGGCGCTGTTTTTGCTGCGGATAGGCGTATTTATCGTAATGCTGATGTGGACGCTTGATAAGCTGGTCAACCCCAAGCACGCGTCGGCAGTGTTCAAAAAATTCTACTTCATTAGCGGTATGGATTTGAGCATTTTCTATGTCATAGGCGCTCTCGAACTCGTGCTTGTCCTGGCATTCGTCGCGGGTCTGATGAAACGGTGGACGTATGGGGCAGTCATGATTTTGCATGCGGTATCCACGTTTTCCGCCTTTGGGTATTACCTGAATCCGTGGGACAAACTGACATTTTTCGCGGCATGGCCTATGCTTGCAGCGTGTTTTGCAATCTACTATCTCAGGGACGCGGATACCTTGCTGACTCTGGGCGGGCCGAAATTACCGGCTTGAGGCAATCATCCTTGAAACATTCTGAGCGGACATCATGAAACAAACCGAAAGACCCGATCCGCGGCTGGCACCGTTGCCGCAGGAGACCACGCCGGAACTGGCCGGCGCATTCCAGACCTACATGCGCGTGCTCGGCTTCGTGCCCAACAGCGTGCTGATCATGCAGCGCAAGCCGAAGCTGGTGCAGGCGCTGTCGCAGCTGGCCGCCGCAACCTGGGATCCGGAAAGCGAGGTCCCCATCGCGTTCAAGCGCATGCTGGCGCATGTCGCCAGCCGTGCGCACGGCTGCCATTACTGAATGGCGCACACGGCCGGGGCGGCGCTCGGGCTGGGTTACGATGACAAAAAACTGGAAGCGGTATGGGAGTTCCGCACCCACCCGCTGTTCACCGACGCGGAACGCGCGGCGCTGGAGGTGGCGATAGCCGCGGCTGCGCAGCCGAATGCGGTTACCGACGAGATGTTTGCGGAACTGAAAAAGCACTGGAATGAGGGGCAGATCGTCGAGATCGTCGGCGTGGTGTCGATGTTCGGCTTCATGAACCGCTGGAACGACACCATGGCGACGCCGCTGGAGGAAGAGCCCATCCATGTCGGCGAGAAACACCTGGCGAAAAGCGGCTGGAACGTGGGCAAACATCAGCGCTGACAATGACCGGCAACCGAAAGGACTGCAGATGGCGCGATTGAGCGATCTTCCGGAATTTGAACGGCAGCACCACCTCGACAAGATCCGCGACCTGCCGGATTTCGGCGCGACGCCGTTTGTGCCCGGACCGCCGCTGCGCGAGCGCCGGGTGGCGATCATCACCACCTCCGGGGTGCACGTGCGCGGCGACCGGCCGTTTCCGCCGGGTGCCGCGGATTACCGCGTGATACCGGGCGATACGCCGCACGCCGACCTGATCATGAGCCACAGCTCGGTGAATTTCGACCGCAGCGGCTTCCAGGAAGACGTCAACGTGGTGTTCCCCCTCGACCGCCTGCGCGAACTGCAGGCGGCCGGCGTGGTGGGATCGGTGTCAGACTATCACTATGCGTTCATGGGTGCGGCGCCCATTCGCGCGCTCGAGGCCAAGGCCCGTGAGCTCGCGGTGCTGCTGAAGAAGGACAAGGTGGATGCAGTATTGCTGACACCGGTCTGACCCAACTGCACGTGCGCCGTGGGCGCACTCGGACACTACATCGAACGCGAAGGCGTGGCGACGGCGCAGATCAGCCTGATCCGCGAGCAGACCGCGGCGATCAAGCCGTCGCGCGCGTTGTGGGTGCCGTTCATGCTCGGCCGGCCGTTCGGTGCGCCCGCCGAACCGGCATTCCAGCGCAGGGTGCTGCTCCACCTGCTGTCGCTGTTTGAAAGAACTTCAGGGCCGGTGCTCGAGGATTTTCCGGAGGACGCTCCGGATGCCGCGTCCGCTGATTCCGGATTTGCCTGTCCGGTGAGTTTCGCCGCGGCCCAAACCGGCGCGGGCGGACTGGCCCAGTCCCTGCGCGACGAGATTGCGCAGCTGGCGCCCTGGTATGACCTGGCGCGCAAACGGCGCGGCCGCACCACCGTGGGCGTGTTCGGCGCGACGGTGGATGACGCACTGAACCACGTGCTGGCATATCTCGGCGATGCGCCCGTGCCGCCCGCCGTTGCCGGCATGAGCGCCGGTGTCGCAGTGAAGCGCGCCTGCGACGACATCAAGTCTTACTATTTCGAGGCTGCCGCTGCGCAGCCCGGCAACCTCGCGGCGAAGGCCATCGACCAGTGGTTCTGGAATGACACGGCGGCGGCGCGGGCGTTCCTTGCGATCCGGGAGTTCTGCAAGCAGAGTGGCGATGAGTCGCTGAAGCCGCTGGTGAAGCTGAGCCTGATACCGCGGGCGGTCATCGACCGGGTGGAAAACGCCGGGGGGGCCAGCGGCTTGCCGGCTGATTCGGCGCGTTGACCGCAACTCGCTGATTGCGTTAGTCTTTCGCTTCCGCCACAGAGGCGATTCCGCCATGTCCAAATCGCCCAAGAGCCAGAACAATCCGACATTCGAATCGGCGCTCGCAGAGCTCGAGAAAATCGTGGAGGCCATGGAAGAGGGCCAGATGCCTCTGGAGCAGTCGCTGGCGGCGTACAAACGCGGCGCCGAACTGCTCAAGGTCTGCCAGACCCAGCTGCAGGATGCGCAGCAGCAGGTAAAGATCCTCGAAAACGGCGTGCTGAAGAATTTCGGCGCCGCCGAAAACTGATTCTTCCGCCGGTTACATCAGCAGGCGTTCTACGGCCTGTGTTTTTTTCGGGGAATCCGTAATCAGGATATAACCGCCAGAGCCGGAGGAATGAACCACGGCGGCCTTGTCACGGTCGGCAACCACGACCCGCGGGCCGAACGATTGTCCCGGTACGAGAATCAGCGTGGCTTTTCCTTCCCGCGTTTCAAGTACGACATGCTCGCCGGTGCCTCCAGGAACGGGGCACTTTCCGAGATGGGTCACGACGGCTTCCGGGGGCAGCTTGATGCCCAGGCGACTCAAGGCGTCTTTCAGCACCACCGGGTCGCCGGTGCGGTTTTCAAGCAAAAGTCTCGGTTCATGATCAATGACATAGGAAATGGCGGCAACCGCAGGGTGATTGTTTCCCAGTGCGGAAGCAGGCGTCACGACAGCAGCTTGCCGAGGATCCATGCCCACGTTCGCGGTTTTGCGCAACTCCCAGCCGAGGCTCAGTCCGATCAGCAGTGACGCAGCGAGCGCCCATGTCCATCGTTTGGTGTGAGACCTGAGGTTGTGGCGGAGCAATACCCGATCCGCCAGTCCATCAGGTACCGGCACGGCGGAGGTTTGAGCGACCATGTTGTCGAACTCGGCAAGTTCGGCGGTCAGCGCCGAACAGGCCGGACAGGCAACCAGATGTGCCTTCTGATCATCGTCAAGACGCCGGGGATCGGCAAGGATCAGTCGGCGGAATTCGAGGCAATTCATCCAGATTTTCTCCGGTGGGACATATGGTCAGGCTGGCGTAGTGCGATCCTGGCCCGGGTCAGGCGGGTCATGATTGCGCCTTCCGAGGTCTTCAGCATTACCGCTATTTCAGCGCAGCTGAACCCCCCAAGCACTTGCAGCAGCAGTGGTTCGCGGTATCCCGAAGGCAGTTTTTCCAGAGCGGCACGAAGGTCGATCCGGTCATCTTGTCCGGTTAACTGAGGGGCAACAATATCGTCAGGATCCATGTCATCGACTATGTCAAATCGCTTGCGTTCGAACAGGCGGGCACGCTCGTTGCGAAGGATCGTATAAAGCCAGCCTCGTGCCGCCTTGTCGTCGCGAAGAGTATTCCAGGATTCCCAGGCGCGCGCGAAGGTTTCCTGTACAAGGTCCTCCGCGACTGCGCGGTCACGACAAATCCAGTAGGCGTACCGGAACAATTCAGCGGCGTAGGCGCGCACCATGTTTTCAAAGCCTGGCCGTTGTTTCAAGATGCGGTTTCCCGATTGACTCAGTCCGATCCCGAGTTTAATCGCTGTTCGGATTGGTTGCCGGGAAAACGCCTTGCGGGTGGGAACTGACCGATGCTGTGGACGAATAACCTCTATTCGGACCGGCGCATCCCGCCATGACAATGGATACGGCCATTACGGTCATCAACAACAGGCGTCGAGCATTCATGTGTTTTCTCCTTGAGTTCATTCTGGCTCCCTGGGTCACGGGGCTTTGCCCTCTTGTTCATAAGACCGGGAGATGGTCGGAAAACTTACAGGGAGATTTGCCGGTGCGCGTGCTGCTCGGAAACGAGGGCATCAGGATTTGCGGAAGAGGCGGTCGCTTCCCATTTGATCTCGTGAAAATCGAATCCCGATTCCAGGGCAGGTTTGACGATGCTGAAGTAAGGCGAAATATCAAAATCCCGGGGCGCGAACAGGCTGTGATGCCGGATATGCAGGATTTCCTCGGTGCAGTCGTCGCAGCCAGGACTCGGCGCGGGGCGTTTCTCGACGTGTGGCAGTATCGGGTAACCCACCGACTGGAAGAGCTGTGCGATCAGCGTCGAGCAGATGGCGCGCGTTGGCTCACCGCTGCCCAGCGCCAGCATGCGCCTTCGCCAGCGCACCGGTACCGGCGGGGTCGGCAGCAGATATCGGGCCAGATCAATGACATTTTTGAGGTCGTAAACCTCACCGATCCGTGCCTTGGCCGATTCGAGAATTTTTTCGCGTTCCGTGTCCGTCAAGCCGACCGGGCGGCAGATACGCGTATGGCATTGCACGTATTCGGATAGCTCTATCAGGCGCACGCCTTCGATCAGATCAGCTTCGATCAACATGGGTACCGCTGCTCCGGCATTGCCGCAAGGCAGTTCGCCGGCATACAAGGCCGCATGAGACCAGGTGGATTGCGTCAGATACTTGATCGCGACGCTGATGCGGCGGTTACCTTCGACCAGCAGCACATCGCAGGGGCGCAATGCCTGCCGCAGACGTTGCGGATCGCTGGTCGCAAGCGGCGCATAGTTTGGACTGGGCTGATCCAGGAAACGTGCGATCGTGTTACCGACGCCGCGCAGTATGCTGTTCACTTTTTAGGGGGGGCGGACTTGCCGTAGATTTCCGAATCCGGGTGGAACGCCAGCCAGGCGAACGCAAAGTGTACGCCGGAATCCACGTTCACGAGACGCGCCCCTTTGAGCGGCCCCGACTTCGCCCTGCCGAAAATATCCCAGAGAGATCCGGTTTCCCGGTCTGTGATTTGCCCCGCCTTGGATTCAAAGCTCAATGTTTTCCCGTCGAGCTGGCGGCTGTATGCGGTTGCGGCGCGGATTTCCCGGGAGTCACGGATGGTGTCCGCATCAAGCGCGGACAGCAAACCGCCCCTGCTCATGACCACTACAGGTTCACGACCGATCCGGTCATTGATGACGGGTTGCGCGGATAGCAATCCCAGCGGATAGATTTTTGTTTTGCCGTTGCGGGAAACCCCGAGGACCCGTTCCATCGCGGGCAGGCGCGGGTCCACCGGATCTTTGAACAGAAAAGGCTGATCGCCGATGCGGTCATAGCCGCGGTAGGGGTTGCGGCCGTACGGGCGGTCATGGCCTGTTTCGCGCGACAACACCTTGCCGCGCGGGTAGGCCGAGCGGAAATCAGCAAAAGCAGAGATGGCGGACGGCAGCTGGTTCAACGTGACGCCGCTGTGGTGTCCGACGATGCCTTTGCCGGTGAATTGCTGCCACCAGCTTTCGGTTTGCCGGTCGTACATGACCAGGTCGCTTTTGCGCAATTTCCCGGTGGTGCCGAAATCGAGGGTCGTTCCCCGCACATTGCGGTCGAAAACAATCGAGGCGTTGCACAGGGGGCAGAAGGTTATGGCAACCGGAGCCCCGGCAACGGTGTCATTGACGATTTCATGGAACATCAGGATTTGCAGCGGGTAGGCGCGTGCATCCCCGCGGTGCTCGAACACGATGACAGGTTCACGCGGATCCAGCCAGCGTGCCGCGTCCGGCGGTGAAATAAAACGCGGCCTGTCTATTGGAGGGATGCCGTCCTTGGGCGGTCCCCCCGACATGATTTCATCCAGATTCACCGTGTGCCTGGAAAAATCGGTGCGCGGCCATTCCGCCTTCCACGCAGGATTGGCTTGTGCGGATACGCTGACCAGGGCAAACATGAAACTCAACAGCACTGCAAACGGCAGCAATGCGGGATACCCGGTACGCCGTGCAAATGAGGGACTGTGCATGTTCAATTCCTAAATTTTGATGCCGAACAAGGGTCGCAGACGCACGCCGATCCAGCATCCCGGCAGGGCAGCCGCAATCCATAACCAGCCGTGCAGGCTGGTCGAAGCCACCCCTGAATAAAATGCGCCGATATTGCAGCCGAAACCGATGCGTGCGCCGTAACCCATTGCGATGCCGCCCAGTATTGCCGCCGCGAGTTCTGCCCAGCGGGCCGGCCAGCGCGGGCGAAATTCGCCGACCAGGCTGGAGGCTGCAAGGGCTCCGGCCAAAAGTCCGATGTCCATGACCGAAGTCACATCATTCAACGGGTTGCCGGACAGCGCCTCGCGCTGGAAGTCGGCGTTCCAGAAATTGCTGTTCTGCGGATCCCAGCCCAGATGCATGGCCATTTTGGCGGCCCAAAGTGTAAATCCCCAGGTGATGCTCCAAGGATGCCCCGCCGTGATCAACACGAAGAATGACAGCGCGGCAAGCACGCAGGCCCCATGCAGCAGTATGCGATTCTGCAACGGGTGTGTCGAGAATGCGGTTTTTTCAATCCGTGCCTGTTGTCGTCCCAGTATTTTCCATAACAAGCCCAGGACGGCCAGTTGCAGAACCACCGCTGCGGGCCAGCCCAACTTTTCTGCCAGCACGATTTCACCCCATGAAGGCAGCCCTTGCCACCAGTCGAAATGAAGGCTGGCCATGAATGAGCCTGCGCAGAAAAATGCCAGGGTGCACAACATGCGCAAGCTGCCGCTGCCTGTCGCATACAGCGTACCGGAGGCGCACCCCCCCGCGAGTTGCATGCCGATTCCGAAAAGCAGGGCGCCGGCAGCCACTTGCAGCGCCACAGGGGCGCTTGCGCCGGTTACCGGTTGCCCGAAAAACTGTCCTGCGGACAAGACCGGGCTGAACATCAGTGTTGATACCGCAAGCAGCAGGACCTGGGCGCGAACGCTGTTGAAGTCACGCCCGGTGAGCATGTTGCGGTATGCGGAGGCAAAACCGAAGGAAGTCAGAAACAGCGTGGCGCCGAGCAGGATACCCAGGAACAGCAGGATCGGCAGGCGGTTGTCTCCTGCAGGAAGCCCGAGCACCAGCAATGCGCAACCGGCAAGGCTCAGAGTAAATACGTTCCGTTGCATGGGATGTCCGCAGCCTTCATTCCCTGACGGTTTCAGCGGCGATTTTCCGGAAGATCACGTCAAGTTCGAGCGCCATTTCGTTCAGCGCTTTGCTTGCATATGGTGCGAAAACGGCGCTCGGCAGCTGATAAGTGAGGGTCGTGGTGCCATCGCCCTGCTCGGTGAGGTAAAACCGCAGCGGTGCTTCAATGCCTGCCGGCACACTTGCATCCAGCATGCGCACGGCGTAATCGTTGCGAAACACCATTACTACCGCGTTGCCCGGGATGCGGATGCCGCGCGCGGCGGCTCCGCGGCTCGCACTGGCTTCGGCATCCAATCCCATCTTGTTGTTTTTTATGAATTTTTCAAGACGTTCGCGCAGTACATCAAAGCGGTGTTGAGTTTGCAAGACCATTGTTACCGAACGCCCCGGGAGTTCGGCTGAAAGGGCGGAGCCGCCCGCGAGCAAGCAGCCTGTGGTTATCAATGCCATCCGGGCTGCGGCTGCTGCGGATGCCGCCATGAATTTTATGCAAAAAAAGCCCGCCGGAGCCCAGGCCGGCGGGCAAGCTCGCCACCATTTACTGCACGAGCAAACGATAATCCGGCGTGTTATTGAGCGGGCACGAGTAAACATATTCCCCCGGCTTGAGATCGATTTCGTAGTCGCGGCTTTTCCCCGTGTGGATACCGCCCCCGGATACGCTGGGCAGGGTGACGCGGCCGAAGGGGGATGATCCACGCAGCCAGAATCCGAGTTCATAAGGCACGTTGCGATTGGCGACCCGGAAGATGTATTTGCCAGGTGCGAGTCGCAGCGGTTTCGCAGACTTGGCGCGTGACTCGGCGCTGTGGTTGTTGATGGCTTCGCAATCCCTGATCGAGCGGCTGGTGTATCCGCGATTGATGCCGCCCTCGCTTTCAAGAAACTGGCAGGGCACCTGGGTCAATTCAATCGTTTTCGCGGCACTCATCGCCGCCAGCGGACTGGCGCAGCAGATTACCGCGAAGCAAGCATGAAGCAGGCGGACGACAGGCATGCCCCGTGGTTTGACCGATTTCATAGGCCATTCAACTGCAGCCGCAGGTTGACATCGCGGACTGTGGCTGCCACGTCGATCGGCAGGTAAGCGGTAATTTCCAGTCTGCGGTTCTCGAGCGCCTGCTCACCGGGATATGCTCCGGACCAGGCGGATATCGTGGCATCACGATGGCGCAGCAGGGCCTCGATGTGCGGGCGATACAGCCCGAGTATTGCCCCAACCCAGCGATTGACCGGCCAGGAAGGCCAGGCATGATCGATGCTGAAGTCACGCAGCAAGCGGGTTGTTTCGCCGGCATCACGCCACAAGCCGCCGGTGACCCAGTGATTGGTAGCGAACAAACCCATCGGCCAGCCGTAATCGTCCATCGAAATGGCGATGAGGTGCACGATATTGTCATCTTCTTCCTTGATTTCCTTCCGGCCGTCCGGGGCGGGGGGGCGCAGGAAGGTATGGAAGTGGCCATGCTCCCCGTATGCGGAACGGTGGGAATGAAAATAATACTGGGAGCGTGTATCGGCGTCGTATACGTCGTCGCGGGGATAGTGATCGTATTCAACGAACTCGCCCTGTTCCCGCAGTACTTCGCTGACGAGATTGATGCCCCCCCGCTGGAGCACACGTTCACATTCAAGCGCGATTTCACCGTGCGCCTGCATCGCGCGCAGGCATGAGGCGGACAAACGTTCCAGTGTGGGAACCCGCAATGGCGGCATGGCTACGCCCAGGGTCCCTGCATGCGGGAGTTGAACGGTGGCCTGGGCGGCACTCATGCCGGACAAGAACGGATTATTTCCGCTTTGCTGCGCATGGGTTCCTCGCGGCGCAGGGATTCCTCGCGGCGCAGGGATTGGCCCCGCAGGGGTTTTTTGCCGCACAAGGATTGGGTTTGAAGGTTTTTTGGACGTGCAGGGTGTATGCCGTCAAAGCCGCCAGTTCCTTGGAATCCCAGGGCAACGGTTTGGCGGCCATCGGCACCACCATGCAGAACTGGACCATGTCTTCCGCGGAGATTTTTGTCAGTCCGGAGCGATCCTTGGCCATTCCGACCGGATGCGGATAGGGCTTGGCGAATCCGGGCGCAAACGACGCATTGTTGATGTGACAGGTGTTGCAGGACATGCGATTGGTGCTGAGTCTGTTGTCTTTCCACAGCGCTTCGCCGGTTTTTACCAGATCCGCCTGATTGCCTTTGTAGGCGGGTTTGTGGTTTTTCTGGCGTGTCACCAGTTTCGGATCAACCTTGCCGCCCGCCCCGCAGGGTCCGCATGGATTTTTTGCGGCGCACGGGTTTTTCGCAGCACAAGGATTTTTTGCGCCGCAGGGGTTGCGTTTGGCCGCGCAGGGATTTGCGGCGCATCTGGAACTGCGGGAATTGCCCCTGCAAGGGTTGCAGGGGCTTGCACCAGGACCGACCGGAATCCCCAGGGAAAGGGTGAGGATGCCTGCCGACAGCAGGGAGCGCGTGATGGGGCTTTGGTCGGTTCTCT
>JBFWOE010000015.1:0-34179 GCA_050250695.1 Burkholderiales bacterium
TGCCGCGAAGAGGTAGAGGTAGAGCACGGGTATGCCCAGGAGCTGGTCGCCGCCGGCAAACAGTGACAACACGGGATAATTGAACAGCAGCCCGCCCAGCAGGAACAGCGCCACCAGGCGCTGTCCCTTAAGTGCAGGTTTGATCATGGCTGCTGTCGTGCAGGACGCCGCGGCTTCATTCCTGCGCGATGCCGGGGTTATTTCGGCGCCTGTTTCAGCTGCTCGAGGATCGCCGGATTTTCAAGGGTGGACACGTCCTGCGCGATGTCCTCGCCCTTGGCAATCGAGCGCAGCAGGCGGCGCATGATCTTGCCGGAGCGGGTCTTCGGCAGGTTGTCTCCGAAGCGGATGTCCCTGGGCTTGGCGATGGGGCCGATTTCCTTGCCCACCCAGTCCTGAAGTTCCTTGATGATTTTTTTTGCAGCCTCACCCTCGGGGCGCGCCTGCTTCAGCACCACGAAGGCGACCACGGCTTCGCCGGTGAGGTCGTCGGGGCGTCCGACCACCGCGGCCTCCGCTACCAGGCCGGTATTGGCGACCAGCGCGGATTCGATTTCCATGGTACCGAGGCGGTGGCCGGAGACGTTCAGCACGTCGTCGATTCGTCCCATGATACGGATGTAGCCGTCTTCATCATAGGTTGCACCGTCGCCGGCAAGGTAATACCTGCCCTGGAAGTCCTCGGGGAAATAGGTTTTTTTGAAGCGCTCGGGGTCGCCCCAGATCGTGCGCAGCATCGACGGCCAGGGTTTCTTGATCACGAGGATGCCGCCCTTGCCCTTGCCGACCGACTGGCCGGTTTCATCTACGATATCGGCCATCACGCCGGGCAGCGGCAGCGTTGCTGATCCGGGTTTGGTTGGCGTGGCGCCGGGAAGGGGGGTGATCATGTGGCCGCCGGTCTCGGTCTGCCACCAGGTGTCGACGATCGGGCAGCGGCCGCCGCCGACGGTTTCGTGATACCACATCCAGGCTTCGGGGTTGATCGGTTCGCCGACGGTGCCGAGGATGCGCAGGCTGGAGAGGTCGTATTTTTTCGGCAGGTCGCCGCCAGCCTTGATCAGCGAGCGGATGGCGGTGGGCGCGGTATAGAACACCGTGACCTTGTGGTCCTGGATCATTTTCCAGAAGCGTCCGGCATCGGGGTAGGTTGGAACACCCTCGAATACCACTTCGGTGCCGCCGCAGGCCAGCGGTCCGTAGCAGACATAGGAATGCCCGGTGACCCAACCCACGTCCGCCGTGCACCAGAATACGTCCGCAGGCTTGTGGTCGAAGGTCCATTTCATGGTGAGGATGCACCACAGCAGGTAGCCGCCGGTGGAATGCTGGATGCCCTTGGGCTTGCCGGTGGAGCCGGAGGTGTAGAGGATGAACAGCGGATGTTCGGCGTCGACCCATTCCGGCTCGCAGGTTTCGGGCTGGTCCTTGACGAGGTCGTGCAGCCAGACGTCGGTTTTGGCGTTCCAGTTGATCTTGCCGCCGGTGCGCTTGTAGACCACCACCGATTTGATCGAATCGCAGCCGCCCAGCGCGATGCCGTCGTCGACAGCCGCCTTCAGCGGTATTGCCTTGCCGCCGCGCATCTGTTCGTCCGCGGTCAGCACGGCCACCGCACCTGCATCGATGATGCGTTCCTGCAGGCTTTTTGCGGAGAAGCCGCCGAACACCACGGAATGGATGGCGCCGATGCGCGCGCAGGACTGCATGGCGACGATGGCTTCGATCGACATCGGCATGTAGATGATGACGCGGTCGCCCTTCTTGATGCCGCGCGCCCTCAGGCCGTTGGCCATCATGCAGGTGCGGCGGTGCAGATCCCGGTAGCTGGCGCGGGTGATCCTGCCGTCGTCGGCCTCGAAAATGACCGCGGTCTTGTCCGGCTGCGTCTGCAGGTGGCGGTCGAGGCAGTTGTACGATGCGTTGAGCGTGCCGTCGGCAAACCAGCGGAAGAACGGGGGCTTCGAATCGTCCAGCACCTGGGTGAACGGTTTTTTCCACAGCAGGTGTTCGCGCGCCAGGCCGGCCCAGAATCCGGTGTAGTCCTTTTCCGCGGCGGAATACAGGGCGCGGTATGCGTCCATGCCGGAAATGTTGGCCTGTTTGGCGAGTTCCGGGTTTGGCGGGAAAATGCGGTTTTCGTGGAGAACGGATTCGATGGTGCCTGCTGCGGGGGTGGACATGTGACTCCTCCGGTGCCTGGTATTGATCCGAATGGGTTTCGGTTTTCGTGCGGTCTGGCCACGGCCTGTGCAGGCCGAACGCGCCATGTCGGCCATATAAAATCATTATCGTTGGCGCTTGTAAAGCCGTTGAGACTGCGTAGACGTGGCAAAGGATCGCATTCACGTGCATACTGACGGCTTTCTTACGGCGGGCCTCCCCGCATCGCATGGTAGTGAACCTGGTCAGGTCCGGAAGGAAGCAGCCACAGCTATTCTCTGCGAGTGCCGGGGGTTAGGCTCGCCACCCCAATTCTGAACAGGGCGGGCGGCGGGGGTCGTCCGGCAACAGGCAGTGCCTACAACAAGAAGAATCCTGCGCCTGATCAACGGCGCGGCTGTATTGGCGTGCTTTGCACCGCCGGCGTCCGCCCTCGACGGGCTGGCGTACGAGGCTGGGCAGGCTTCGCGGACCGGGATGGCGCGGGTCGCCGCGCAATGGTCCTGGTCTCAGCGCTGGTTCGCCGGCGCAACCTGGCACCTGGGCGGTTACTGGGACGTGTCCGCCGCACAATGGCGTCGCGATACCCGGCCCGGGGAACGCGCCCGGCTGTCCGAAATGGGGTTGACGCCCGTGTTCCGGCTGCAGCGCAACGACATCCGCGGTCTTTATCTGGAAGGCGGGATCGGCGTCCACCTGCTTTCGTCGACCGCACTGGGCAACAAGCGCTTTGGCACTGCCTTCCAGTTCGGCGACCATCTGGGTTTCGGATACCGCTTCGGCGCCAGGGGCGCGGCCGATATCGGTTACCGTTACCAGCATCTGTCAAACGCGGACATCAAGGTGCCGAATAACGGCATAGATTTTCACCAGATCCGCATGCAGTACTGGTTCCGCTGACGGCGCATTATCGCCGCGCAGTGCGGTGTGCCCATTGCGGCTAAAATAGCGGCTTACACCCGAACAGATCCGCCGATACGCCGTGACCCAGGTTCTCGCCCGCAAGTGGCGCCCGCGCAGTTTTGCCGAACTGGTCGGCCAGGAGCACGTGGTGCGTGCACTGGGCAATGCGCTGCGCCAGCAGCGGCTGCATCATGCCTATCTGTTCACCGGCACTCGGGGGGTGGGCAAGACGACGCTGGCCCGTATATTGGCCAAGGCGCTGAACTGCGAGACCGGGGTGACCGATACTCCCTGCGGCAGGTGCGGGGCCTGCACGGAGATCGACGCCGGCCGTTTCGTCGACCTGATCGAACTCGATGCCGCGTCGAACACGCAGGTCGACAACATGCGCGAACTGCTGGACAACGCCCTCTACGCACCGACCAGCGGGCGTTACAAGGTCTACATCATCGACGAAGTGCACATGCTGTCGCGCTCGGCATTCAATGCCATGCTGAAAACCCTGGAAGAGCCGCCGGGGCACGTCAAATTCATCCTCGCCACCACGGATCCGCAGAAAATCCCGGTCACCGTGCTGTCGCGCTGTCTGCAATTCGCGCTGAAGCAGATACCGCCCCAGCAGATCGGCGGGCGGCTTGACGCGGTACTCGCCGCGGAAAACGTGGCTGCAGACGCCGCATCAGTGGCGCTGCTTGCCCGTGCCGCGGAAGGCAGCATGCGCGACGCGCTGAGCCTGCTCGACCAGGCGATTGCTCATGGTGGCGGCAAACTCGAAGAGGCCTCCACGCGCGCGATGCTGGGTGCCGTCGACCAGACTTATCTGCACGCAATCCTCAAGGCGCTGTCCGCGCAGGACGGCGGGGCGCTGGTCGCCGAGGCCGCGCACATGGCGGAGCGCAGCCTTTCCTTTGAAACCGCGCTGCAGGAACTGGCGACGCTGCTGCATCGCGTGGCGCTCGTGCAGATTGTTCCGGGAAGCATCGCCGAAGACGACCCGGATGCGGCGGCAATCCACGAACTCGCGCGGATTTTTGGCGCCGATGAACTGCAGCTCCATTATCAGATTGCCGTGCAGGGACGCGCTGAAATCGGCCTTGCGCCCGACGAACATGCCGGCTTCATGATGACGCTGCTGCGCATGCTGGCGTTTGCTCCGGGCACTGCGGCAGCTCCGGCCGCAGCACCCGCACCGTCCACTGCCTCACCCCGGGCAGCTCCGGCCCGTGCAACGACGGCTGCAGCGGCAGCCGATCCATCGGCGTGGGCGGAACTGGTCGGACAGCTGGGACTCAGCGCGATGGCCAACCAGCTGGCCCTGCGCTGCGAAATGGTGTCGCGCACCGCCGATCTGATCGAACTGCGGATTTCGCAGGCCGATGAACGCATGTTCGACAAGCCCTATCGCGACAAGCTGACCGCGGCGCTGCGCCAGTTGCTGGGCGCAAAACTGCGGGTGGCTTTTGTCGCCGGCGAAGTGGCAGGCGTTTCGCCCAAGGCGGTCACCGACCGCAAACTCGAGCAGCGGCAGGCCGAGGCGGTTGCGGAGATCCGCCGGGATCCGTTCGTCCGCGAACTGATCGAAGACTTTGACGGCTCGCTCGAAGACGCATCCATAAAACCGAAGTAAACGTGGAAAACCAGCAGAGGTCATCATGATGAAAGGTCAGCTCGCGGGACTGATGAAGCAGGCGCAGCAGATGCAGGACAACATGCGCAGGATGCGTGAGCAGCTTGCACAGATCGAGGTCGAGGGGCAGGCCGGCGCGGGCGCGGTGAAAGTGGTGATGACCTGCGGACACGAGGTCAAACGAGTGATTATGGATCCGGTTGCGACCGGCGACGACCGGGAGATGCTGGAGGATCTGGTGGTTGCCGCGGTCAACGATGCGCTGCGCAAGGTCGAGGCGACCAGTCAGGAAAAAATGGCCGGGGTCACGGCCGGGCTGCCGTTGCCGCCGGGCATGAAGCTGCCATTCTGATTCATCAATAAAAACAGCAAGTTGAGCAAGTGAAGCCGCCATCCTCGCTGCAGGCCCTGATCGAGGCCCTGCGTTGCCTGCCTGGCGTGGGGCCGCGTTCGGCGCAGCGCATGGCGTTCCATCTGCTGCAGCGCGACCGGCCTGGGGCACAGCGCCTGGCTACCGCGATGGGCGCCGCGCTGGAGCGCGTGCGACATTGCGAGCGCTGCAACAATTTTTCCGAAGAGGAAATCTGCATGCTGTGCCAGTCGCCACGACGCAATGCGCAGCTGCTGTGCGTGATCGAGACGCCAGGCGACCTGCTGATGATGGAGCAGGCGCAGTGTTACGACGGCCTGTATTTCGTGCTGATGGGCGCACTGTCGCCGCTCGACGGCATCGGTCCCCGGGATATTCACCTGGAACGCCTGCTCAGGCGTGCTGCGGACGGCGTGGTGCAGGAAGTGATGATTGCAACCAACTTCACCGTGGAGGGCGAGGCGACCGCGCATTACGCCGGCGAAATGCTCCGCGCCAAGGGTCTGCGCGTGACGCGCATCGCGCGCGGGCTTCCGGTCGGCGGTGAACTCGAGCATGTCGACAGCGGGACACTGGCGCAGGCTGTGCTCGAGAGGCGCAGCCTGTGAAATCCGGGTCGCGCAATCGCCAGGGGCCGCAGCGCAAACCGCGCCCGCTCCGGCCGCAACGCGAACCCGGTGCTGCAGAAGCCTTGCGGGCGGTCGCCGAAGGCCGCGGCGAAAAACTGCACAAGATACTGGCGCAGGCCGGTCTGGGGTCGCGACGGGCGATGGAGGAGCGCATTCGTGCGGGGGAGATCACGGTCAACGGCAAGGTGGCGACCATCGGCGACAGGGTCACCGCTGAGGATCGCATCAAGGCCGGCGAGCGCATCGTGCGCTGGCCGGTTGCCGGCCAGCTTCCGCGCGTGCTGCTCTATCACAAGCCGGAAGGCGAGATCGTCAGCAACGACGATCCCCAGGGCCGACCGACCGTATTTGCGAGACTGCCGCCTGCACGCGGCGCCAAGTGGCTGGCCATCGGTCGCCTGGATTTCAACACCAGCGGTCTGCTGATTTTCACCACTTCCGGCGATCTGGCCAACCGCATGATGCATCCGCGTTTCGAGGTGGAACGCGAATACGCGGTGCGTGTGCTGGGGGATGCTGCGCCGGCAAAACTGGATGCGATGCGCAGGGGGGTACAGCTGGAAGACGGTATTGCGCGCTTCGAATTCCTCGAGGAAGAGGGTGGAGAGGGCGCCAACCGCTGGTTCAGGGTGTTGCTGAAAGAAGGCCGCAACCGCGTGGTGCGCCGGCTGTTCGAGTCGCAGGGACTGACCGTGAGCCGGCTGATGCGCGTGCGTTTCGGAATGGTGGTATTGCCGCCGCGCCTGAAGCGCGGCCAGTTCATCGAACTCGTTGCCGCCGACGTGGAACAGCTGATGACCTGGTCGGCGTCACCGGGCCAGGCAGCACCGTCATCATTGATTCCTTCTGCAGCAGAGCAACACAGTCGTCCCCGCCGCTCGTCTCCGCCCAGATAAAAGGCAGTTCGGGAAATACACGATCCACCAGCCGCCGGTTGTGACCGACCTCGAGGACCAGCCAGCCGCCGGGATTCAGGTGCGCCGCGGCTTCCCCCAGTATCCGCCGCACCAGGTCCAGTCCGTCGGCGCCTCCGTGCAGGGCCAGCTTGGGTTCGCGGCGGTATTCAGCAGGCAGCCTGTGCATGACCGGCGCGCGCACGTACGGCGGGTTGCTCAGGATCAGGTCGTAACGTCTGCCGGCGAGGCTTGCGAACAGGTCGGAGCGGATCAGCTTCAGGCGTTTCCCCAGATGGTGATCGCGCACATTGCGTCGGGCCACGGCCAGAGCGCCTGCGGACAGGTCGCTGCCCTCGACCGCGGCTTTGCGGAAGGTATGCGCAGCAACGATGGCGAGGCATCCAGAGCCGGTGCACAGGTCGAGGATGCTGTGCGGAGGTCGTTGCGGCAGCAGCCACGGTCGTAGCCGCGCCCGCAGCAGTTCGGCGATAAACGAACGCGGCACGATCACGCGTTCGTCGACGTAGAAACGGTGTTCCCCGAGCCAGGCTTCGTGCGTCAGGTAGGCTGCGGGGATGCGTTCGGCAATGCGGCGTGCAAACAGCGCCTGCGCGCGGCGAATGACCGTTGCCGGCAACGGCCGGTCCAGGTTTTCGGCCAGGTCTTCGAACGCAAGATCCAGCGCATGCGCCATCAGCCAGGCTGCTTCATCGTCCGCATTCAGCGTGCCGTGACCATAGGCAAGGCGGGCAACGCGAAAGCGGCGGGCGGCGCTCGCAATCAGCTGGCGCGCGGTCAGTGCTGCAGCCGCCTTCGCGGGCGAATTCAAAAATATTAATTAAAACAGATATTTATATATATAAATTAACCCAAGACATCAAGATTGAGCTTGATGCTGGACAGATCGTCATTGGCGCCACTGGTGGTCCTGCCGGCGCTGGTGGGCGGAGCCGCTTTAGCCGCGCCGCTGCCGGCGTTGCTGATCAGGTTGTGCAGATTGCTCGGGGAGTCCGCATTGGCCAGTGCTTCGTCCATGGAGATGCGGCCGGCTCGGTAGAGTTCGAACAGAGCCTGTTCGAAAGTTTTCGATCCCGGCGACAGGCTTTGCTCCATCGCGTCCTTGATCTGGTTGATTTCACCGGCCTTGATCAGTTCCTGGATGTGTTTGGTGTTGAGCATGACCTCCACGGCCGCGACGCGTTTGCCGTCGGTGGATTTGACCAGCCGCTGCGAGATCACGCAGCGCAGCGCTATCGACAGGTCGGCCTGAAGGCTCTCGCGCGCCTCGCGCGGGAAAAAGCCGATGATGCGGTTCAGGGCGTTGTAACTGTTGTTTGCATGCAGCGTCGACATGCACAGGTGGCCGGTCTGCGCGAACAGCAGCGAACTTTGCAGGGTTTCACGGTCGCGGATCTCGCCGACCATCAGCAGGTCCGGTGCCTCGCGCATGGCGCTGATCAACGCCGCTTCGTAGGTGTGGGTGTCAACGCGCACTTCACGCTGGTTGACGATGGATTTCTTGTGCTTGAAGATGAATTCGACCGGATCCTCGATGGTCAGGATGTGGCCGGTCTTGGTGGCATTGCGGTAATCGATCATCGACGCCATGGTTGTGGATTTGCCCGACCCGGTGGAACCGACGATCAGGATCAGCCCCAGCTTTTCCATGATGACTTCCTTCAGCACGTCGGGCAGTCCCAGCGTTTCGAACGCCGGCACATCGGGCTTGACGAAGCGGATCACCATGGCCACGGTGTTTTTCTGGCGGAAGATGTTGATGCGGAAATTGCCAAGTTCGCCCCCGCTCTGGGCGAAATTCATCTCGTGCTTGGTTTCGAATTCCCTGATCTGGGCTTCGGTCATCAGCTCGTAGCAGATTTTCTTGACCTGCTCGGGATCCAGGGCCTGGCTGTTGATCGGCATCACCGTGCCGTTGATCTTGATCTGGATGGGTGCGCCGGACGTGAAGAACATGTCCGAAGCCTGCTTGTCGGCCATCAGCTTGAACAGCGGTGTCACAAACATGGCGAATTCCCCCTGTGTATTCCGGCCGGCTGACCGGCGCGGCGCCTCATGCCCTCATTCTGCCAACTATCGCCGGCATTGCAAAGCGACCTCAATCGTCGCTGCGGAGCAGATCGTTGATGCTGGTCTTGGCGCGTGTTTTCGCATCGACCTGCTTGACGATGACCGCGCAATAGAGGCTGCATCTGCCGTCGGGCGAGGGCAGCGAGCCCGACACCACCACCGAGCCGGCGGGAACGCGGCCGTAGAGGACTTTTCCGGACTCCCGGTGATAGATTTTGGTGCTCTGTCCGATGAATACCCCCATCGAGATCACCGAGCCTTCCTCGACAACAACGCCTTCGACGATTTCCGAGCGCGCGCCGATGAAGCAGTTGTCCTCGATGATGGTCGGATTGGCCTGCAGCGGTTCGAGCACGCCGCCGATGCCGACGCCGCCCGAGAGATGCACGTTTTTTCCGATCTGCGCGCACGAACCCACCGTTGCCCAGGTGTCGACCATGGTGCCCTCGTCGACGTAGGCACCGATGTTGACGAAAGACGGCATCAGGATCACGTTCTTCGCGATGAATACGCCACGGCGTGCTGCGGCCGGGGGCACCACGCGGAAACCCCCGGCCCTGAACGCCGCTTCGTCATAGTTGGCGAATTTGGGCGCGACCTTGTCGAAATATTTCGTCGTTCCGTCCTGCATGATGACGTTGTCCTGCAGCCGGAACGACAGCAGCACGGCCTTTTTCGCCCATTCATTGGTCTGCCATTGTCCGTTTTTCTTTTCCGCGACGCGCAGCGTGCCGGCATCGAGCATGGTTATGGTCTCGTTGACGGCATGCGCGATGTCGGCGGAGTGATTTGCGGGGGAGAGCGTGTTGCGGTCATCCCAGGCTTTTTCGATCACGGCTTGCAGTTTTTGCATTTTCCGGTCCTTGCTGTGAGCGTTTTCAGATTGTCTCGGCAAAGCGGCGCAGGCGGTGCGCCGCTTCCATGCATTCATCGACGGTGGCCACCAGCGCGATGCGCACCCGGTTGGCGCCGGGATTGATGCCGCGCGCCTTGCGCGCAAGATAGCTGCCGGGCAATACACTGACGCCTTCGGCGGCGTACAGCCGGCGGGTGAATTCGACGTCGTCGATCGGGGTCTGCAGCCAGAGATAAAAGGCGGCATCGGGCCATTCCGCCGGCAATGCCGGGCGCAGGATGTCGATCACTTTTTCGAATTTTTCCCGGTAAAGCTTCCGGTTGGCCACGACATGGGCTTCGTCCTGCCATGCTGCCACGCTGGCAGCCTGCACCGGCAGGCTCATGGCGCTGCCATGGTAGGTCCGGTACAGGTAAAACTTCCTGAGGACGGCGGCGTCGCCGGCGACAAAACCCGAACGCATGCCGGGTACGTTCGATCGCTTGGACAGGCTCGAGAACACCACCAGGTTGCGAAAATCGGTGCGGCCCATCCGGACTGCAGCCGCAAGGGCTCCGAGCGGCGGCTGTGATTCGTCGAAATAGATTTCCGAGTAACACTCGTCGGCGGCGATCACGCACTGGTGGCGATCGGCGAATTCAAACAGTTTTTTCCAGTCTTCCAGCGTGAGCACCTTGCCGGTGGGGTTGCCGGGGGAGCAGACATAGAGCAGCTGCGCCCGCCGCCAGGTTTCTTCGGGCAGCTGGGCAGGATCAAAGGCGTAGCCGTCGTCGGCCAGCGTGTGGATGAACTCGGGTTGCGCGCCGGCCAGCAGCGCCGCGCCTTCGTAGATCTGGTAGAACGGGTTCGGGCAGATCACGACCGGTGACGGACGGCTGCTGTCGATGACGGCCTGGGCAAAGGCGAACAGCGCCTCGCGGCTGCCGTTGACCGGCAGCACCTGGGTCGCCGGATCCGGCGCGGCTATGCCGTAGCGCCGGGAAATCCACTGTGCGACGGCGCTGCGCAGGGCTTCGGTGCCGAGCGTCGCCGGGTAGCCGGACAGACCGTCGAGGTTGGCGATCAGCGCCTCGTGGATGAAGGCGGGCGTCGGATGCTTGGGTTCGCCGATGTGCAGGCTGACCGGATTCGGCGGTTGATTGCCGGCGAGTAGCGCCGTCAGCCGCTGGAAGGGATAGCTTTGCAGCAGGTCCAGGCGCGGGTTCAACGTGTAGGCGCTCCGGGTTCGAGCAGCGGCAGTTCAGGAACGGCAGCGGGACGGAAACCGCGTTTGGAGTGGCGGGCACTGATCGTGGTGAAAATGCCGCCGCGTACATAGAAGCGTGCAGTTAGCTGCATCCAGCGCGGTTTCGTGGCTTGCACCAGATCGTCGAGGATGCGGTTGGTCACGGCTTCGTGGAAAGCGCCCTCGTTGCGGAAAGACCAGATGTAGAGCTTGAGGCTTTTCAGCTCCACGCACAGCCGGTCCGGCACGTAATCGAGGATCAGTGTCGCGAAATCGGGCTGGCCGGTTTTCGGGCACAGGCACGTAAACTCCGGTATTTCCATGTGAATCCGGAAATCGCGAGATGGCGCCGGGTTGGGAAAGGTCTCGAGTTTGCGTGAAGGCCGGGTCGGCATTGGCGGACGTCGCTATCAGGTCAGTCAATTCAGTTAAAATGCGCGCTGAATTCTACCCGTTTGGTTTCGCTGCACAACCTATTTTCTTGGCAGAACAGCACCTTGCGCCTCAAGCAAATCAATCTCGCCGGTTTCAAGTCGTTTGTAGATCCCACTCACATTCCGGTTCCGGGCCAGCTGGTCGGGGTGGTGGGCCCCAACGGCTGCGGTAAATCCAACATCATAGATGCGGTGCGATGGGTGCTCGGCGAAACATCGGCCAAGCACCTGCGCGGCGCGACCATGCAGGACGTGCTGTTCAATGGCTCGGGAGACCGCAAGCCCGTGAACCGCGCCAGTGTCGAGCTGGTGTTCGACAACAGCCTGGGCAAGGCCGCGGGTCAGTGGTCCAGCTACGCCGAGATTTCGGTCAAGCGCATGCTGGAGCGCGACGGCGACTCCTCGTACTACATCAACAACGTGCATGTCCGTCGCCGCGACGTGGCCGATATCTTCCTCGGCACCGGGCTGGGCAGCCGTGCCTACGCGATCATCGAGCAGGGCATGATTTCGCGGGTCATCGAGGCCAAGCCCGAAGAGCTGCGCGTATTCCTGGAAGAGGCTGCCGGGGTATCGAAATACCGGGAGCGCCGCCGTGAAACCGAACTCCGCCTGCGGGATACGCGGGAGAACCTGGCCCGGGTCGAGGATATCCGCCAGGAGCTGGACAAGCAGCTGACACATCTGCAGGGGCAGGCTGAAGTGGCCACCCGTTATCACGAATTGCAGCGGCAGGTGACCGGAACCCAGCATACCCTCTGGTATGTGCGTCGCCAGGAATCTGCGGCGACGCGCAACCGGCACGCCCGCGAGATCGAGCGTCTCGGCACCGAACTCGAGGCAGAGACCGCCAACCTGCGCGAAGCGGAGCGCCGGCTTGAAGAGTTGCGCAACCAGCATTACCGGTCCGGCGACGAAGTGCACGCTGCGCAGGGCGCCCTCTACGAAACCAATGCAGAAATTGCACGTCTCGAGCAGCAGATCGCGCATATTCGTGAAAACCGCAGCCGTGTCGAGCAGCAGATCGGCAGCATCGAAGGACAGCTCGAGAACACCCGGCTCCAGCTCGGGCAGTTCCAGGGCAGTCTCGAGGAATGGCGTACGGAACAGGGCAAAGCCGAAGAACGGGTTGCGGCCTGCGAGGCGCGCATTGCCGAGGAACGCGACAAACTGCCGCTGGCGGAAGGCACCTGGCGCGCTGCCAGTGCGCGGCGCGACGAGTTGCAGCAGTCGGTCGGGCGCGCAGAACAGTCACGCCAGGTCGAGCAGACCAAGATCGCGCATGCCAGCCGGGTGCTGGAGCAACTGGCGGTGCGCAGCGCGCGCCTGCACGACGAACAGAATAATCTTGAAAAACCCGATACCGCAGCTCTTGCGGCTTTGCAGGTGAAAACCGCCGACGCCGAACGCGAGCTCGCGGCGGCCCGGGAGGCGCTGTCCGATCGGGAGCGCGCGTTGCCCGGGCTGGAGCAAATGCTCGAACAGCGCACCGGGGCTGTTGACCATGCCACCCAGTCGATCACGGCGATGGAAGCCCGCGTCGAGGCATTGCGGCAATTGCAGGACAAGCTGGCCCACGGTTCCGACATGGATGCATGGATCGCCGCGCAGGGACTCGACGGGGAAGCGCGGGTCTGGCAGGGCATCACCATCGAATCCGGATACGAAGATGCGCTGGAAGCGGTGTTGCGTGAACGGTTGAATGCAGTGATGGTGGACGGTCTGAGTGCCTGCGATCGCTGGGCCGGCGGCATGCCACCGGGCAAGCTGGCCGTTGCGGAGACCGGGACTGCGGGTGAAGCTGCCGCCGCGCCGGTGCCCGCGCGCGCTGCGCCGCTGGCGCAATTCGTGACCTGCCGCAATCCGGCGCTGGCTCCGGCATTGGCGGACTGGCTCTACGGCGCATTTGTTGTCGAGGATCTCGCGGCCGGCCTGGCCGTGCGCAGCCAGCTTGCGCCGGGGGCCGTCCTGGTGTCGCGCGACGGCTATCTGTTTACGCGCCATACACTGACCTTCCATGCGCCGGATTCAGAGCTGCATGGGGTGCTTTCGCGCCAGCGTGAAATTGAAACCCTCGCCGGTGAAGTTGCCGCGCGCCATGATGAACTGGCATCCTTGCGCGCTGCCGCGGATGAGCAGGAGTCACGGATAGCGGATGAAAAGGCCGCGCTCGCCGGCTTGCGCGAAGAGGTGACCCGGCTGCAGCAACAGCACCATGTGCTGCAGGTGGAAGGTGTGCGCCTGACCGAGCAGACGCAGCGCCTGACCCTGCGCGGGGAACAGATTGCGGCAGAACTCGCTGAAATAGCCGGACAGGCTGTCGCCGAAACGGCGCAGAAGGACGAGGCCGCGATCAATCTGCAACGTTACGGCGAGGAGGCCGGCGGGTTTGCGCGTGAGCTCCAGATGGCGACTGATCTGTTCAGCCGCGCTCAAGCCGTGCTCGACAGCCAGCGCGAGGCCGTGCAGTTGGCCGATCGCGAGTTGCAGGAGGCCGTTTTTCAGCGCAAAACCTCTACCGGCAAGATCGAGGAGGTCGGGCGCGCCATCGCCACGGCCACCACAGCGCTGGAACGCCTGCAACAGTCGATGGCCGCCGAACAGGAAGCGCTGGCCCGTCTCGACGAGTCGCCCTGGCAGAGCCAGCTCCAGATTGCGCTGTCCCTGCGTGGCACGAAGGAGCAGGCCCTGGCTCAGGCCCGTGATGCCCTGGAGGCGACCGAGGCACAGCTGAAGGAAGTCGACCAGCAGCGCCTGACGATCGAACAGAAGCTCGGGCCGTTGCGTGACCGCATCAACGAAGTCAGGCTCAAGGAGCAGGAAGCGCGCATCAACGAAGAGCAGTACGCGCAGCAGCTGCTGGAGGCGGGCGCCAATGAAGAGGAACTGGCGCAGGCCCTGGCCAAGGGCACGCGCTCGGGTTCGCTGCAGTCGGAAATCAACCGCCTCAACGAGGAAATCAAATCGCTGGGCGCTGTCAATCTTGCTGCCCTTGAAGAGCTGGAGGCGGCCCGCGAACGCAAGGCCTATCTGGATGCGCAGTCCGAAGACCTGACATCGGCAATGAATACGCTCGAGGACGCGATCCGGCGCATCGATCGGGAGACCCGGGAGCGCCTGCAATCGACCTTCGACGAGGTGAACGGCCATTTCAGCAAGATGTTTCCGGCTCTGTTTGGCGGGGGCAATGCCAAGTTGCTGCTGACCGGCGAGGAAATCCTCGACGCAGGTATCCAGGTGGTGGCACAGCCGCCGGGCAAGAAAAACAGTTCCATCCACCTGCTGTCTGGTGGAGAAAAAGCACTGACAGCTATGGCACTGGTGTTTTCCATATTCCGGCTCAATCCGGCGCCGTTCTGCATGCTCGACGAGGTCGATGCCCCCCTTGACGATCACAATACCGGCCGTTTCTGCGAACTGGTGAAGAAGATGTCGGAGCAGTCCCAGTTCGTGTTCATCAGCCACAACAAGATCACGATGGAAATCGCCAACCAGCTGCTGGGCATCACCATGCAGGAGCCGGGAGTATCACGGGTCGTCGCAGTGGATATCGAGGCTGCGATGAAACTGACCGAAGAGGCGGCATAAAGGGCGGATTGGTCATGAGCGACCTGCAGATCGCACTGGCGGCAATCGGGATTGTGGTGATCGGCGCGGTCTATGCCTTTAACCTCTGGCAGGAGCGCAAATTGCGCCGGCGCCTTGAAAATGCCTTCGGCGGCGAGCGTGACGATGTCCTGCTTAAAAGCGCCGAGGCGGTGGACGGCCCGCGGATCGAACCGCGGCTCGGGGACGGCGACGGTGCTTCGGAGCCGGATGCAGCGATCGCAAGGCAGGCGGCCGCTCCGGCCCCCGAGGCGGTCCAAGGAGCTGCAGATCCGGTTATAGAGTATGTTGCTGCCATCGAGCTGAAGAAGCCCGTTGGAGCAGCGGCGCTGCACGAGCTGCAGTCCAGGATATCGATTTTCGGCAAACCGGCACGCCTTCTCTGCTGGGACGCCGGCGTCCGTGGCTGGCGCGATCCCGGACGCGATGTGGCTGCTGATTGCACGAGGCTTCAGGCCGCGCTGCAGCTGGTTAATCGCGCCGGGCCGGTGCATGCGTCTCAGTTGGGCGGTTTTTGCGATGCAATACGTGCGTGGGCGGCGCGCCATGAGGGATCTGTGGAGGCTGCTGAGCCGGCGCAGGCTGTCGAGGCCGCGCGTGAACTCGATGCGCTGTGCGGCAAAGTGGATGTGGCGATCGGACTGAACGTGGTGGCACAGCCCGGATCGGCATTCAGCGGAGAGCAGGTGGCCGCGGCAGCAGGCGAGGCCGGATTTGTCCTGGAGGCTGACGGTCTGTTCCACTGGCAGGATGTGGATGGACACACGCTGTTTACCATGGAGAGCCACGAGCAGGAACCCTTTGCGGCTGATCGACTCGATGGCATGCAGACTCCCGGGCTGACACTGCTGCTGGATGTTCCGCGCATCACTGACGGTGAGACCGCACTGGACGAAATGGCGCGAACCTGTGATGTGCTGGCCGGCACGCTGGGCGGATTCGTGGTCGATGACAACCGCGTGGCCCTTCAGGCCGCAGGCATCGAACGTATCAAATTGCAGTTGCGGGAAATCCGGCAGACGATGGCCGCGCATGACATTCCGGCGGGCGGCATGCGGGCACAGCGGTTATTTGCATGACGCAGCGCGCAGTGCGGGAGCGCGCAATGCGCCTCCGTGAGGAAATCGAGCACCATAATCACCTGTATTACGTTCTCGATGCGCCGGAAATCAGCGACGCCGAGTACGATTTGCTGTTCCGCGAACTGCAACAGATCGAAGACGGGCATCCGGAACTGGTTTCGGCGGATTCGCCGACGCAGCGCGTGGGCGGGGCGCCGCTGGCGGCTTTTGACCAGGTGGAGCACCGGCAGCCGATGCTCTCGCTCAACAATGCGTTTGCCGCGGAAGAGGTTGAGTCATTTGACCGCCGGGTGCGCGAAGCGCTGGGGGTGCCGGAAGTCGAATATGCCGCGGAGCCGAAGTTCGACGGCCTTGCCATCAGTCTCGCGTATGAAAACGGACTGTTTGTCCGCGGAGCGACGCGCGGCGACGGCTATGCCGGTGAGGACGTTACTGCCAACCTCCGGACCGTACCCTCGATTCCGCTGCGCCTGCGCGTCGAAGATCCGCCCGCGTTGCTGGAAATCCGCGGTGAAGTGCTGATGATGCGCGCGGATTTCGAACGCCTGAACAGCCAGCAGCAGTCGCGGGGCGAGAAGGTGTTCGTGAATCCTCGCAATGCCGCAGCCGGATCGCTGCGACAGCTCGATCCGCGGATCACGGCGGGGCGCAAGCTGACTTTTTTTGCCTACGGCATGGGGGCCTGCGAAGGCTGGACGATGCCTGGGAAATTGTCACAAGTTATTGATTATATTCATAAATCAGGATTCCGCGTGGCAAAGGAACGGGCGCTGGTACGCGGCGTCGTAGGACTGCTGGGGTATTACGCCAGAATTGGCGCTGCACGAAACGCTTTGCCCTATGACATCGACGGCGTGGTCTACAAGGTCAACAGTCTGGCCGACCAGCACAAACTGGGCTTTGTCTCCCGGGCACCGCGTTTCGCGGTCGCGCACAAGTTTCCTGCAGAGGAAGCCGTAAGCCAGATCCTGGACATAGACATCCAGGTCGGTCGCACCGGCGCGTTGACGCCGGTGGCACGTCTGCAGCCGGTATTTGTAGGCGGCGTGACCGTGACCAATGCAACGCTGCACAATCTGGATCAGATACGCACCAAAGACGTTCATGTCGGCGATACGGTTGTCGTGCGGCGCGCGGGCGATGTGATCCCCGAGGTCGTGCGTGTCGTGCTGGATAAGCGACCTGAGCAGGTGCGTCAGTTCGAAATGCCGGAGAAATGCCCGGTATGCGAGTCACGGGTGGAGCGAATCGAGAGCGAGGCAGCCTACCGCTGCACGGGAGGACTCCATTGCCCGGCTCAGCGCAAGCAGGCCCTGTTGCATTTTGCGTCGCGCCGGGCGATGGATATCGAGGGGCTCGGCGAAAAACTGGTGGATCAGCTTGTCGACAGGGGGCTGGTGCACAATCCCGCGGATCTCTACCACCTGCGGACCGATCAGCTCGCGGGTCTGGACCGCATGGCGGAAAAGTCCGCATCCAATGTGATCGAGGCAATAAGTGGCAGCCGGAAAACGACGCTGGCCCGGTTCATCTACGCCTTGGGAATCTATCATGTCGGAGAAGAGGTTTCGCGCATACTGGCGGGTCATTTCACCAGCCTCGATGCACTGTTGGCTGCTGACTGGGATGGGCTCATTGCGGAAAAGGAGCGGGTACAGAAAGAGAATGCGAAACGTCGAGCGAAAGGGCTGGATGAGGAGGAACCGCTGCTGTCCGGAGTGGGCCCTGAAATCATGCGCAGCGTGGCCAATTTCCTGAGGCAGATCCACAACCGCGAAGTCATTGATCAGCTGATCGAGCGCGGTGTAACGTTCAGGCGGGAGAAGGCTGCTTCCGGCGGTGCGTTCTCCGGCAAAACTTTTGTTTTGACGGGTACCTTGCCCGGCATGAAACGTGATGAAGCGAAGGCACGGATCGAAGCAGCGGGTGGAAAGGTGACTGGCAGCGTATCCAAGAAAACGGATTATGTCGTTGCCGGCAGCGACGCCGGGAGCAAGCTCGACAGGGCGCGTTCAATCGGGGTGACCATCATCGATGAAGCGCAGTTGCTGGAATTGCTGGATCGCTGAAGAAGCAGCCGATTTTGGAAATCTCGGTGCGCAAGGCCGTGTTTCCGGAGGCGGGCCTGGGTATGCGGTTTTTGCCTGCGACCAAGCGTATGAATTCGAGTGACAGCGTTTTGATTGCGGCAACAAGCCCGGGTATCTGCAAAACAATGCCGAACCGGGAGAAATCAACCCGAAATCAGCAGTGCGTTCCGGTGCCTACCTGTGGAACTGTGGGCGTAGAAATATTACCACGTGCTAATATTCTATTTCGTCTCAAAAGCGAGGTTTGATATGGCGAATAAACTGTTGATTATCATGGTCAATACCGATCCGTCGAACGGGCCGGAATTGGGGGCACCCTTTTTCCAGGCCACCGTGGCCGCGGCCATGGATTACGAGGTCGAAGTGATTTTGACCGCACGTGCCGGTGAATTGGCAAAAAAGGGCGTGGCTGAAAAACTCTACGTCAAGGAAGGTTCGCCCAAAAGCGTATACGACTTCATCAAGGATGCGCACGAGGCCGGCGTGCAGTTCAAGGTTTGTACACCGACGCTGGATCTCTGGGGCGATGATCTGATCCCCGAAATCGGCGAGACCGTGGGCGGCGCCTACGTGATCGAGCAGGCCATGGACGACGACGTCGTCACGTTCACGTATTGAAGAAACATACCGCAGCGGAGGCGGGCGCGCTGCTGGCGCGCGCTGAGCAGATACTGCCGCCGCCGGCCGTGGCTGCCGCGGTGCGTCGCGTGGCAGCGGAAATATCGGTCGCGCTGCGGGAGGAATATCCGCTGGTGCTGGCAGTGATGCGCGGCGGAGTGGTGTTCGCCGGGCAACTGCTGCCGCTGCTGGAATTCCCCCTTGATGTCGACTACGTCGATGCCACGCGTTATGGCGCAGCGACTGCCGGCGGCGAATTGCGTTGGCGCGTCGATATTCCGGAGGATGTACGCGGACGGGTGGTTCTGGTGCTTGATGACATCCTCGACGAAGGGCACACGCTGGCGGCAATCCGCGATCGCCTGCTCGGGGCCGGCGCATCCAGAGTCCTTCTTGCGGTGTTCGCCGAGAAGGCAACAGGGCGCGGAAAACCGGCGGCAGCGGATTTTGTCGGTACCGTTGTCCCTGATCGTTATGTGTTCGGTTTCGGCATGGACGTGAAGGGCATGTGGCGCAACCTGCCGGCAGTGTATGCTTTGAATCCGGACGACTGAGGCAGATACACCCTATGCTGGGCATAATCGGCGGCAGCGGTCTTGACCGCATCGCGGAACTGGAAGTTTTGTCGCGGCAGCAGGTATCGACGCCTTATGGCGCACCATCGGCGCCGCTGGTTTCAGGGCTGTTGAACGGCAGGCCGGTGGTTTTCCTGCCGCGCCACGGCGAGGCACATACAATTGCCCCGCACCGCATCAATTACCGCGCCAACCTGTGGGCTCTGCATGCTCACGGCATACGCGATGTCGTCGCGGTCTCTGCCGTTGGCGGCATCAGCGCGGGAATGGATGCCGGTGCGCTGATCGTTCCGGACCAGATCATCGATTACACCCACGGGCGTGAATCGACTTTTTTCGACGGCATGGGCAGACCCCTGACACATGTCGATTTCACATTGCCGTTTTGCCGGAACCTGCGTACGCGCCTGTTGCGCGCGGGAGGGGCTGCCGGTGAAACCGTTCGCGACGGCGGCACCTACGGCGCCACCCAGGGTCCGCGGCTTGAAACCGCAGCCGAGATCGACCGCATGGAACGTGACGGCGCACATGTCGTCGGCATGACCGGAATGCCGGAAGCAGTCCTGGCCCGCGAGCTGGAGATTTGCTACGCGATGCTCGCTGTGGTGGTCAACCCGGCCGCAGGACGCGGCAGCAACGCCGATGGCGTGTCCATGGCAGACATCCATGCCGCAGCCGAGGCTGCCATGAAAAGGGTCTGCAAGCTGCTCGCGGTACTGGAATAAGTCATGGCGGTCCGTACGGTATTGCGGATGGGGGATCCGCGGCTGCTGCAGGTATCGCGGCCGGTCGAGAATCTGGACTCGCCCGAACTGTACGTATTGCTCCAGGACATGCATGACACCATGCGCGCTCTCAACGGCGCGGGACTGGCTGCACCGCAGATCGGCGTCAGCCTGCGCGTGGTCATTTTCGGCAGCGACGCAAACCCCCGTTATCCGGACGCGGAACCCGTGCCGCAGACCGTACTGATCAATCCGCTGATCACGCCGCTGGATGGAGCCATGGATGAGGATTGGGAGGGCTGCCTGTCCGTGCCGGGAATGCGCGGCATGGTGCCGCGTTACCGCCGTCTGCGTTATCAGGGTGTTGATGCCGGAGGTGCGGCGATAGACCGCACCGTCGAGGGTTTCCATGCGCGCGTGGTTCAGCACGAATGCGATCACCTCGACGGCATCCTTTATCCCATGCGCATGCGTGACATGCGCAATTTCGGATTTACCGAAGAACTTTTTCCCGGAAAGGCGCCTCCTGATGAATGAGGGGCCGTGGCCTCAGATCTGCAGCTGCGCCAGCAGTTCGCTTTCAAAACGCACCGTGCTTTTGGGGTTTTTCAGCGTTTCGCCGCTGACGACGAAGGTATCCTCGGCACGAGCCCCCAGCGTGTTGATGCGTGCCGAGTGGAGGTTAATGTCGAACGCGGTCAGTGTCCGCGATATCCGCGACAGCAGGCCGGGCCGGTCGCCGGCGACGATGGACAGCATGCGATAGTTGCCGCGTTCGTCGGTCTGTATGCTGACCTCGGGGGTAATCGGGAAATGCCGCAGTTGCCGGCTCAGCCTGGGCTTGGTCAGCGGCGGCAGTGGCGCCTTGCCCTTCAACCGGTCGGTCAATTCATATTCGATATAGCTGATCAGGTCGCGATATTCGGGCTGGCGGTTGGATGCGTCCTGGATGTGAAAGGTGTCCAGGGCGTAGCCGTGCCGCGTGGTATGGATTTTGGCCTCGAAAATGTCAAAACTGATGCCGTCGAAGAAACTGCATATCCTCGAGAACAGCTCCTTCTGGTCCCGGACATAAACCATCACCTGCAGTCCTTCGCCGATCGGCGACAGGCGGGCCCTGACCACGGGTTCCGGGGAATGAACGTGTTGATAAAGCTGTCGCGTATGCCAGGCGATTTCCTGGGGTTCGTGCCTGAGGAAATACGCTGTATCCAGCTGTTGCCAGAGTTCGCGATAATCCGCTTCGGCGATGGCGTAAAGGCGCAGACGCACTATCGCGTCCTCCTGCCGGGCTCGCTGGCCGTCCTGGCGTTCGCTGCGTTCACCCGTCAGCATGCGGCGGGTGGCATGAAACAGGTCCTCCAGCAATTTCGCCTTCCAGGCGTTCCAGACTTTGGGACTGGTGCCGCGGATGTCGGCGACGGTCAGCAGATAGAGGGCGACCAGGTGACGTTCATCGCCGACCAGCCGGGCGAAACCGCGCACCACTTCTGGATCGCTCAGATCCTGCTTCTGCGCGGTGGCGGACATCACGAGATGCTGCTCGACCAGCCAGGCCACCAGTTCGCCATCGGCGGCAGAAAGGCCGTGTGCCTTGCAGAAGCGTAGTGCGTCGGTCTTGCCGAGTTGGGAGTGATCGCCGCCGCGGCCCTTGGCAATGTCGTGGAATATGCCGCCCAGGTAGAGCAGTTCAGGCGTGTCAAACTCGCTCATCAGGCGGCTGCACAGCGGAAACTCATGTGCCAGTTCGGGAACTGCGAAGCGCCGAACATTGCGCACAACCTTGAGAATATGCTCATCGACGGTGTACACGTGGTACAGGTCGTGCTGCATCTGCCCGACGATGCGGCCGAATGCGGGAATATAGCGTCCGAGGATGTTGTACTGATGCATGCGGCGCAATTCGCGGATCATGCGCGTCGGACTGCGCAGTATGGACATGAACAGGGCGCGCATGCGTGGGTCGCTGCGGGTCGCCGGATTGATGCGCCGGCGGGCACGCCATAACGCGCGCAGCGTGACGGCGCCGATGCCCCTGATTTCACCGTGCTGCTGCAGCAGGGAAAACGCTTCCAGAATTGCGCAGGGATCGCGTTCGAAAAGTTTGGGGTCCGGCGCCGACAACAATTCGCCGCGTATGACGAACCGGTCGTTAAGCGCGGTTATCTTGTCGCGGTTCGGTGGCGGAGAAATTCGCAACTCGAGATTCTGCAGCAGTATCGTATTCAGCTGCGATACCGACTTTGCGGTCAGGTAATACCGCTGCATCAGCCGTTCGCTGGCGCGTTTTGCCGCACGATCGGCGAATCCGAGCTGCCTGGCCAGGGCGGTCTGGTGATCAAACAGCAGGCGGTCTTCGCGGCGCCCTGCAAGATAATGCAGGCGGATGCGAAGCAGTTCCAGTACCCGCTCGTGGCGGCTGATTGCGGCAGCTTCGGCGCGGGTGATGAAACCCCGTCGCGCAAGTTCCAGCCAGGTCCGGCCCAGTCCCGCGGCGCGTGAAATCCAGAGTATCGTGTTGAGGTCTCGCAGCCCGCCTGCACATTCCTTTATGTTGGGTTCGAGGTTGGTTTCTTCGTGCCGCGAATGCCGCTCCTGCTGTTCTATGCGTTTGGCTCGCAGAAAAGCGACGGGATCAATGGCCTGCTGCACTTTCCGGGTAAATCGCCGGTAAAGTTCACGGCTTCCGCTCAGCAGCCGGGATTCGAGCAGATTGGTCTGCACGGTAATGTCTCCGGCCGCGATTTCGACGCATTCATCCAGCATGCGCACGCTGTGCCCGACTTCCAGACCGATGTCCCAGAACATTCCGACCAGGGATTCCAGCTTGGATTGCAGACTGTCATCAGGAGGCCCGGGCAGCAGTATGAGCAGGTCGACATCGGAATGCGGGAACAGCTGTTTGCGTCCGTAACCGCCAACAGCGATCAGTGCCAGTTCGGGCGGCATGCGTTGCGCTTTCCAGACCAGGCGCAGGTGCCGGTCGGTTATCACCGCCAGGCGCTGCAGCAGTTCGCGGCCGAGTTGTCCCGATTCAAAGCGTTTTTGCAGTTTTGCGCGCTCATCCGCCACTGCGGCACGCTGGCTGTCCCGGGTAGGCACCAGGCGGGGCGCCAAAGTGGTTGCGGCGGAGGTGCGCATTTGCGGGGATGGGCCTGACGGCTGTTCAGGCGGGGGCCGGGGGTGTGCCGGCGGAAACAGTCAGCACTTCGTACCCGCTGTCGGTCACCAGGACGGTGTGTTCCCACTGCGCCGACAGGCTGTGGTCCTTGGTCACGATGGTCCAGCCGTCAGCCAGCTGGCGGATGTCGGCCTTGCCGGCATTGATCATGGGTTCCACGGTGAAAATCATTCCCGCTTCCAGGCGCATGCCCATACCGGGGCGACCGTAGTGCAGGATCTGGGGCTCTTCGTGAAATTTGCGGCCGATGCCGTGCCC
The DNA here is from genome assembly GCA_050250695.1 of Burkholderiales bacterium. Classification (GTDB taxonomy): domain Bacteria; phylum Pseudomonadota; class Gammaproteobacteria; order Burkholderiales; family SG8-41. The sequence continues at coordinate 23,327 of JBFWOE010000015.1, forward strand.
GCAGAATTCCCTGACCACGCTGAACCCGTGTTTTTCAGCGTGGGTCTGGATGGCGTGGCCGATGTCGCCCAGTGTATTGCCGGCGCGTACTGCGCGGATTCCTCGCCACATGCACTCGTAGGTGACATCCACCAGGCGGCGCGCCTGTATGGCCGGCTGGCCGACGTAGAACATCCGGCTGGTATCACCATGAAAGCCGTTCTTGATGACCGTGATGTCGATGTTGACGATGTCGCCGTTTTTGAGGCGCTTTTCCCCGGGTACGCCGTGACAGATGACGTGGTTGACCGAGGTGCATATGGACTTCGGGTAGGGCGTGTACCCCGGTGGCGTGTAATTTAGCGGGGCCGGGATCGTGCCCTGTTGTTCCACCATGTAATCGTGGCAAAGGCGGTCGATTTCAGCGGTGGTCATGCCGGCGCGGATCAGCGGTCCTATGTAATCAAGCACCTCCGAGGCCAGCCGGCCGGCAATCCGCATGTGCTCGATTTCGTCCGGGGTCTTGGGTAATACGGCCATGACAGCGCTTTCGGTGCGCGCCATCGGGGGCTGCGCCGCTTCGGGTTGTTGCGTGGAGGGGGCGATTCTAACAGGTTGGTAGTGCTGGATTAATTGGCAATCCCGGGCCCAGGCAGCCGCAGCCGGACTTGGGCTCAGGTCACGTTGGCGGCTTGAGGCGGCGGTTGTTTGCGTGCTAAAATAACAAGTTAGCTCGATCGTGTGGCCGGCTTTTATGCAACGGTGCGGTCTTTCGGGCAATACACACACCTGCCGACGTTAAGGGTGCCCGTTTTCGGGTCGTCAAGGGCGGGTGGCGGATTAACCCTAACAGGAGATTTGCATCATGTCAGTAACCATGCGCGAAATGCTGGAAGCCGGCGTCCATTTCGGCCACCAGACGCGTTACTGGAATCCGAAAATGGCTCCGTACATTTTCGGCCACCGCAACAAGATTCACATCGTCAATCTCGAAAAGACGATGACCCTGTACCACGATGCGCTCAAGTTCGTGCGCCAGTTGACCTCGAACAAAGGCAGCATCCTGTTCGTCGGCACCAAGCGGCAGGCCCGCGAAATCGTCCGCGAAGAAGCGCTGCGCTGCGGTTCGCCGTATGTGGATTACCGCTGGCTGGGCGGCATGCTCACCAACTACAAGACCGTAAAGCAGTCGATCCAGCGCCTGAAGGACATGCTGGCGATGCGCGAGGACGGTTCTTTCGAGAAGCTGTCGAAGAAAGAGGCGCTGCAATACGAGCGCGAGATCGTGAAGCTTGAACGCAGTCTCGGCGGCATCAAGGACATGAACAGCCTTCCGGATGCACTGTTCGTGATCGACGTGGGTTACCAGAAGGGTGCCATTTCCGAGGCCAAGAAACTCGGGATCCCGGTGATCGGCATTGTCGATACCAACCATTCTCCCGACGGAGTGGACTACGTCATACCCGGCAACGACGATTCCAGCCGCGCAATCAAGCTTTATGCGCGCGGCATGGCAGATGCCGTGCTGGAAGGCCGCAACACGAGCATCAAGGAAATCGTCAGTGGCGGTTCGGACGAATTCGTCGAAGTCGAGGATGGCGAATCGGCAGGCGCCTGACCTGGCGTAAACAGATACTCAAGGGGCGCGCAGCCCCTTTTTTTTAATTGGCGCAAGAGGACAGGCAGCAATGGCAGAGATTACGGCAGGCATGGTGCGGGAATTGCGTGAGAAAACCGATGCCCCGATGATGGAGTGCAAGAAGGCCTTGACCGAGGCGGGAGGCAACATGGCCAAGGCCGAGGAAATCCTGCGGGTCAAGCTCGGAAACAAAGCAAGCAAGGCGGCTTCGCGCATCGCCGCCGAAGGCGTGGTTGCGGTGCATATCTCGGAAGACGGCAAGACTGGGGCCATCGTCGAGATCAACTGCGAAACTGATTTTGTCGCCAAAAACGAGGATTTTCTGGCTTTCGCCGGCGCGGCGGCAAAGCTGATTTCGGAGAAAAACCCGTCTTCCGTAGAGGCGCTTGCGGCGCTTGCCTCCGATGGCAGCTCGGTGGAGGATCGACGCAAGGCCCTGGTCGGCAAGATCGGCGAGAACGTTTCGATCCGTCGTTTTGTCCGCACCGCAGCCAAGGGGCGACTGAATTCATACATACATGGCGGTGCCAAGATCGGCGTGCTGATCGATCTGGCTGGAGGTGATGACGCGCTTGGACGGGATCTGGCCATGCATGTTGCCGCGAGCAAGCCCAAGGCACTGGACGCTTCCGGGGTGCCGGCCGAGGCTGTGGAAACCGAGCGCCGCGTTGCCGCTGAAAAGGCTGCAGAGGATGCCGCCAAATCCGGCAAGGCAATCCCTCCCGAGATCATGGCAAAACGCGTCGAAGGTTCGGTGCAGAAATTCCTGAAAGAGGTGACACTGCTGGGTCAACCGTTCGTCAAGAATGACAAGCAGACCGTGGAACAACTGTTGAAATCTGCCAACGCGCAGGTTGGCGGTTTCACGCTCTACGTGGTTGGCGAAGGCATCGAGAAAAAGAAGGACGACTTTGCCGCGGAGGTCATGGCGCAAGTCGGGCAAGCACGCCTATCGTCATGAATTATATTTATAATCAATAACTTAAGTATTATTTTATGGCTCAGTCCCCGGTATACAAGCGCATCCTGCTGAAACTGAGCGGCGAAGCCCTGATGGGTGATGATGCCTACGGCATCAATCGCGATGTGATAAGTCGCATCGTGGCCGAAGTGGCTGAAGTGTCAAGGCTGGGCGTGGAAATCGCCGTGGTGATCGGAGGCGGCAACATTTTCCGCGGCGTTGCCCCGGGGGCGTCGCACATGGACCGCGCAACCGCGGATTACATGGGCATGCTGGCGACGGTGATGAATGCGCTGGCATTGCAGGATGCCATGCGCCAGATCGGGTTGTTGAGCCGCGTCCAGTCGGCTCTCAACATCGAGCAGGTAGTGGAACCTTACATCCGCGGCAAGGCGATGCGCTATCTTGAAGAAGGCAAGGTCGTGATATTCGCCGCAGGCACCGGCAATCCGTTTTTCACCACGGATACCGCAGCAGCATTGCGCGGCATGGAAATGAATGTCGATCTGGTGCTCAAGGCAACCAAGGTCGACGGTGTCTACACGGACGATCCCAAGACGCATCCTGATGCGATGCGCTACCAGCGGCTGACTTTTGACGAGGCGATAGTCAAGAACCTGAAGGTGATGGATGCGACGGCACTCACGCTGTGCCGCGACCAGAAGCTGCCCATCAACGTATTCAGCATTTTCAAGCCGCAGGCACTTAAGCGGGTGGTGATGGGGGATGATGAAGGCACAATGGTGCATGTCTGACTGGAGGTGGCCATGATTGCAGACGTCAAGAAAAACGCCGAACAGAAGATGAAAAAGACTGTGGAGGCGCTCAAGGTTGATCTGGGCAAGATCAGGACCGGCAGGGCGCACACCGGACTGCTGGATCACGTAATGGTCGACTACTACGGAAATCCGACACCGCTGCCCCAGGTCGCCAACGTGACGCTGCTCGATGGCAGGACCATCGGCGTCAGCCCCTGGGAGAAAAAAATGGTTTCAGCCATTGAGAAAGCAATACGTGATTCCGATCTCGGACTCAATCCGGCAACCCAGGGCGATATCGTGCGCGTGCCGATGCCGGCACTGACTGAAGAGCGCCGCAGGGATCTGATCAAGGTTGTGAGACAGGAGGGCGAGGGTGCAAAAGTCGCAATACGGAATGTCCGCCGCGACGCCAACAATCACCTCAAGGAAATGCTCAAGAAAAAGGAGGTCGCCGAGGATGATGAACGGCGCGCCCAGGACGATATCCAGAAGCTGACAGATCGCTCGATTGCCGAGATCGACAAAATGCTGGAGGTCAAGGAAGCCGACCTCATGGCGATCTGATTGCGTATACGTGGCGAGTTCAACGCAGGAAATTCCCCATGTCGGCGACGTGCCGCGGCACGTCGCCATCATCATGGATGGCAATGGGCGCTGGGCCAAGCGCCGTTTTCTGCCGAGAGTGGCCGGCCACCGCAAGGGGGTGGAAGCGGTACGCAATGCCGTCAAGGCATGCGCCGAGCGCGGCATCGAAGCGCTGACCCTGTTTGCCTTCAGCAGCGAAAACTGGCGCCGTCCCGCAGAAGAGGTGTCCATGCTGATGCAGCTTTTCGTCAGCGCGCTCCAGCAGGAGGTCGAACGCCTGCACCAGAATGGCATCCGTTTTCGCGTAATCGGCGACATTTCTCCGCTTGACGCTTCGCTGGTCGAACTGATCCGCAACGCCCAGAAGCTGACGTCCGCCAATACCGGGCTGACCCTGACCGTTGCTGCAAATTACGGTGGCCGCTGGGACATCATGCAGGCGGTCGAAAGACTGCGCCGTGAACACGGCGTGAACGGGCCGCCCTGGACGGAAACGCAGCTGTTGTCGCATCTCTGCCTGGGTGACCTGCCGGAACCCGATCTTTTCATCCGCACCGGTGGTGAGCAGCGAATCAGCAATTTCATGTTATGGCAACTGGCTTACACTGAACTTTATTTCACGGATACGTTGTGGCCTGATTTCGATGCGGATGCACTGGACCTTGCCATTGCATCCTATCGCGGCCGCGAGCGTCGTTTTGGCCGCACCAGCGAGCAGGTTGCGGCGACGGGTGGTGCAGCGGACCGCAAAGCGCGAGCCTGAACGGCGTCGCCGGCATGTTCATAACCAGGATCATCACTGCTGCAATATTACTGCCGCTTTTTGTCGGCGGAATTTTTTACCTGCCCACGGCCTGGTGGGTCGTGGCACTGATGCCATTGGTATGTGCCGGTGCGTGGGAATGGGCCGCACTGTCCGGTTTTGGACGGCTGGCCAGCTGGATTTATTGCATGTTCATCATCACAACGGGACTGGCTGTCATTGCAGTCACGAATTACCGGCCGATGCCGGCTGCGGAGCAGGCCGTGCTGTGGACCTCGGCCCTGTTCTGGATTGTCTGTGTCCCCGTCTGGCTGCGGCTGGGCTGGCGTCCCCGTCATCCGCTGCCGTTGCTGGCCGCCGGCTGGATTCTGCTGGTTCCTACCTGGATCGCACTGGTCAGGCTGCAGCAGGCACCGTGGGTACTGCTCGCTGTTCTTGGAGTGGTTTGGGTTGCAGACAGCGCGGCCTATTTTGCCGGTCGTACCTGGGGGCGTCGGAAACTGGCACCGTCCATCAGCCCCGGAAAAACCTGGGAAGGCGTAGCGGGGGCAGGGCTTGCGGTCGCGGTGTATCATGCGCTGGTATGGAATTCCGGATTTGGTGACCTGGCGCCGAACGGCGGATTTGCCGCCACCGCCCTGGTGGCCGTACTGTTTCCGCTGAGCATACTTGGGGATCTTTACGAGTCTTGGATCAAACGTCAGGCGGGGGTCAAGGACAGCGGCAGGCTGCTGCCCGGCCACGGTGGCGTGCTGGACCGCATTGATGCGCTGACCTCAACGCTCCCCCTGGCCGCGCTGGTGATTCCCTGGATGATGCTGCCTTCCTGATCATGCAATATCTGACCATACTCGGATCAACGGGCAGCGTGGGTGTGAGCACGCTGGATGTGATTGCGCGCAATCCTCAGCGTTTTTCCGTCGTTGCACTGACTGCAAGATCGCGTTTCGACATCCTCCTCGAGCAATGCCGTCACTTCAGGCCACGGTATGCCGTTGTCATGGACGGACAGGCTGCGGGAAATCTGAACCGGCAGTTGCGGGCAGCGGGCATTGCCACCGAGGTCCTCAGCGGACTGCCGGCCCTGGAACGCGTTGCCGGATTGCCCGAAGTATCCACCGTGGTTGCCGCCATCGTCGGCATTGCCGGCCTGCGGCCCACGCTGGCGGCAGCACGGGCGGGCAAAAGGATACTGCTGGCAAACAAGGAGTCCCTGGTCACCGCCGGTGCGCTTTTCATGTCTGCCGTGCGTGCAAGCGGCGCCGAACTGCTGCCCATCGACAGTGAACACAATGCGGTATTCCAGGCGCTGCCGCCCTCCCGGGCCGAGGGTATGGCCCGCTGCGGAGTGCGGCGCATATTGCTGACCGCGTCCGGAGGACCATTCCGCACGATGCCTGCGGAAAAACTTGCTGAAGTGACGCCCGAACAGGCGGTGGCTCATCCGAACTGGGTGATGGGTCGCAAGATTTCGGTGGATTCAGCAACCATGATGAACAAGGGCCTGGAGGTCATCGAGGCACACTGGCTGTTTGCCGCAAGCCCTGAATCCATCGAGGTCGTAATCCATCCACAGAGCATCGTGCATTCGCTGGTGGAATATTGCGACGGATCGGTAATTGCGCAGCTGGGCAACCCCGACATGCGTACGCCGATAGCGCATGCGCTGGGGCATCCCGAGCGCATCACATCCGGCGTCGATTTTCTGGACCTGGCGAAAATCGGCCACCTGCATTTCGAAGCACCGGATCCGGAGCGATTTCCCTGCCTGCGGATCGCTTACGAGGCTTTGCGGGCAGGCGGGACTGCCATCGTTGCACTGAATGCCGCCAACGAAGTGGCAGTGGCCGAGTTTCTCGAAGGCAGGATCGGTTTCCTGGATATTCCGCGACTGATAGAGCGGGTACTGGATAAAACACCGTCAGGGTGCATCGATTCGATCGAGGATGTGGAACGGGCTGACCTCGTGGCAAGAGCGGTTGCCATCGAAGCATGCACAGGGCAGGACGTGCGGCGCGTGGCGAGGGCCGGTACATGAGCATATTGCTGACAGTGATCTCTTTTGTCGTGGCGCTGGGGCTGCTGATCATCGTCCATGAATACGGCCATTACTGGGTGGCACGGCGCTGCGGCGTGAAAGTGCTGCGTTTTTCAGTGGGCTTCGGCAGGACGGTCTGGTCCAGGAAAATGGGTGCGGACCAGACCGAGTGGTGTGTCGCCGCGGTGCCACTGGGTGGCTATGTGAAGATGCTGGACGAACGCGAGGACGACGTGGCACCCCACGAACTCGATCGTGCGTTCAATCGCAAGTCCGTGTGGCATCGTTTCGCGATTGTTGCGGCGGGTCCCGTCGCCAATTTCATCGCCGCCATTTTCCTTTACTGGTTCCTGTTCGTTTACGGTGTTCCCGGCCTGACGCCCGTGATTGCCGAACCGCCTGCCGGCACCGCCGCGGCCCGTGCCGGTTTTGTTGCCGGTGAAACGGTAGTCAGGGTTGAAAGCGAAACCATCCGGTCCTGGCAGGATTTCCGCTGGGTGGTACTGCAGCGTGCGCTTGACCGCAAGCCGGTACGCATTGAGTTGGAGACGACGCAGCGGTCGGTGATCGTCCGCGAGTTGCGTTTTGATGATCTGTCGTCCCGGGACATCGAGGGTGATCTGTTGGGAGCCCTCGGTCTGGCGCGCCTGCGTGAACCGATGCGCCCGGTCATCGGCGAGGTTACTGGAGACGGTTCGGCGGCCCGCGCCGGTCTCAAGGCAGGTGATGTCGTAGTCAGCATCGATGGCGTCCGCATGGACAACTGGGACATGGTTGTATCAGCGGTTCGCGCCGCACCGGGACGCGCCCTGCAGTTTCGCGTGACAAGGGAGAATGCGGGGTTGATGACATTGTCGGTGACGCCCGATGCCATTGGCCGGGACGACAAGAAATTCGGCCGCGTGGGAGCAATTCCGAAACTGGATGAGGCCGTGATGCAGCGCATGCTGACCAGGGTCAGTTACGGGCCGCTGGAAAGCCTGGACAGGGCGGTGGCCAAAACCTGGGAAACCGCCCTGTTCAGCCTGCGCATGCTGGGCAAGATGGTGATAGGGGAGGTTTCGCTGAAAAACCTGAGCGGACCAATTACCATCGCCGACTATGCGGGACAGTCGGCCCAGAACGGCTGGATTTCGTACCTGCTTTTTCTCGCCCTGATCAGCATCAGCCTGGGCGTTCTGAACCTGCTGCCGGTGCCGTTATTGGACGGCGGACACTTGATGTATTATTCGATCGAGATTTTTACCGGGAAACCGGTGTCTGAAAAGGTCATGGAAGCAGGGCAGAGGGTCGGTATGGCCGTGCTGTTTGCCTTGATGGCCTTTGCCCTGTACAACGACATCAATCGCCTGATCAGCGGCTAATAAATAAACATATGGCATTTCTCCGTTGGATGTTCGCGGCATTGGCTTTATTCGCCACCCCGGTTTTTGCCATCGAGCCGTTCGTCATCAGGGATATCCGGGTGGAAGGCATACAGCGCATCGAGGCCGGAACCGTTTTCGGCTATCTCCCGGTAAAGGTCGGCGACACCATGACCGATGAAAAGGCCGCGCAGTCGATCAGGGCGCTGTTCGGTACCGGTTTTTTCAAGGATGTGGCGATCGAAGCCGAAGGCGGGGTTCTGGTGATCGCCCTGCAGGAGCGGCCATCAATCGCGCAAGTGGAATTCTCCGGGGTCAAGGAATTCGAAAAGGATCAGCTGATCAAAAGCATGCGCCAGGTCGGCCTCGGCGAAGGGAGGATTTTTGACCGCTCGCAGCTGGATCGTGCGGAACAGGAATTGAAGCGTCAGTATCTGGTCCGCGGCCGTTATGCCGTGCTGGTGACGACGACCGTCACACCTCTCGAACGCAACCGCGTCGCCATAAATTTCAATGTCGACGAAGGCGAAGTTGCAAAAATCAGGCAGATCAACATCATAGGTGCCAAGGCATTCAGCGAGAAGGAATTAATCGACCTGTTCGTCCTGCGGACGCCGGGCTGGATGACCTGGTGGAGCGGGCATGACCAGTATTCGCGCCAGAAACTGTCCGCCGATCTGGAAGTCCTGCGCTCGCATTATCTTGACCGCGGTTATCTCGAATTCAACATTGATTCCACCCAGGTGACGATTTCGCCGGACAAGAAGGATATCTTCATCAGCGTCAGTGTGACCGAGGGCCCGAAATATACGATTTCTGGCGTCAAGGTTGCGGGCGAAATGCTGCTGCCGGAAGACGAAATTCTCAAACTGATAACGGTTAAACCTGGTGAAACGTTTTCCCGGACACGGATAGCGGAATCCACCAAAAACATCAGCGACCGGCTGGGCAATGACGGTTATGCCTTCGCGAATGTCAATGCCGCCCCGGACCTGGATAAAACCAAAAACCAGGCAGCATTTACCTTTTTTATTGATCCGGGCCGGCGTGTATATGTCAGGCGGATCAACATTGCGGGAAACAACAGGACGCGGGACGAGGTCATCCGCCGGGAAATGCGGCAGATCGAAGGCGGCTGGTATTCCGCCGGCCAGATCAACACCTCACGCAGCCGGGTGGACAAGCTGGGATATTTCAACGAGGTGAACGTCGAAACCCCTTCGGTTACCGGCACCACGGACCAGGTCGATGTCAATTTTTCAGTGGTCGAAAAGCCGACCGGCAACATACTGCTGGGTGCCGGTTTTGGCAGCGGAGAAGGCGTCACCCTTTCCGGGTCGGTTGCGCAGCAGAATATTTTCGGTTCCGGAAAATATGTCGCCGTGCAGCTCAATACCAGCAAGATCAACACCACCTACGCACTTTCATACACCGATCCTTATTTCACCATTGACGGAGTCAGCCTGGGTTTCGATGTCTATTCCCGGGAGATCGATGGCACGCGCGGCGGGATAGGCCGCTATATAACCAAGACTCTGGGCGGTACTGCCAGGTTCGGCGTTCCGATATCTGAACTCGATACCATCACGTATGGCCTGGGTTATGAAGACACCGAGATCACGACCTTTTCCGACAGCCCTCTGTTCTATTTGAATTATGTAGGCACATTCGGCAACAACAATGATGCCATTGTCGGCAGCGCAGGATGGGTGCGTGACGGCCGGGACAGCCTGATCTATCCGACCAAAGGCACGATGCAGCGGGCCCTGGTTGAAGTCGGCTTGCCGGGTGGCTCGCTGAAATACCACAAGCTGACTTATCAGTACCAGCGCTATTTTCCGCTGACCAGGCACTATACCCTGATGCTCAACGGGGAGGCGGGATACGGTGACGGCTCGGGCAGCAAGCCCTTGCCATTTTTCAAGAATTATTTTGCCGGAGGTGTAAACTCCGTCCGTGGATTCAGGAATTCCACCATCGGTCCCAAGGATCAGAATGGCGATCCACGGGGCGGCAGCCGCCGCCTAGTCGGCAATGCGGAGTTCCTGTTTCCGTTTCCCGGACTGCAGAATGACAGATCCGTGCGGTTAAGCGCATTTGTAGATACCGGCATGGTTGATGACAAATATGATTCCCAGGAATTCCGCTACTCCACCGGGCTCGGGGTATTCTGGTCTTCACCCATGGGACCGCTGAAGATCAGCGTGGCCATGCCGCTCAATGACAAGGCGGGCGACAGGAAACAGGCGTTCCAGTTCACGTTTGGTGGCGCCTTCTGATGACGCGGGCCGCGATCGTAATGAGCATGAATGCAAGGAGAGCAAGTTGAAACGAATTGTTTTGGCGGGTCTGTTGACCGTGGCGGCCGGCATGCCATGTGCGGGTGCAGCCGAACTCAAGATCGGTTTTATCGATCAGGAGCGCATCACCCGGGAAAGCGCCCCGGCCGAGCGGGCCAGCAAGCAGCTGGAAAAGGAATTCGCTCCCAGGGCGCAGGAGCTGCAGCGACGTGAAGCCCAGATCAAATCGCTGCAGGGGCAGCTCGAGAAGGACGCACTGACCATGGGAGAGGGCGACCGGCGCGCCAAGGAACAGGAACTCGGGCGACTGACCCTTGATTTCCAGCGCATGCAGAGGGAATACCGCGAAGACCTGAATCTGCGGCGCAACCAGGAGCTGGGTTCGCTGTTTGAACGCGCAAACCGCGTGATCAAGCAGATTGCCGAAGCGGAAAAATACGACATCATTTTCCAGGAAGCTGTT
>JBFWOE010000016.1:0-33717 GCA_050250695.1 Burkholderiales bacterium
AAGGTCAACAAGGAGGCCGGCCCCCGGCGCATGTTCTCCCCCGCGATCTTCACGCCGGGGCATCAGGGCTGGCTCGCCAAGGTGGAGGAGGAGCAGGCGCGCCTCAATCCCGATTCGTGGAAGGGCTACACCATCGGCGACAACACCAACAAGCACCTGTCGAAGTGGCCGTTCAGGCTCGATGACGAGAAGATCATGTATCCGTTCTACGAGAAACTCGTGAAATGGAGCAAGGACAAGCCGAGCCTGAAAAACGTCTGCATCCACAAGGGCCTGTTCCCGCCTCAGATCGAGGCCAAGTTCCCGCACCTGCTCGACTATGCCAACGTGCGCGACGTGGGCAAGGCGGCGAAGGACTGGCCGCAGCTCAACTTCGTGATCTACCACTCGGGCTGGCGCTGGACAGGTCCCAACGCGCCGAAGGCGGCGTGGGAACATTTCGAAAAAACCGGGCGCATCGAGTGGGTCACCGATCTTGCCGAAATTCCCGGGAAATACGGCGTGAAGAACGTTTACGGCGACCTCGGCCAGCTCTTTGCCTGGACCACCACCGCCAATCCGCGGCTGGGTGCCGCAGTCATGGGCACGCTGATCAAGGGCCTGGGCGCCGACCACGTGGTTTGGGGCACCGACGCGGTATGGACCGGTGCGCCGCAGTGGCAGATCGAGGCGTTGCGCCGGCTGGAAATACCCGAGGACATGCAGAAGAAATATGGCTACAAGCCGCTGGGCGCGGCCGACGGCCCGGTGAAAAACGCGATCTTCGGCAGCAGCAACGCGCGGCTCTACAACGTGTCCTCGAAACAGCAGGCCGCGATCATCGTCGACCGCGTGGCGCAGATCAAGGAAACCTACGAGCTGGAAGGGCCGGGACGCACCAACATGGCCTATGGCTACGTCAACAAAAATCCGGCCTGAGCGGAAATCGCTGCAATCACGGCGCTGCTGCGGCAGCGCCGTTTTTTTGCGCTCAGCCGTGGCGCCGGCGGATTTCGCTGATCACCGCGGCATTGTCGAGTTCGGCCTCTCCCTGCTTCATGCAGCCCTCGACGATGCCGGCGCGAGCGTTGTCCATTTTTTGTGGTCCATGCGGAGCGAAGTCCGCGCAATTTTAGGAGGCCAGGGCCGGTTAACCGGCTCTGGCCTGCGCGAGGCGCTATAATTCGGCCTCGCGCCGGCATAGCTCAGTTGGTAGAGCAACCGCCTTGTAAGCGGTAGGTCGTCTGTTCGAGTCAGACTGTCGGCACCACCGCTTCCAGCGGCAGTGGCGGCAGTTGGCGCGGACGCCAAATAATCCAATATAATCAATGGGTTATAAACTAACCTGCGAATCGGCAGGCGAAGGGTGATGTGTTGTGAAGCGGCGGGGTTGAATTTTTTTCAGGTCGCCTCATCTAACACGCCACAAAAAAGTGCCCGCCGCCATGCGGGGCGCGCCTGGAAGAATGGAGAGAGGAATTGATTAACGTCGAACACCTGGTCAAGGCCTTCGGCCCCAAGCTGGCGGTGAATGATGTGTCGTTCAGCGTCGAGCGCGGCGAAGTGCTGGGATTTCTCGGGCCCAACGGCGCCGGCAAGTCGACCACCATGCGCATGATCACCGGCTACTATCCGCCGACCTCGGGCCGCATCACCGTCGGGGGCCACGACATGGTCGAGGATCCGATCGCCGCCAAGCGCCTGATCGGCTACCTGCCGGAAAACGCCCCGGGCTACGCCGACATGACGGTCAACGGTTTCCTCCATTTCTGCGCCGAGCTGCGCGGCCTGCAGGGCGATGCGCGCAAGCGCGCGGTGCACCGCGCGGTCGAGCTGTGTTTCCTCGACGCCGTGCTCTACCAGTCGATCGACACGCTGTCCAAGGGTTACAAACACCGCACCTGCCTCGCGCAGTCGCTGATCCATGATCCCGACGTGCTGATCCTCGATGAACCCACCGACGGCCTCGACCCCAACCAGAAACACGAGGTGCGCGGCCTGATCAAGCGCCTCGGCGAAACCAAGGTGGTGATTTTCTCGACGCACATCCTCGAGGAGGTCGAAGCCGCCTGCTCGCGGGTGATCATCATCGACCGCGGCCGCATCGTCGCCAACGGCACCCCGGCGGAACTGAAGGCGCGTTCGCCCGAAGGCCGGCTCGAGGACGTGTTCCGCGAAATCACTCTGCCAGACACGGTGCACCATGATCATGCCCGGCCTGCTGCAGCTGCGGGGGTGAGCGCATGAACGCCTGGGCCAACATCCGCACCATCATGAAACGCGAACTGGCGGGTTACTTCACCTCGCCGATCGCCTACGTGTTCCTGGTGATCTTCCTGCTGCTTACCGGTTTCTTCACCTTCACCATCGGCAACTTTTTCGAGCGCGGCGAAGCCTCGCTGGTGTCCTTCTTCACCTGGCATCCCTGGCTCTACCTGTTCCTGGTGCCGGCGGCGGGCATGCGCCTGTGGTCGGAGGAACGGCGGCTGGGCACCATGGAACTGCTGCTGACCATGCCGATCACCAACTCGCAGGCCATCATCGGCAAGTTCCTCGCTTCCTGGCTGTTCCTCGCGCTGGCGCTGGCGCTGACCTTCCCGGTGGCGATCACCGTCAACTACTTCGGCGACCCCGACAACGGCGTGATCGTCGCCGGCTACGTCGGCAGCCTGATGCTTGCCGGTTCCTACCTCGCGGTAAGCTGCATGACTTCAGCGCTGACCCGCAACCAGGTCATCAGCTTCATCCTGTCGGTGATGATCTGCCTGTTCCTGATCCTCGCCGGCTACACGCCGGTGACCGACCTGCTGACGCGCTTCGTCAGCCCGGTGGTGGTCGACATCGTTGCGGCATTTTCGGTGATGACGCATTTTGAAAGTTTCCAGCGTGGCGTGCTTGACACGCGCGACGTGGTGTTCTTTGCCTCGGTGATCGGCTTCATGCTGTTCACCACCGGCGTGATCATCCGCAACCAGCGTGCGGGATAAAGCCATGAAAAACAAGAACCTTGAAACCTTGATGTATTCCGCCGGCGGCATCGTTGCGCTGGCGCTGATCCTTATCGCCGCCAATTTCATCTTCAGCGCGTTCAACGCCCGCGTCGACCTCACCGAGGGCCGCGTCTACACGCTGTCCGACGGCACGCGCTCGATCCTGTCGAAGCTGGAAGCGCCGGTGAAAATCCGCTTCTATTACACCCAGGGCAGCACCGCTGTGCCGCCGGGGCTGAAAACCTTCGCCGGCCGCGTCGAGGACCTGCTCAACGAATACAGGGCGGCGTCCAACGGCAAGGTCATCATCGAGAAATTCAATCCGGAACCGGATTCCGACGCCGAGGATTCGGCCGCGCTCGACAACGTCGAAGGCCAGATGACCAACACCGGCGAGAAGTTCTACCTCGGCCTCTCGGTGTCCTTCCTCGACCAGAAATCGGCGATCCCGGTGCTGACCCCGGACCGCGAGCGCCTGCTCGAATACGACATCACGCGCTCGATCTCGCAGGTGGCGCAGGCGAAAAAGCCGGTGGTCGGCGTGATGAGCGGCCTGCCGGTGCTCGGCCGTTCGCTGGACCCGGTGAAGAAGCAGCAACCCACCGAACCGTGGGTGCTGGCCTCGGAGCTGAAGCGCATTTTCGACGTGCGCAAGGTCGAGATGAACGCGACCAAAATCGACGACGACATCAAGGTCCTGCTGGTGATACACCCGCGCGACATCCTCGAGCCCACCGAGTACGCGATCGACCAGTTCGTGCTGCGCGGCGGCAAGCTGATCGTCTTCACCGATACCTACGCCTATTTCGACCAGCAGCCCGACGTGCAGAACCCCTTCGGCGGCAACGCCGCCGGGCAATCCACGCTGACCAGCCTGTACAAGGCCTGGGGTGTGGAGCCCAGCCACGGCAAGGTGGTCGCCGACCTGACTTTCGCCAGCGGCGAGGGCCCGCGGCTGCTGCCGACGCTGCTCTCGCTGAACAGCGAGGCGCTGAACATGGACGACGTGGTGACCAGCCAGGTCGGCACGCTGCTGATCCCCTTCGGCGGCAGCTTCAAGGTGAAATCGCCGGAGAATCTCAAGCCGACGACACTGGTGCATACCTCGAAGAACTGGATGCCTGCGGACCTGATCATCGCCACTCTGTCGGGCGAGCCGTCGACCCGTGGTTTCCAGCCCGAGGGCAACGAAGCGCCGATAGCGCTGCGCCTCACCGGCAAGTTCAGGACTGCATTTCCCAACGGCAAACCCGCTGATCCCTACGCCCGCGGCAAGCCGGTCGATCCGGCGCAGTTCGAGGCCGACCGCAAGATGCATCTGCGCGAAGCGGCCGCGGAAAACAGCGTGGTGGTGGTCGGCGACGCCGACATGCTGACCGACGGCGCCGCGGTGGAAATCCAGGAAATCTTCGGCCAGCGCGTGGCGGTGCCGCGCAACGGCAACCTCGCATTCGCGCAGGGCCTCGTCGAACAGATGGCGGGCGACAGCGCGCTGATCAACCTGCGCAGCCGCGCCGCCTTCAGCCGGCCGCTGACGGTGATCCGGCAGATGGAGGCGCGTGCGCAGGAGACCTACCTCGGCAAGATCAAGGCGCTGGAAGACACGCTGAACCAGGCCACCGAAAAACTGCAGGCGCTGCAGAAGGGCGGAAAATCCGCGACGGCCAGCGGCGGCGCGATCCTGACGCCGGAGCAGCAGGCCGAGCTGGAGAATTTCCGCAAGAAATCGGTGGAAACGCGCAGGGAGCTGAAGGAAGTGCGCAAGAACCTGCGTGAAGAGACCGAAACCCTGCAGCTGTGGACCAAGGTGATCAACATCGCACTGGTGCCGCTGCTGGTGATGCTGCTGGGCGTCACGCTCGCCATCATCAAGCGCCGCCGCGCCAACCTGAGAATCCAAAGCGGGGCACGCGCAGCATGAACCGCAAACAGTTTCTCTGGCTGATGCTCGCGGTCCTCGTGCTCGGCGGCGCGGGCCTCGCGCTGTTCTGGAAGGACCTCACCGCGTACCGCGACAGCGGCGCGAAGATCGGCGCGCCGCTGATGCCTGCGCTGAAGATCGGCGACGTCGCGCGCCTGCGCCTGCAGGATGCGGAACACGAAGTCACGCTGGCGATCAGGGACAAGGTCTGGCGTGTCGAGCAGCGCGGCGGGTATCCCGCCGATTTTTCCGAGATCAGCGGCCTGATCCTGAAACTGCTGGATGCCAAGGTGACGCAGTCCGAAACCGTCGGCGCCAGCCTGCATCCGCGGCTCAACCTGCTGGCGCCGGGCAAGGACGGCAAAGGCGGCGTGAAGGAAGGCACCGGCACTCTGGTTGAACTGA
The DNA here is from genome assembly GCA_050250695.1 of Burkholderiales bacterium. Taxonomy (GTDB): domain Bacteria; phylum Pseudomonadota; class Gammaproteobacteria; order Burkholderiales; family SG8-41. The sequence goes on from JBFWOE010000016.1 coordinate 5,296, forward strand.
GTGATGCCTCCGGCAAGGTGCTGGCGAGCATGGTGCTCGGCAAGGTGTCGCTGAAGAAGGATCCGATGAATCCGCTGCCCAATGCACGCGACGGCGTGCCGGCCGGCCGCCACATCCTGGTCGCCGGGCGCGGCAACACCGTGGTCGTGGTCTCCGATCCGCTGGAAAAAGCGGTGGCGCGTCCCGGCGCCTGGGTGGCGCGCGATTTCTTCAAGCCGGACCGCATCCGCTCGCTGCAGTTGTCGGGAGCGGGCGGCGAGTCTTGGAAAATCGGCCGCGAGGAGGAGTGGGGGCAATGGAAGTTCCTGGCCGGCGGCGGCCGGCTCGATCCGAGCGCCGCGGTGGCCATCAACAACGCCCTGTCCAACCTGTCGTTCACCGACGTCGTGATCGACGACAAGACCGGCACCGACAAGGTGACGACGCTGGTTGCCGAAACCTTCGACAACCTGACCTACACCATCCGGCTGGGCCCGCTGGCCAACGGCGATTTCGTGCTGCGCTACAAGGTCGAAGGCGAACCGCCGAAGGCACGCAAACCCGAAGCGAAGGAAAAGCCGGAAGACGCCGCACGACTCGACAAGGAGTTCGCCGAAGCCCGGCAGCGTCTCACCGGGCGCGTGCTGCTCGAACAGGCGCGTTCGCAATGGGCCTACGTGGTGCCGGGCAAACAGGTGGCGCCGCTGCTGGCCAAACGCGCGCAACTCGGGCGCTGATCCGCAAACGGCACAAAAAAAAGCGCAACCTTGCGGTTGCGCGGAAATTTCCACTTGGGGTGGAATCACGGGAGGAGGTGTTCCCGTGTGGGGGTAGTCAGGCGGAGGGGTTCCGCGTGACGATCACACTCTAGTGTTCCGCAGCGTTGATGCATCTGCGGAACAGCCACGTTTTCCGGGCGTATTTCCCCGCGTAACCGGGTTGTGCAAGTTATTGATTTTGTTGATATTTTGTTTGGGCGCCGCGAGGTCTATACTGTATTGATGGTGCGCCTGCTCCTCATCACCGTGATCGTCCTGCTGTCCGGTTGCGCGGTAACGCTGCACGGCCAGCAGACGACCGGTGGCGGCAGCACGACCACCACCACCGGCAGCAGCGTGCAGGGCGGCACGCGCATCGGCAATGCGCGCCTCGGCGGATCCTTCGGCAACCCGCCGGCGCCGAGTGCGGCCGGCGGGCAACTGGCGCTGTCGAAAGGCGCCTCGGCGGTAATGCTGCTGGGCGTGGTCATCGCCGGCACCGTGGATGCAGTGCGCGACTGGCTGCAGCCGCAAACGCCGCAGCTGCACGAACGGCCGGCTCCCGACGGCATCGCACATACCTGCTCGTGTTACGGGTGGCAGCCCGGATTGACGTCGGGCCCCGTGCCGCAGTAAGTTCCCGCATCGCGTCGATACCACCCGCCGCAATCACCCGCTGTTTATTTCATCACCACAGGCAGACCATCATGATTGATCAGAAAGCCGCGTCCGCGCCTTCGCCGGTATTCCCGCAGGGCAAAAAATGGGAATTCAAAAAACGCGAGGGCATCTATGAGTCCGACGTGACCGCGCTGGTGCGGCGCATGCTCGAAGACGAAACCATACGCGAAGACCAGCGCAGGGCCTGGGAACGCTGGCGCAACGACCCGTCGGGGCTGCAGCGATGAGCGCCCGTATCGGAATACTCTGCGGCGCCGCGCTGCTGTTTGCGACGACATTTGCCGGCGCGCAGGATTATCCGTCGCGCCCGGTGCGTTTCGTCGTGCCTTACGCGCCCGGCGGCAGCACCGACACGCTGGCGCGCAGCATTGGCACGAAGCTGACGGACCACCTTGGCCAGCAGGTGGTCGTCGACAACCGCCCCGGCGCCAACGGCGACATCGGCATGACCATCGTCGCCAGGGCCCCCTCCGACGGCTACACCATCGTGCTCGGTTACATCGCCAACCTCGGCATCGGTCCGGCGCTGCATGTGAAAAACCCCTACGATCCGGTGAAAGACTTTGCATCGATCACCCAGGTGGCCAGCGCGTCAAATATCGTGGTCGTCCATCCCTCGCTGCCGGCGAAAAACCTCAAGGAGCTGATTGCCTGGAGCAAGGCCAATCCGAAGAAGCTTTCCTTCGCCTCCGCGGGCGTGGGCAGCATCGGCCATCTGACCGGTGAACTGCTCAACAACATGACCGGCAGCGACATGCTGCATGTGCCGTACAAGGGCAGCGGCCAGGCGATCTCAGACCTGGTCGGCGGCCACATCAAGATGATGATCAGCGGCATGGCTTCGACGCTGCAGCACGTGCGTTCCGGCAAACTGATCGGCGTCGCCACCACCGGCATCAAACGCACCCCGGCCACGCCGGAAATTCCGACGCTCGCCGAATCGGGCTTTCCCGGACTCGAGGCGAGTTCCTGGTTCGGCGTGCAGGCGCCGGCGGGAACGCCGAGGGCGGTGGTGATGCGCCTCAATGCCGACATCCGCAAGACGCTGCAGGATCCGGCGGTGCAGAAACGCCTTGCCGGGGTCGGCTTCGAGATCGTCTCCGGCACGCCGGAACAGTTCACGGCCTACATCAAGTCCGAGATGATCAAGTGGGCGAAGGTGGTGAAGGCGGCGGGGATCAAGCCGGAGTGATTGTTTGATTGCAGGTGATTGCAAAACCAACAAAACCCTGCGGAAGCGGGGTTTTGTTTTTCTGGCGATGATCCGTTCGCCCTGAGCTTGTCGAAGGGCGGTTAACCGGGATTCATCAACCACTGTTTGGCCGGGGGCAGCCCGGCAACTGGTAACTTTCTTTTGCTTGCCCAAAAGAAAGTAACCAAAGAAAAGGCCGCCCTGGTTCGCCGACCCCTCCCGGCGTGACTGCCCCCCAAGGGGACTTCCTTCGGGGCGCGCTGCTCGGCGGCTCACAAGGGGTCTCTGCGGTTTGCGCCGGTACGGATGATGCGAACGGAATTCGGCTATTCTTTTGCTTTGTTGTCTCGCGATGTTTTTTACGTCGGCGTTTTTGTCGTATAAAACTAGTTAGAACTTATCAGCAATGGCCGTAGACATTCCAGCGACACCCGATATCGATCGGCTATTTGCGCTTCTGCGCGAGATTGACCTCTCTGTACCTGGGCGGACAGAGGGTCGTACAACGCATCACACGGAAACATGGAGCATTTGCCGCTTAGCGTCGACTCTTGCGGCAGCGGGTCTTCTGACTTTCCCAGTGGCAGTTACCCACCGCGACAGACCTGATTTCTTGATTGACGATGGCGGGAAAACGATTGGCGTAGAAATAACAGAAGCTATTTCTCAGCAGTATGCTGCCTACTGTGCTCTCGCCGAACGCGAATTCCCAGGCGCTCTCCTAGAGCTCGCACATTTTCGATGGCATTCGCCTGAGAGAACTGTAGAAGAGATGCGGGCCCTGTTACGGCAGACTCAACTGACATCAGAGGGTTGGGCCGGCGATCACCCAGAAAGAGAGTGGGCTTTGTTTATGCAGAGCGCCGTAGATAACAAGCTCGAAAAGCTCGCACACTCGGACTTTTCGAAATTCGAACGGAACTGGTTGTCTATCTATGACAATCTTCCGATGCCTAATATCAACTTGGGAGACGCGATTGGATTCCTCCGACCACTATTGCAGGATCGCTGGGATCGATCTCCTGGCTTCGATGCGGTGTTCATTGAGCACGGTCCCGTAATCGCTCACATAACCTCGATGGGTTCCAATCATCTACTCTTGAAGGACCTGTGGAGTTGAGTTCTAACATGGCGCCGCAGGCCGACGCGCGCGAGCCGGCAGCGCTTTGCAAATGTCAGCAAATGTCCGGTGCAATGCGCTGCGCTTATTGCATCCTAAGGACCTAGTTAGGTTTCTCTATCGGATGGCCACATATGGAACTGAAAAAACCCCAGGATATCTTTTCGCTCTCAACTGGAGACATTGTCACAAAGCGAAATCTGTATGACCTCGTGCAGTTCTCGAAAATTGAGACTTCTCCTTACTGGTCTGGTAAGGAGGGCATTATTGGTAACACACCACAACAAGGAATAAATTGGGTTGGTCAGTTACCTGAGGTGCAGGCGGTGTTAATCAAAACGCGCCCAGGCTCTTACGACGACGATGGCTGGTCTGATAAGGCCAAAACTTCCTACCGCTATTCCTTCAAAGCAAGGAATAGTGAGATCTCATATACCGAAAAAGCAAATGAAGTCTTAGTTAAGCAGCCTCAACATCTCTATCCAATTTTCCTGTTCACGGAACACAAAGATGGGTGGTACTTCGAGGGAGTTTTTTCAGTATCTGATATAGAAAATAAATACGTTGTTCTGCATCGTGGTGTGGCTTCGGCTGCCGAAATTTCCGCGCCCCAAGATGAGCTTCTGTTTCAGGAGGGTGAGAGAAAATACGTTACACACCTTATGGCAGAAAGAAGCAGGGGGGTTGTGAAGGCACTGAAAAGCGTTGAGTCATGGCTATGCGATATATGTGGTGAAGATTTTTCCGTCAGGTACGGGGTTAAATACATCGAGGCTCATCACAAAGTCCCAATTTCCACCTATTCCACAAGCTACGTCGTCAGCCTTTCAGACTTTGCTCTTCTTTGTCCCAACTGTCATAAGGCGGTTCATATCTACATGAAGAAAAGCGGCTACGAGTATTCAAAGATCAAAAGCGTTTTAGGAGCAAAGGCCCAACCTATTATTCCAACAGACGCTGCGCGATAAAGCTGCGCAGCGCATCTGACATTGGGCGTTACCTTTACGCACCCTACCGCCGCGCGATCCCCAGCCTCTCGTAAATCGGCCCGATCTGCGCCCGTATTGCGTGGCGGCGCTGGGCCAGCACCAGTGCCGTTGCCGCGCAGGCGAGTCCGCCCAGGGTCAGCGTCGCGCGCGGACCGATGATGTCGGCGAGGGCGCCGGCGGCAAGGGCGCCGAAGGGTGAGATGCCGAGGAAGGCGACGGTGTAGAGGCTCATCACCCGGCCGCGTTTGTCGTCGTCGACGATGGTCTGCAGGATCATGTTGACCGACACCGAAGTCGCCAGGATGCCGAAGCCGATCACCACCATCAGCGGCAGGGCGAGCATTGTTGACGGCATCTGCGGCATCAGCATCAGGGCGGTGCCGGCGGCGAGGCTGGCGATGATGATCAGGCGGATCAGGCCGCGGGAGTTGGCGCGTGAGGCGAGGTAGAGCGTGCCGCTGATCGCGCCGAGGCCGCTGGCGCCCATCAGGAAGCCCATGTCGTCGGCGCCGCCGCCGAACACTTCACGAACCATCACCGGCATCAGCGTCACGTACGGCGTGGCCATGAAGGCGACCATCGCCAGCGTCAGCAGCAGCGCGCGGATCGGCAGCAGGTTCCAGGCGTAGCTGAAGCCGTCGCGTATCCCGGAAAACAGCGGCGTTTTCACCGGCTCGCGCGGCTGCGGCCGCACGCGGATCATGATGAAGGAAATCACCACCGCGACGTAGGTCAGCGAGTTGATCAGGAAGCAGTGCGCTTCGCTCAGCACGCCGATCAGCACGCCGGCGATGGCGGGGCCGACCAGCCTTCCGCTGTTGGCCATCAGCGAGGTCAGCGCGATGGCGTTGGGCAGGTCTTTCTTGCCGTCGACCAGTTCGAGCAGGTAGGCGTGGCGGATCGGCAGTTCGATCGCGACCAGCATGCCGAGGATCATCGACAGGGTGACGATGTGCCAGGGCGCGATGATGCCGGACAGCGCCAGCGCCGTCAGCGTCACCGCCTGCAGCAGTTCGAGGATCTGGGTCACGAACATCGTGCGGTGCAGGTTGCAGCGGTCTGACCACCAGCCGGCGAGCGGCGAGAGCAGCAGGATGGGCAGGCTGCCGGCGAAGCCGAGCAGGCCGAGCATGGTGGCCGATCCGGTGAGGCGGTAGAGCAGCCAGCTTTGCGCCACCATCTGGATCCAGTAGCCGACCAGCGCAAAAATCTGGCCGCTGAGGAACAGCCGGAAGTTGCGGTGGCGCAGAGCGCGCAGGGAGGGCAGGGCCATGGAGGATGCGGAAAAGTGCGCATTCTACTTCATGGACTTCATCGAAGAGGGGGGTGCCTGCGCTACAATCGGCACTTCCCATGGCCGATCACCACTCCGCAACCGGCGCGGCGCCCGCGGCGGCGCGCGTCATCACATTATTCCAGCTGCTGGTGGTGGTGCTGATGTGGAACAGCGCCTACAAGGGTGCGCGGGTGGTGAACACGCTTTATGCGCTGCACCTCGGCGCTTCACCCTTTGAAATCGGCCTGTTGCTGGCGACCTACGGCGTGTTTCCGCTGCTGATGGCGGTGGCCGCCGGCCGTCTTGCCGACCGCCACGGCGCGCGCCTGCCGATCATCGCCGGCATGATCGTCTGCACCATCGGCATCATGCTGCCGCTGGGCGCCAGCGGCCTGCCGCTGCTGTTCGCCGGTGCAGCGGTCACCGGGCTCGGTTTCATCCTCGGCCAGGTGGCTTTCCAGTCGCTGGTCGGTGCGCTGGGCGAGGGCAAGGCGCGCACGCAAAATTTCAATACCTACGCGCTGGTCATCGCCGTTGCCGACTTCGTGGGTCCGGTGGTGGCCGGCATTTCGATAGACCATGCCGGCCACGTGCCGGCCTATCTGGTGCTGGGCGCGCTGGCCGGGACCGGTACGCTCACGCTGATCGCGCTGGCGCGGCGCGTGCCGCGCCATTCGAAACCGGTGGCGCGTGCCGCGGGCACGCGCGTGATTGACCTGTTCCGCGACCCCGACATGCGCCGCGTGCTGATTGCGGGTGCGGTGGTGATGACCGGCATCGACCTGTTCCAGCTCTATATCCCGCTCTACGGGCATGATGTGGGCCTGTCGGCCACCGCGATCGGCATGGTGCTGGGGGCGGCCGCCGCCGCGACCTTCGTCAGCCGCGCGCTGCTGCCGCTGCTGGTGCGCCTTTACGGTGAAGAGACCACGCTGCTCTACGCCCTGTTCCTCGGTGCGGCGATGTTCGCGCTGATCCCTTTTTTCAAGGGGGCGATCGTGCTCGGCGTGATCTGCTTCGCGCTGGGCCTGGGCATGGGACTGGGCCAGCCGCTGACGGTGATGCTGTGCTACAGCTATTCGCCCGCGGGCCGCGCCGGCGAATCGCTGGGCCTGCGCATCGCCATCAACAACTCCATGCACGTTGCAGTGCCCACCGGTTTCGGCGCGATGGGAGCGGCCATCGGCCTGGCGCCGGTGTTCTGGATCAGCGCCGCGGTGCTGGCGGCGGGCAGCTGGCTCAGCCGCAAGCGCGGCTGACGGAACCGGGGCCGCCATGTCGATACACGTCGTCCTGCTGGTGGTGCTGCTCAACATGAGCGCGTTCCGCGGCAGCAAGGTGCTGGTTTCGCTGTTCGCGCTGGAGCTCGGTGCGCCGCAGATCATGCTCGGCGTGATCGTCGCGCTGTATTCGCTGTGCCCGATGCTGCTGGCGTTGTATGCCGGCAAGCTGGCCGACCGTTTCGGCGTGCGCTGGCCGCTGGCACTGGGTTCGCTGGGCATGGGGCTGTCGCTGGCGCTGCCCGGCGTGTTGTCCGAGCTCTACGCCCTGTACCTGTCGGCGCTGCTGATCGGCGCCGCACACGTGTTCTACAACGTGTCGGTGCAGAACCTGATCGGCATGCTCAGCGCGCCGGAGGACCGCACCCGCAATTTCAGCAACCTGAGCCTGATGATCGCCAGCGGCGGCTTCCTCGGTCCGCTGATCGCCGGTTTCGCCATCGACAGCCTCGGCCATGCCATCGGTTACCTGTGCATCGCCGTGCTGCCCGCGGTGTCGGCGGCGATCATGTTCCGGGCCCGCCGCAACCTCGCGGCCCTGAGCGGCGGCAAGGGCAAAAAGGACGAGGAGGCGGGATACGCGGTGGGGCTGCTGGCCAACCCGCCGCTGCGGCGCACGCTGATCACCAGCGGCATCATCCTCACCGCGATCGACCTCTTCCAGTTCTACATGCCGATCTACGGCCATGCCATAGGCCTGTCGGCCTCGGCGATCGGCGGCGTGCTGGCGATGTTCGCGGCCGCCGCGTTCCTGGTGCGCACCATCCTGCCGCAGATCGTCAAGCGCTTCGGCGAGGAGCGGGTGCTCATTTCCTCGATTTTCATCGCCGCCGGCACCTACCTGCTGTTCCCGCTGTTCGAGAGCGTGGTGCTGCTGGCGCTGATCGCCTTCCTGCTCGGCCTCGGCACCGGCTGCGGACAGCCGCTGACGCTGATGATGATCTACGCGCGGGCGCCGGAAGGACGTTCCGGCGAGGCGCTGGGTCTGCGCATGTCGATCAACAACCTGACGCACATCGCGGTGCCGCTTTTTTTCGGCGCGGTCGGCACCGCCTTCGGCGTGACGCCGGTGTTCCTGATGAATGCGGTGATGCTGGGCGCCGGCGGCATGCTCAGCCGGCGCCGCTGAGGCAGCCGATATAATTCCCCGATCCACCAAAGGAGCAGCCATGAAAATCGCCGTCATCGATGATTACCAGGACGCGTTCCGCCGCACCGCGGCGGCAAAACAGCTCGCAGGCCATGAATTGCTGGTCTACACAGACACCGAAAAGGATCCGGCAAAGCTTGCCGCGCGCCTCAAGGATGCCGAGGTGCTGGTGCTGACGCAGCAGCGCTCGAAAATGCCGCGCGCAGTGATCGAGAAACTGCCGCAGCTGAAGCTGATCAGCCAGACCGGGCGCAACGCCTACCACATCGATATCGCCGCCTGCACCGAAAAGGGCATCCTGATTTCCGCGGGCGGCAGCGGCAATCCCACGCCGACCGCGGAACTCGCCTGGGGCCTGATCATCGCCGCGCTGCGGCGCATTCCCCAGGAAGCGCAGCGCATGAAGAACGGCCAGTGGCAGGGTTCGGTGGGCACCGGGCTCGCCGGCAAGACGCTGGGCATCTATGCCTACGGTCGCATCGGCAGCATGGTGGCGAAGGTCGGCAAGGCCTTCGACATGCGCGTGGTGTGCTGGGGGCGCGAGGGCTCGACCGCCAAGGCAAAAGCAGCCGGTTTCGAGGTCGCGGCCAGCCGCGAGGCGTTTTTCGCCGGGTCCGACGTCATTTCGCTGCACCTGCCGCTGAACGACGGCACCCGCGGCATCGTCACCGCGGAAGACCTGGCGCGGATGAAGACCACGGCACTGATCGTCAACACCAGCCGTGCGCCCATCATCGCCAGGGATGCGCTGGTCAATGCATTGAAGGCGGGCCGGCCGGGCCGCGCCGCGATCGACGTCTACGAGGACGAGCCGGTGCTCAATGCGGCGCATCCGCTGATCGGCATGGACAACGTGGTGTGCACGCCGCACCTGGGTTACGTCGAGGAAGCCACCTACGAGTCGTACTACGGCACCGCGGTCGAGCAGATACTGGCGTTCATCGCCGGCAAGCCGGTCAACGTCGCCAATCCGGATGTGCTGAAAAAATGAGTTTTATGGATGAAGGTCAACCCATTCCGTTCGGGCTGAGCCCTTCGACAGGCTCAGGACAGGCTCTGTCGAAGCCCGCCCTTCGACAGGCTCAGGGCGAACAGTGTGTGTTTATCCGAGTGGGGTGTGTTTGTCATAAGGGTGGGTGGTCCGGAATTGTGAGGAAATGTCCATGAGTATGAAAAAAATGCGCTGCGGCATGGCCGCAGTCGAGGCGCTGCGCGCCGCCGGCGTGAAAAAGGTGTTCGGGCTGATGGGTTCGAGTACGCTGGAGATGTACGACGCGCTCTACGACTTCAGGGATGAGATCGAATACATCGGCGTGCGCCACGAGAACTGCGGCATGCACATGGCCGACGCCTACGGCCGCGTCACCCAGACGCCGGGCACCTTCATCTGCGGCCAGGCCGGCCCCGGTGCGGCGAACATGGTGCTGGGCCTGGCGCAGGCGAAATTCGCCTATTCGCCGGTCGTCGTCATTACCGGCCTCGCGTCCACCGAACACCTGGGGCGCGACGCGTTCCAGGAAATCGACCAGAACACGCTGTTCCTGCCGGTGACCAAACGCGTGATGACCGTGCCGCGGCCCGACCGCATCCCCGAATTCATCCTCGAGGCCTACCGCATCGCCAATTCCGGCCGTCGCGGCCCGGTGGTGGTGAACATCGCACGCGACCTGTTCAACCACGACATCGAGGCCGACATTCCGCGGCAGTTGCAGGAAATCCGGCCGCCGGCTGCCGATGCCGCCGCGCTCGCCGAGATGCAGAAGCTGATCCTCGCCGCGAAAAAGCCGGTGATCCACGCCGGCGCCGGCATCAAGTGGGCGCGCGCCAGCGAAAAACTCGCGAAGCTCGCCGAAAAACTGCAGATCCCGGTGACCAGTTCCGCGGGCCATGCCGACATCCTGCCGGTGGATTTCCGGCTGCATGCCGGCGGCGTCGGCCCGCGCGGCAACCCGGTGGCGAGCACGCTGACCCGTGAAGCCGACCTGATCATCGCGCTCGGCACGCGGCTCGGTTTCAACACCACCTTCTACAAGCACACCGACATTTCGCCGACCGCAAAAATCATCCAGGTCGACGTCGATCCGCTGGCGCTGGGCCGTTATTTCCCGGCCGCGCTGGCGGTGGCGGCTGATGCCGGCGCGGTGATCGACGGACTGCTCGGGCTGATGGCGCCGGTCGCAGCCGGGGCGGCGCCGTGGCATGCGCGCAACGAAGGGTATTTCAAGTCGCGCGCGGCGCTGTGGGCCGAACGCGAAGCCTCCGGCGCGCGCGACGGCACGCCCATGCATCCCGACGTGATCTACGCCGAGGTGCGCAAGGCCGCGCCGCGCAACGCGATCTTCACGCTGGATGCTGGCACCACGGGTTTCCAGGCCACCGACCAGCTGCCGTGTTACGAGGCGCCGGCGCTGCTGACGCCGCTCGACTGCGGCATGGTCGGTTTTTCATACTCCGCCGCACTCGGCGCCCAGGTCGCCGCCCCCCAGCGCAGGGCGATTTCGCTGATGGGCGACGGCGGTTTCGGCATGACCATGGGCGAGATGACCACTGCCGTGGCGAGCAACATCCCGGCCGTGGGCATCGTCATGGACAACGGCACCTGGGGTTCGGAAATCGCCTACCAGCGCGACTTCTACAACGAGCGCTACATCGGCGCGCATGTGCACAGCCCGCGTTTCGACGAGGTGATGAAGCTCACCGGCGGCAACGGCTACCATCCGACCGCGCCAGGCGAAACCGCCGATGCGCTGCGTGACGCGCTGAAGGCCGGCAAGCCGGCGATCATCCACGTCAAGGTCGATCCCGAAGCGACCATCAGCTTCCGCAAGGACGCGCTGCGCAAGCGCGCCTGAGCCGCGCCGCCTGCGCGAAGTGCCGATGAATTTTTCGCTGATGCCGGCTATCACGCCGCTGCAGGTGATGGATTATCTCGGCGTCGCCGTGTTCGCGGTCAGCGGCGTGCTCGCCGCCGGGCGCAAACACCTCGACTGGTTCGGCGTGCTGGTGATCGCCACCGTCACCGCGATCGGCGGCGGCACGCTGCGCGACCTGTTGCTCGACCGCAACCCTGTGTTCTGGATGGCCGATACCGGCTACCTGTGGACGATATTCGCGGCAACGCTGCTGGCGCTGCTCATCGTGCGTTACCGCGACATTCCGCTGCGCGCGCTGCTGGCGGCCGACGCGCTGGGACTGGCGCTGTTCGCGATCAGCGGTGCACGCATCGCCGAGGCCGCGGGCCACGGTGGCATCGTCGCGGTGATCCTCGGCACGATGACGGGGGTGGCCGGCGGCGTGTTCCGCGACATGCTGCTGGCGGAAATCCCGCTGCTGCTGCGCGACGGCGAAATTTATGCGACGGCAGCGATCGCCGGCATCATCGTCTACCTGCTGCTGCAAGGCGCGGGATTCGAGCGTCTCACCGCGGGTTACGCGGGCATGGCCGCGATCGTTGCCATCCGCTTCACGGCGATTTTCCTGAACCTGCGCATGCCCGCGCTGCGGCTGGGCGATTCCAAAAAACCGGATTAAGCGCAGGACCCGGTATTCAGTTTTTCACCAATCACCAATCACCAGTTACCAGTAACCCATCACCGGTTTCAGTGCAGGTGGCGGTTGCGCGGATGCAGCGGGATCACCGTTGAGGAGCTGCCGGTGGAAGTCTGCGTGCCCGCGGCCGGTTTGGCCGGCGCATGGGCGTCGAACATGCGGGTTACCAGTTCGGAAACCTGTTCGACTTCGGCCTTGCCGAGGTGGCGCTCCAGCATGTGGTGGATGTCCTCGACCACGCACTGGCGCCGGAACTCATGGATCGCTTCCGGCGAAGGCCCGACGAAAAACTGGAAGAACTCGTCTTCGCCACTGTCAGGATAGTAGGTGACCTCGACTTCGGAGGCGTACTCGGTCAGCGGACCGAGGCTGTTGCAGGCTTCGGTGAGCTTGTTGTGGAAGCTGCGGCCGACATCGCCGGTCCAGCAGATGCTGACCACGCGTTCCCGCGCGTCGAAGACGATGCCCGGCTCTTCACGCTCGAGGCTCTTGGCGTCGGCGATGTGGTCGGCATCGACATAATCCAGCCACGGGCGCAGCGCGAGTTCGATCTGCGACAGCTTGACGCCTTTGCACAGGAATACGCTGCCGTGGACATGCACTTCGGTTTTCATTGCTGATCAGTTCCAGTGTGGGTACAGCCTGCTGCGGGGCGACAAGGATAACACATCGGGAAGTGATAAAAAACTCAATTAAAACAAATAGTTATATTGATATTCACGGCCGGGAAGGCGGATTCAGGCGACGCTGAACAGGCTCCCGCCGCCGGCGACGACATGCCGTGCGCCCACCAGTCGCAGCATGCGCCACATCGATGCCTGGTTGCTGGTGACCACGGGTTTGCCCAGATCCTGCTCCAGAGCTTCGATGATTTCGAGCGTGCGCAGGTTGGAGCAGCCGATAAAAACGGCTTCGGCTTCCGGGCGATCGACTTTTTTTGCGAGCGCGGCGACACGGTCGGGTGTGACCGCGGCATGCGCCTGGGTGCCGAAACCTTCGATGGCAAGCACCGTGAAGCCGGCGGCCTCCAGGTACTGCCGTGTTTTGACATTGAGCCATGGCTCGTAGGCGGTGGCCACGCTGATGCGGGTTGCGCCAACGGCACCGAGCGCATCCGCAATCGCGGAGGCTGACGTGGCTCCCGGGATGCCCGTGGCCGCCATGATCTGTTCATTCATGTCACGGTCATACTGCGGCCCCTTGATGAAGCCGCCGGCGGTGCAGCCGTAACAGATCACGCCGACTTTGGCATGTGCAAGCAGCTTTGCGGCTTCAGGCACCTGCGTGCCCATCCACATCAGGTTTTCTTCGGTGTCCGCGGTGTGCGAGATGCGCTGGGTATGCACCGAGATTCCGCCGCCGGCCATGCGCTGGGCCTCGTATTCCATGACGGTGTTCCATGAGGGCACGATCATGCCGAGTTTGTGTTGCCAGGTATTCAAATGGTTCTCCTTGTCGGATACGCGCTGCCAGTTGCGGATTTGGTTGACGCGCCTGAAGGCGCTCGCCTAACATGCATCGATGATACAGGGGGGAGACCGGATATGAAAAAAGCATGCTTGCAGCACGTCCTTGTTACGGCTTTCGGTTTGGTTATGACTGGCCTGTGTATCGCGCAGCCGGTCGCAGCGCAGTCCTATCCGGTAAAACCGGTGCGCATCGTCGTGCCGTATCCGCCCGGCGGGGTGACCGACATACTGACCCGCATCATCGGCCAGAAGCTGACCGAAACCTGGCGTCAGCAGGTGATCATCGACAACCGTGCCGGCGGCAGCGGCAACATCGGCGCCGAGGCGGTGGTGCGTGCGCCGGCTGACGGTTACACGCTGCTTTCGGCATCGACGGTGCATACCGTCAATCCCAGCCTTTATGCCAGGCTGTCGTACGATCCGCTGAAGGATTTCACTTCAATCTCGCTGTTGGCGCAGGTGGCGAATGTGCTGGTGGTGCATCCGTCGCTGCCGGTGAAGTCGGTCAGGGAATTCATTGCCTTCGCAAAACAGCGCCCGGACCAGCTGCACTACAGTTCCGCGGGCAACGGCAGCGCACCGCACCTGACAGCGGAGCTGTTCAAGATGAGGACCGGCGTCAACATCGTGCATGTGCCGTACAAGGGGGCCGCGCCGGCGATGACCGATCTGCTCGCGGGTCACGTGTCGCTGACGTTTGCCACTGCGCCGTCCGGAGTGCCTCCGGTGCAGCAGGGCAAATTGCGCGCGCTGGGAGTCAGCAGTGCGGGTCGCATGCCGGCGTTGCCGGACGTGCCGACGATCGCCGAAGCGGGGGTGCCGGGTTATGAGGCTGTCGGCTGGAACGGCCTGGTCGGACCGGCCGGTCTGCCGTCTGCCGTTGTCGGTAACATCAATGCCGAAGTCGGGCGCATACTCAAGGCGCCGGATATCCGCAAACGCCTGACTGATCTCGGGGTGGAGCCGCGCACCAGCTCGCCCGGGGAACTCGTGGTCTTCCTCAGGGAGGAAGTCACGAAATGGGCGAAAGTGGTGAAGGAGTCGGGCGCGCGCGTCGACTGATGGCGGGCGTCAGGCGACGCCCAGCCCGAGGTCGCGCAGCAGCTTGCCCATGACTTCGCGTTCGCGGGCGAGGAACATGCGCAGTTCGCTGCCGCTGAGATAGGTGTTCGCCCAGTATTTTTCCGCAAGCGCGGCGTTCCACTCGGCCGTGTTCGTTGCCGCGCGCAATGCCTCCTCCCAGTAGGCTATCTGTTGCGGGGTCAGTCCGGCGGCGCCGATGACGCCGCGCCAGGTGCCGATGACGCAATCGACACCCTGCTCGGTCCAGGTCGGCACACCGGCATAGAGCCGCGGCAGGCGCTGCGGCGCGGATACGGCAAAGGCGCGTACTTCCCCGGCCTCGATGGCCTTGACGGCGCTGACCGCGGTGATGGCGCCGACCTCGGCGCGCTGCGCGATGACGTCGGCCACGGCATACAGCGCCGAATCGAATACGTTGATCTGCAGCGCCCCGATGTCGCCGCCGGCATGTGCGGTCACCTGTGCCAATGCCATGTGGTTGATGTTGCCGATGGCGGTGGCTAGTGCAATGCGGCAGCCGGCCGTGTCGGCCTTCAGTCTTGCCATGAAATCTGCGCCGGTACGGATGGGCGAATCGGCGCGCACCACAAACGCGATGTACTCGGTGTAGAGATTGGCCAGCGGCGTCAGCTCGGCATGGTCGAAATCCGCCACGCCGAGCTGTTTGTTGGTGATGATGGTCGGCGAGTTGATCGCAAGCACATGCGGATCACCGTCGTGCTTGCGCAATTGCGCCCAGCCGTTGCCGCCGCCCTTGCCCGGGATGTTGGTGAGTTTTGCCGGCTGCCCGAGCAGCCGGTGCGCTTCGAGGATGGCGATCAGCGCGCGCGCAGGCCTGTCCTGGCCGCCGCCCGCCGGGGTGCCGGCAATCAGTTCGATTTCATGCGATGGTTGCCAGGCGGTAATCATGCTGCCTTTGCGGATTCCGTGCGCGGCACGAACACCACCAGCACGTTGGCGAGGATGATGGTGGCGGCGAGGAAATAGAACGCGGCGTAGATGTTCCAGGCGTCGGCGATCATGCCGAACAGCGCCGGCGCGATGCTGCCGCCGATGGCAAGTATCGTGAACTGCAGGCCGACGCCGGTGCCGGCGAGCCGCTTCGGCGTGTTCTCCACCGCCCAGGCCTGCATCACCGGGCGCATCGCGTACATGAAGAAGCCGATCAGCGCGACGAAGATGATGAAGGCGAAGGATTGTCCCGCGAGCACCATGCCGATGATGGTGACGCCCGAGAGCAGCATGCTCGACATGATGACTTTCTTGCGGCCCATGGTGTCGGAGAGGTGGCCGCCGATCGGTCCCGCGATCAGGCCCGCGACCTGCATCACCGTCATGCACACGCCCACCGCCAGCGGCGAGTAGCCCTGTTCATAGGCGAGGTACACCGGCAGGAACACCAGCAGGCCGACCTGGGTCAGAGTGCGGAAGCCGGCGCTGATGCAGATCAGCATCAGGGTGCGGTCGCGCAGCAGGCCGACGAGGTCGCGCAGGTACTGGCCCATGCTCCATTTTGATTCGACCGCGCCGGCATTGACGTCGCCGTCATCCTGCGCGCGTGCCGTCGCCAGCGCGCCGACCAGCACCACGATCAGTATCGCCATCACCAGCCCGGGGATGACATTGATGACGACCACGGTGCGCCAGCTGAACCAGGCAAGCAGCGTGCCGGCGGCGAGCGGTGCCAGTGCCTCGCCGATGTTGCCGCCCATGCCGTGGAAGGACAGCACCAGGCCCTTGCGTTGCGGGTAGCGGTGGGCCAGTGTCGGGATTGCCGCCGGATGCCACAGGTTGTTGCCGATGCCGACCAGCATCAGGCACAGCACCAGCATCCACATGCTGTGAGTCAGGCTCATCAGCGCATACGGCACACCGACCCAGAACAGCGAGACGGCCAGCAGGTAACCCTTCTTGCCGATGGCGTCGACCAGCATGCCGCCGGGCAGGTTGGAAATCGCGCCGGCGAGGTGCTGTGCGCTCATCAGGAAACCGATCTGCGTATAGGAGAGACCGAGCTCCTTGCCGATCAGCGGCAGCAGCACGTAGAAGGTCGCGGGATACCAGTGGGTCAGGCCGTGACCGGCGGAAATCAGCCACACGTCGCGGAAGTTGCGCGGCGGCAAAACGGTGCTTGCTGCAGTGTTCATAATCCGGTCTTGTTGCGGTTGCAAAAGATCATAGCACGCAGTCCGCAGCGACCCGCGGCGTATAATCTGCGCCTTCCCCGCATCACCGACCATCGAACATCAACCATCGCCAATGCGCACCGACATCCAGCGTTTTTTCAATCCGCAATCCATTGCCATCATCGGCGCATCACAGGACCTGGTCACCATCAGCGGCCAGCCGCTCAAACACCTGTTGAGCCACGGCTACAAGGGCAAGCTCTATCCGGTCAATCCAAAATACCAGGAAATTTCCGGCGTCAAATGCTGGCCTTCGCTGGAAGCGCTGCCGGAGGCGCCGGAACTGGCGCTGATCCTGGTCAACGCCTCGCGCGTGCCCGACATGCTGACGGCCTGCGGCAAAAAGGGCGTGCCGTACGTGATCATTTTCAGTTCGGGGTTTTCGGAAATGGGTGGTGCCGGCGTAGCGGCGCAGCAGAAACTCGCCGAAATCGCGCTGCAGTACGACATCGGCGTCATCGGTCCCAACTGCCAGGGCATGATCAACGCCGCCGACGCGGTGTATGCCGGATTC
Organism: Burkholderiales bacterium; assembly: GCA_050250695.1. Classification (GTDB taxonomy): domain Bacteria; phylum Pseudomonadota; class Gammaproteobacteria; order Burkholderiales; family SG8-41. The sequence continues at coordinate 22,522 of JBFWOE010000016.1, forward strand.
GGTTCGGTATTCAACGCGAACTACGACGGCGGCTCGGTGAGCATGGTGTCGCAGTCCGGCGGCTTCGGCTTCTCGGTGATGAACCTGTCCTCGCTGGACGGCGGCCTGCCGTTCCGCCAGATGGTCACCACCGGCAACGAGATCGGCGTGTCGACGCTGGATTTCATGGACTACTTCATCCGTGACCCGAAGACCGAGATCATCGGCACCTACATCGAGGGCGTGAAGGACGCGCGGCGCATCCTCGCCACCGGCGACAAGGCGCTCGCCGCCGGCAAACCCATCCTGATGTGGAAGGTCGGCAACACCGAGCAGGGACAGAAGGCCGCGGCTTCGCACACCGCCAACCTCGGCGGCGCGATGGCGCTGTACAAGGCGGCGTTCCGCCAGAAGGGCATCATCCAGGTCGAGGATATCCAGGACCTGGTCGATTATGGCCGCGCGCTGCGCGGCAAACGCCTGCCCAGGGGCAACCGGCTGGCGATCATCACCATTTCCGGCGGCGCCGGCATCCTGATGACCGACGAGATCGTCGCCCGCGGCATGCAGATGGCACAGCTGGCGCCGGAGACCGTGGCCAAGCTCAGGGAATTCGTGCCCTCGTTCGGTTCGGTGGGCAATCCGGTGGACGTCACCGCGGCGATCTTCAACGATCTCACGCTCATCAACCGCACGCTGCAGGCGATCAATGACGATCCCGGTGTCGACTGCATCGCGATGATCAACGCTTCGCTGCAGGGCGAGATCGCGCAGAAGGTGGCCTCCGAAATCGTCGCCGTCGCGGCGAAGACCGACAAGCCGATCTTCATTTCGTGGAGCGCGCGCGACGTGGTTGCGCCGGAAGCGTATGGCGCACTCGACGCTGCGCTGATCCCGCACTACAAGTCGCCGGTGCGCTGCGGCCGCGCGCTGGCCGCGGTGTCCTGGTATGCGGAAGCCCGTCGCCGCAACGAGGTGCAGAAGAACGACGAGCCTCCGGTGATCCATAAACCGGCGGCTCTGGCCATGCTCAAGGGCAAGACAGGCGACGTCGCCGAATACGCGGCGAAGCAGGTGCTGGCCGAGTACGGCATCCCGGTGACGCAGGAGACCCTCGCCACCAGCCGCGATGCTGCCGTGGCGGCCGCACGGAAAATCGGCTTCCCGGTGGTGATGAAAGTGCAGTCTGCCAACATCTCGCACAAGACAGAAGCCAAGGCGGTGAAACTCAACGTCGCCGACGCCGCCGGGGTTGCCGCGGCGTACGATGAAATCCTCAAAAACGCCAGGGCGTACAAGGCCGATGCCCGCATCGACGGCGTGCTGGTGCAGGAAATGGTCGGCGGCGGCATCGAGGCCATTGTCGGCATCACCAACGATGCGCTGTTCGGACCGGCGGTGATGTTCGGACTGGGCGGCATATTCGCCGAGGTGATGAAGGACGTGTCGTTCCGGCTCGCACCCATCACCCCGGCCATCGCGCGTGAAATGGTTGAAGAGATCAAAGGGTACCCGGTGCTCGCCGGCGCACGCGGCAAGCCGCCCGCAGACCTCGATGCCCTGGTCGACACGCTGGTGAAACTGTCGGCGCTGGCGATGGACCTGAAGGACCATGTCGGTGAACTCGACATCAATCCCTTGCTGGTCATGCCCAAGGGACAGGGTGTGAAGGCGGCGGATGCGCTGATCCGGATGAAGGGCTAAGACCGAAAGGCTTTAACGCAAAGACGCAAAGGAAAAAGAGAGGCGCAGAGAGGTGCAAAAAGAAAGCGAAAGTATTTAAAGATTTTGATTTCCTTTGCGTCTTTCACTTTCTTTGCGACCTTTGCGTCAGGATTTTTTAAGGAAAAGCTTTAACGCAAAGGCGCAAAGATAAAAGAGAGGCGCAGAGAAGGGCAAAAGTAAATCGTGATGTTAAAAGGTTGATTTTCTTTGCGTCTCGCCGTGTCCTTTGCGATCTTTGCGTTGAGGTTTTGGATTCAAGGGTGTCGATGATGAGTATGTCCTCCGAAGTGCAGCAACTGTGCGACGAAGTCGCGAAGTTCGTGCGCGAGCAGGTCGATCCGCGCTCGCGCGAGATCGAGGAAAACGACGCGGTCCCGGACGATCTCATACAGCTCGCCCGCGACATGGGCCTGTTCGGGCTGACCATCCCCGAGGAATACGGCGGCAGCGGGCTCGACCTCGCCGGCAAGTGCGCGATCGAGGAAGTGATGGGCCGCACCAACTACGGATTCGCGACGCTGATCGGAAACCACACCGGCATCAGCACCACCGGCATCACCGCGCTGGGCAGTGCCGCGCAAAAGAAAAAATTCCTGCCGAAGATGGCGAGCGGCGAATGGATAGGCAGTTTTGCGCTGACCGAGCCGCAGGCCGGTTCCGATCCGGCTGCGATGCGCACCACCGCGGTGAAAAAGGGCGACCGTTACGTGCTGAACGGCGAGAAGATCTACATCACCAACGCCGGCCTCGCGCAGGTGTTCACGGTGATGGCGATCACCGACAAGACCAAGGGCATCAAGGGCATCTCGGCGTTCATCGTCGAGCGCGGCATGAAGGGTTTCAGCATCGGCAGGAACGAACTGAAGATGGGCATGCACGGCTGCACCACGGCGCCGCTCGCCTTCACCGATTGCGAAGTGCCGGCGGACAACCTGCTCGGCGCCGAGGGCATGGGTTATGTGCAGGCGCTGAAGACGCTGACCGCGGGGCGGGTGACGGTATCGGCGCGCTGCTGCGGCATGATGGACAAGCTGATCGAGCAGACCGCGGACTACATGAAGACGCGTACACAGGGCGGCAAAAAACTCGCCGAACACCAGGGCCTGCAGTGGATGCTCGCCGACATGGCGGTGGCGCGCGATGCCGCCCGCGGCCTGACGCAGCGCGCGATCGATACGCTGCTCTCCGGTGCGCGCGGCACGATGGAAGCCTCGACCGCGAAACTGTTTGCCACCGAGGCGCTGGGCCGAGTCGTCGACGCCGCGGTGCAGATCCACGGCGGCATGGGTTACATGCGCGAGGCGGGCATCGAAACCACTTTCCGCGACGCGCGCATCGTGCGCATCTACGAAGGTACCTCGGAGATCCAGCGCAACATCATCGCCGGGCTGCTGCTCAAAGACGATTGATCCAAGTATTTGTTTTTATTGATAATTTTATAGAAGATGGAGCGCAGGCATGGCCAGAATCCAGGAATTGATGAGTCTCGAAGGCCGCGTCAGCGTGGTCACCGGCGGCGCCACCGGCATCGGCCTGCAGATGGCGAAGGGACTGGCCGAGGCCGGATCGAACATCGTGATCTGTTCGCGGCGCCTCGAAGTCTGCGAGGAGGCGGCGGGGCAGATCGAAAAAATCGGCGTGAAAGCGCTGGCGCTCGGCTGTGACGTGACCAAGGCCGATCAGGTTGAAAAAATGAAAAACGACGTGCTGAAAAAACTCGGCCGCGTCGACGTGCTGGTCAACAACGCCGGCCGCGCCTGGGTGGCGCCGCCGGAAGACACGCCGCTGGAGCGCTGGCAGCAGGTGTTCGACCTCAACATCACCGCACCTTTCCTCTGCGCGCAGGTGCTGGGCCGCGAGTTCATCAAACAGAAACGCGGCAAGGTCATCAACATTGCGTCGATCGCCGGGCTGGTCGGGCGCAACCCGACGGCCTACAACTCGATCGCCTACGGCGCGAGCAAGGGCGCGCTGGTCAACTTCACCCGCGACCTCGCTGTGAAATGGGCGCAGCACAACATCCAGGTCAACGCGATCTGCCCGGGATTTTTCGTGACGCCGATCAACGAGAAGCTCTACGAGAAGAACAAGGAAAACATCGAGCGCGAGATTCCGCTGAAACGTACCGGCGGCCCCGACGATCTCAAGGGCATTGCCGTGCTGCTGGCTTCCGACGCCTCGAACTTCATGACCGGCGCGATCATCCCGGTCGACGGCGGAGCGGTGGCCTGGTAGGACTTACCCGATCTTGCGGGCCCGGCCGTAGAGCAGCGTCACGTTGATGCGGCGGTTCGTGTAGCCGGGCCTGAAGTGCAGTTCGTCGGTGATGTGGATCAGGCTGGAATCGAAGATCACGCAGCGGTTTTCGCGGAAGGGCACGCGCATTGATTTTGCGTTGTTGGCTTCCAGGAACGCGCGCATCTTGGTCTGGTTCATGTTGTAGTCGGCAAAGGTCCAGCTCTCCGGGGCGGGCACGTCGTAGACGACCATGCCCCCGGTAGTCTTGTCCGCACAGCCGTCCTCGGGCGTGATCCAGAAGTTGACGTTGATCTTCGCGAAATCCGCGTGCATGTTGATGCCCTGCAGGCGCTGGTCGTATTTGAATCCCCAGGCCTGCAGCAGCGGATAATCGCCGATCACCCGAGGCATGGCGCGGCGCAGCTGTTCGGTGATCTCGAGCAGCACCGGTGGCGCGAACCCTTCGGGCAGCAGGGCGCCCAGGTAACCTTCGCCGGCCGAGAGCTTCCATACCGTGGCTTCCTCGCAGTATTTGCGCAGCGCCTGCAGCGCCTCCGGCGACAGGAAATTGTCGATGGCGACCACCGGCGGTTTTCCTTCGAGATACCGGCGTTCGATGTCGCCGTAATCGTTGTTGCCGAGCGCATTTCCCGTGTAGGGCTCGGTCGGGCAGTGGAAAACCGTGGTGAGGGCGGAGCGGAACTCGTCTTCGGCCGCGCCGGTCGGCGCGTAGCAGTAATCCGGCGCGCTGCCCGGACGGAAATGGCGCCTGAGCACGGCCAGCGCCTGCTGTCCGCTGTCGCTCAGCACACCGCGCTGCTGCAGCAATTCCAGCTGCTCCACATCATGCCGCACGCGCGGGTCCGGCACCGGCCACGGCAGGATCGCCGCGGCGTTCTGCCTGGAAACGGCCAGCATCCGCGATTCCTCGAACAGCGCGCCGGCCCTTGCCAGGTCATGCCTGGCCAGTGCGGCTTTTGCGAGCACCGACAGGCACTTGATGTCGCCGTGCATGCGTTCGCGATGGCTGTTTTCCAGTTCGGCTAGCTGCGCATGGTTCCCGGACTCCGCAAAAACGCTGGCGAGGCCGTGCAATGCGCCTTCGGCCTGCACATTGGCGGCCAGCGCGGCGCGGAAGGCGGTTTCGGCCCTGGCTGCGTCACCGATGCCCGCGTAGGCGATGCCGAGTTCGGTGTGCACTTCTGCGGGCACGGGCGCGGATGACGGCAATTCATTGCGGACGCCGATCGCCGCGTAAAAGTCGCCGAGCCTGTTGTGGCAACGCATCATCAGCGCGACCGGCTGCGCGGTGCCCGGCATCACCTTGAGGGCACGCAGCGCATTGCCGAGCGCCTCGTGATGGTTGCCGACGGCAAGGTTCATGCGGCTCAGCGTGAGCAGGGCACGATAATCGTCCGGGTCGGCGAACATCACGGCCGAGGCATAACGGTAGGCGTTACGCCAGTCCCTGACCGATACGGCGATTTCGGCCATGACGGTCAGCAGCAGTATTTCGTCAGGCGGCGGTTCGGGCACGTATTGCCGGACAAAGGCGTCAGCCTGCTCGTGAGCGCCGGCGCCCTGCATAGCCATCAGATAGACCGCCATCGCGTCATGCGGCAGGTCCGGGTCCTTCGCTGCGTTTTTCGCAACGGCAAGGGCATCGGCCGGATCGCCCTGCGTCACCAGTATGGCCAGTGCATGCGCCATGGACCGCAGCGCTCCGGGCTGCCAGGGATGGGTGTTGCAGACGTTCTGAACGGACGCCAGGTCACCGCACACAAAAAGACAGATCGCCGCCTCGAAGGCATCCTCATCCGAGGCTGGAGGGGCAGATTGCAGCAGGGCGTATGCCGAGTTGCTGTCACCGCGGGAACGCAGCACCTTGATATTTCGGTAAGTAGGCGAAAGCATCTGGATTCCGGCGGCTGGAGTTAGGCCCGATTTTACCGCGGACTTGCCGCTTGGCAGGCCGCGCCACCGCAGTCCCGGGAATGCTTCGGCGGGTCCGAGACCCTCAGGCGGGGCATACGCATTTCCACGGATGCCCCGATTGCAGGCACTCCCGCCGCGGGTGATGACACGTTGCTAACAGCGAATCGGGAGTTCCCTGCCGTCCACGGCCTGCGCCCTTCTTGCTGGCCGGAACGGTTGATCGGTCAGTTTGAGCGGATGCCCGCAGCCTGGATCACCTTGCGCCATTTTTCGATTTCGGCCTGGATGTGCCGGGCAAATTCGGCGGGGGTATTGCCGACCGGATCAGCGCCTTCCTTGGACAACCGGTCGTTCATTTCCGGGCTTTTCAAAATCGCGACCACTTCGGTGCTGAGTTTGTTGACGATATCTGCCGGGGTTCCGGCCGGCGCGAGCAGGCCGTACCAGGTGGCTGATTCATAACCCTTGACGCCGGCTTCGATCATCGTCGGCAGATCCTTCGCCGCCGGTGAACGCCGGGCACCGGTCACCGCGAGCGGACGCAGCCGGTTGTTCTTGACCTGGGGCATCGCCGAAATGATGCTGGCGAAGGTCATCGACACCTGGCCGCTGACCACGTCGATCAGCGCGGGCTGGACACCCTTGTACGGCACGTGCAGCAGGTCGACACCGGCAAGCATCTTGTAAAGCTCTCCGGAGAGATGTCCGCCGGTGCCGTTGCCAGCCGACGCGAAAGACAGCACGCCGGGCTGCTTTTTCGCGATGGCCGTCAGTTCCCGGACCGATTTGGCAGGCACTGAGGGATGAATCAGCAGCATCAGGTTCTGGGTTGCGACCAGCGAGATCGGCGAGAAATCCTTCACCGGGTCATAAGGCAGCGACTTGCGCAGGCTCACATTGGTCGCGAACGAGGCCACGGTGCCCATGATCAGCGTGTAGCCATCGGGCGGTGACTTCGCCACGATTTCAGCGGCAATCGCGCCGCCGGCGCCGGGGCGGTTGTCCACCAGCACCTGCTGGTTCCAGCGCTCGGCCAGTTTGGGGCCGACAGTACGCGCCAGGGTGTCCACGCTGCCGCCCGGCGTGCTGACAACGACGATGCGGATGGGCTTGGTCGGGTAGTTCTGGGCCGCGGCCATGCCCGGGACGGCAAACGCCGAGGCGACCAGCAAGATGGATGAAATGCGCATATCGGAATCTCCTCGTTTGTTGTAAGCAGCAGTGTTGCGGGGTCAGGGCTGGAAGCCGACTGAACCTTCGTACTTGGCCAGCACGTCGGCGCCGGGCAGGAATTCTTCTTCCAGTTTTTTGATGTCGGAAAAACCGATGAAGGCATGCATGTTGCCGGCGGGATGATCCTTTGTCCGTGCCTCGAAGCGTTTGACGGCTTCAACGTCGTCTTTGGCGAACTCCGCGAAGTAATCGACCATCGCAACTGTGGATGAACGCAGGGAGCCCGTGGCGTTCGACACCATCGCGATGCCGAGTTCGTTCAGACGTGACACCGGCAATCGCGGCGACACGCCGGTGCGGTTGAAATGCAGCGGACCCCTGATTTCCCTAGCGCAGCGCTCAAGCTCCGCTTCAGATGTCAGCGCCTCCGGGAAAATCATGTCGGCACCGGCATCGATGTAGGCATTGGCGCGGCGGATCAGTTCGTCGACACTGCCGCCGGTGACGCCACGGGCGTCGCAGCGCGCAATCAGCACAAAATCAGGGTCGAGTTCGCGGCGCACATGGTCGGCAGCACGAAGTTTTCCAGTCATCTCCTCCAGCGGGATGATCTGCTTGCCGGCAACATGGCCGCAGCGTTTGGGTGCGACCTGATCTTCAATGTGGATCGCAGCGGCGCCGGCGACTATGAAGTCCTCCACTGTGCGCATCACGTTGATGGCATTGCCGAAGCCGGTGTCTGCATCGGCGATCACCGGGATTCTCACGGCGCGGGCAATGTAACGGGTGATCATCACGATTTCGTCCAGCGTGATGAGGCCGACGTCGGGCTTGCCGAGCAGCGAGGCTGAAACTCCGTAGCCGGTGACGCCGCAGCAGCGGAAACCGGCTTTTTCGATGATCTTCGCGGACAGCGCGTTGTAGGCGCCTGGTTTCACCAGCGTGCGGCCTTCCTTGAGCATGGCGCGCAGGCGGCTGGACTGGGGTAGTGGTCGGGACATGGTTTTTCTTCCGGGGGTTGCTGCGGCGCCGGATTGGCCACAGCAGCGGTTCCGCTTGCCTCAAATTGTATTTAATTGTATACAATACGGCAACCCGCCGGTCCGGTCAACGTTCAAGGAGCCGCGGCGGCCGAGGAGATTTCCCCCGATGCCTGCCCGCAGCAGCACTCCGAATCGCAAGGCCGCAGCCGCTCCGGCAGGAGTCAGCCTTGCCGAGGTTGCCTATCAGGGGCTGCTCGAGGGTATCCGCCGCGGCGATTTCCGTCCCGGCGATCCGGTGCGCGAACAGCATGTCACCGACTGGCTGAAAATCAGCCGCACCCCCGTGCGCGACGCGATGCGCCGGCTCGAGGCCGAGGGTTATCTGGTGCATGAACGCCACCGCGGCGCGGTGGTCGCCACGCTTGATGATCAGGCGGTGACCGAGCTTTATGCCTTGCGCGAGGTGCTTGAAGGTGCCGCCGCGGTAATGGCGGTGCGCCATGCCAGTGAACTCGAAATCGCCCAGCTGGAGCAGCTGATCGACGACAGCAGCCGCGTGCGTGACCCCAAGGAGCTGATTGAATACCAGCGCAACATCAACGACCAGATTCACCGCATGGCACGCAACCGCTATCTGGTGAAGACCATGCGCATGCTGCGTGAAACGCTGTTCCTGGTCGGCACTGTGGTCACGGTGATGCCCGACCGGCCGGCGACGCTGCTGCGCGAGCACCGTGAGATGCTGGCGGCACTGAAAAAACGGGACGCACGCAAGGCTGAGCAGGTGATGCGCGGCCATGTCCGCAGCGCTCTGCAAAGCCGGCTGCAGCTGCGCGCGGGCGCCAATGGCGGCAATTATCCCTATGTACCCTTTCCCGCGGCAACGGCGAGGGCTGAAGCCAATCCGAAATCCAACCCAAAGAATCGCAAACGCAAGTAATTCAACACAGAGTCAACACGGAGGACACATGAAAAGCAGAGGCGCGCAGTTTAAGGAACTCATCAACAACAAGAAGCAAATCCTGGTTCAGCCCGGCGTTTACGACGGCTACAGCGTGCGCCTGATCGAGCAGGCCGGATTCAAGACGGCCTCGATTTCCGGTGCGGGTGTATCGGAGAGCCGCATGGGCTGGCCGGACCGCGGGGTGATGACCTTCGAGGAGAACCTCAACAACGCGCGGCGCCTCGCCGACTGCTCCGACCTGCTGCTGCGCGCCGACGCCGACACCGGTTACGGCAATGCGATGACGGTGCACTTCGTGGTGCGTGCCTTCGAGAAGGCGGGGATGGCGGCGCTGATGATCGAGGACCAGGTGTGGCCCAAGCGCTGCGGCCACATGGCGGGCAAGGCCTGCATCCCCGCTGAGGAAATGGTGCAGAAGGTGAAGGCTGCAGTGGATGCGCGCCGCGACAATGATTTTGTCATCGTTTCCCGCACTGACGCGGCGGGCCCTCATGGCGTCGACGAGGCAATCCGCCGCCTGAACCTTTACGCCGAGGCCGGCGCCGACGTGATGTACGCCGATGCCCTGCTGTCGAAAGAAGACATCGCCAGGGTCGCCAAAAACGTGCCGAAACCGCTGATCGTCAACATGGGTCTCGGCATGCGGCCGCGCAAGACCACGCCGTTGATGTCGCCGAAGCAGCTGCAGGACATCGGCGTTGCCGCGGTCAGCTACCCGCGCCTGCTGACCACCGCCGCGCTGCGCGGCATGATGAATGCGCTGGACGTGTTCAGGGATGAAGTGGTCGGCCAGAACAAGGTGGTCGAGCGCACTGACCTGCAGGTCGGCTTCGAGGATCTCAACGACCTGATGGGCATGAAGGTGCTGGACGAGATGGAAAAGAAGTACAAGGGCGGCTGACGTGGTGGTTGAAGTAGCAGCAAGGTGCGTTCGTATTTCGACAAGCTCAATACGAACGGAAAGTGTGGCAGTCCACAGACCGTTCGCCCTGAGCCTGTCGAAGGGTGAACGGTCTTGCCATAGCGGAGCAATTTCATGGGCATGACCATCGCTGAAAAGATCCTCGCCGCGAAAAGCGGGCGCAAGGCCGTCACGCCCGGCGACGTGGTCACGGTCGACGTCGATACCGTGATCCTGTTCGACAACAATTTCCTGCCGACTAACTGGCGCGACATCCTCAAGGTCGCCGACCCGTCGAAAATCGTCGTCACCTTCGACCACCGCGTGCCTGCGCCGACGCAGCAGGCCGCGGCGGCGCAGGTGACCGGCCGCGCCTTCGTCAAGAAGTTCGGCATCAAACGCTTTCATGATGTCGGTCACAATCAGGGCATCAGCCATCAGCTGGTGGCGGATTACGGTTATGCCATGCCGGGTTCGGTATTGCTGTGCAGCGACTCGCATACCTGCAGCGCCGGCGTGTTCAATTGCCTGGCGCGCGGCGTCGGCGGTCCCGACATCATCTATGCAGCAATCAAGGGGCAGACCTGGTTCCGCTGTGGCGAGACCGTGCGCTACGAGTTGTCCGGAGCGCTGCCGGACGGGGTCACCGCCAAGGATGCCTTCCTGCAGATCGCCGGCGTGCACGGCGCGCATGCCACGATGAACGTCGAATACGGCGGACCCGGCGTCGCCGGGCTGTCGATCAATGCGCGCAAGACCATCGCCGCAATGTCGGCCGAACTGTCGGCGGAATTTGCGACCTTCGAGGCGGATGCGGTGCTGGAGGAATGGATGCGCGCCCGCAACCCGGCGCCGTTCATTCCCGTGAAGCCGGATGCCGACGCGAAATACCTCGCCGTGCGCAAGGTCGACCTGTCGGCGCTGGAGCCGCTGGTCGCGCTGCCCGACAGCGTGGTCAACAACTCGCAGCCGGTAGGGCAAGCCCGCGGCACGCGCATCAACCAGGCCTACATCGGTTCCTGCGCCAACGGCACCCAGGACGACATTGAACTGGCGGCGAAAGTGGTGAAAGGCCGGCGTGTTGCCGCGGGCGTGCGCTTCATTGTCACACCGGCCTCGCAGACGGTCTACCGTGACACCGTAGCCAGCGGCGCGATCCAGGCGCTGCTGGAAGCGGGGGCGATGATTGCGCCGCCGACCTGCGGCGCCTGCGGCGGCGGACACATGGGCGTGCTCGGTCCCGACGAGGTCTGCATTACCTCCAGCACCCGCAACTTCAAGGGCCGCATGGGCGATCC
>JBFWOE010000017.1:0-33540 GCA_050250695.1 Burkholderiales bacterium
GTTCCAAATCCCCTCACCCTCGGTCCCTCTCCCGGAGGGAGAGGGAAGACAAGCCCTTCTCCCTCCGGGAGAAGGGTGGGGATGAGGGAAGATTTTCATTTTGTTACGCGTTCTAAGATACTGCCATGAAACTGGCCAGGTTGTTGACTGCACTGACCGCCGCCTTGATGTTGGCGGCGGTCTCAGTCAACCCTGCGGCGGCGGCGACCACTTCATATGATTATGATTTCGGCATATTCCTTACCGGTGATGGCGGTGCCGGGACGTCGACACCCGGTGGCGCGTCATCCGCGGCTTTCGCGCATTTGTCCGTGCGCACGGACGACTTCCTGACCTTTGATTTCGACCTGAAGCTCAGCAACCTCGATACCGTGTTCGGATCGACGGGGGCTTTCGTGAGCGCCCTTGAAGTCAATACCTTCCGGGCGGATCCCTCGACATCGACGATCCTGCCGGGAACCTGGGGTGTGCAGGCAGTTCAACTCGATACCAGCGCCAGCAGCTCGGGCAGCATTTCCTGGGACTTCACCAATGAGTTCTGTGCCCCGAACGGTGGCGGCAACTGCAACTCCGGCAACAATCCGGAAAATCGTTTGCAGGGCAGTGAGCAGGTGAAGTGGACGACGGTCTTCACGACGGCGCAGAATCCGCCCTTCGATGATCCCGCATTCATGCTGCATGTCCAGGGTTATGCATATGGCAGTTCTGCTGATGCCAGCTCCAAGTGGGTTCCGCTCACGCCGGTCCCCGAGCCGGAGATCTACGCGATGATGGGTCTCGGCCTGGGCCTGATGGGCTTTGTCGCACGGCGCCGCAAACAGAACACCGCCTGATTACTGTATCGATTGCTGTACCCGTCCCGCCCTGTGGCGGGATTTTTTTTGCCTGCATGGTGGGAAGCTTTAACGCAAAACACTGCGAAGGCAAAAGCGTTAACGCAAAGGCGCAAAGATAAAAGAGAGGCTCAGAGAAAGGCAAAAACAGCAGTTGAACGGGTTCGGTTTTCTTTGCGTCTCTCAGTTGACTTCGCGCCTTTGCGTTGGGGTTTTGGAGGTTGCCGGACAAAGGCGTTAACGCAAAGACGCAAAGGGAGAAGAGAGGCGCAAAGAAAAGCATAAGGAACCGGGTTCAGGGTTTCCTTTGCGCCTGTGCGTTGGGGGTTTCAAGGGTTGCGGGACCACGGACATGCAAATCCTGCTGCCGCTGTCACGGCGGCATGTTATCGTGCCGCGAGGGTTTTCCGTGATGACCGGGTTGCGTTCCGTCCTGTGGTTTGTTGTGTGCGCCGGGCTGGCGCTGTGCGGCCCTGCGCTGGCGCTGGACCGGACGCAGCTGGGGGTGATCATCAACACCCGTGATCCGCTGAGCGTCGAGATCGGCGAATACTATGTCGAGCGGCGCGGGATTCCGCCGGAGAACGTGATCCGGGTGAGTTTCACGCCGATCGAGAACGTGCTGCCGCGTGCGCGCTTTGAGCTGCTCAAGGCACAGATCGACGCACAGGCGCCGCCGCAGGTCGAGGCGTATGCAGTCGCCTGGACGGCGCCCTACCGTGTGGAGTGCATGTCGATCACTGCGGCGCTCGCATTCGGTTTTGATCCGGCGTTCTGCGCCGAAGGCTGCAAGCCGACCCGGCCCAGCCGTTACTACAATTCCCCTGCATCATTGCCGTTCACCGGGCATCAACTGCGGCCGGCCATGCTGCTTGCTGCTGCAAACTTCGAGCAGGCCAGGGCGCTGATCGACCGCGGCATCGCTTCCGATGCCACTTTTCCGCGGGGTACCGCGTACCTGCTGGCGACGTCCGATGGCGCGCGCAATGTGCGCAGCGTCTGGTATCCGCTGATCGAGCAGGAGAAAAAGGACAGGCTGCGGGTGCGCAGCCTGCGCCAGGATGAACTGCGGGACGTTGACGACGTGCTGTTCTATTTCACCGGCAGGAGCCGGGTGGAGGGACTGGAAACGCTGCGCTTCGTTCCCGGTGCCGCGGCCGACCACCTGACCTCCTTCGGCGGCGCGCTGACCAGCCATGGCGGCCAGATGAGCGCGCTGCGCTGGCTGGAGGCCGGCGCGACGGGCAGCTATGGCGCGGTGGTCGAGCCCTGCAACCTGCAGCCGAAGTTTCCGAATCCGCTGGTGCTGATCGATCGTTACCTGCGGGGTGACACGCTGATCGAGGCCTACTGGAAAAGCGTGCAGATGCCGGGCCAGGGGGTTTTCATAGGCGAGCCGCTCGCAGCGCCGTTCCGGGAAGCCGTCAGGCAGTGACCTCTGCCTGCGCCAGGGTTTTGAGGGGTTTGCCGGACAAAGGCGTTAAGCGTTAACGCAAAGGCGCAAAGGTAAAAGAAAGGCGCAGAGAAAAGCAAAAAAGGCAGGTGAACGGGTTCGGGTTTCCTTTGCGTCTTTCAGTTGTCTTTGCGTTGGGGTTTTGGAGGTTGCCGGACAAAGGCGTTAACGCAAAGGCGCAAAGGAAGAAGAGAGACGCAAAGAAAGGCAACAAGGTCAGGGTTTCGGTTTTCTTTGGGTCTTTGCGTTAAGTGTTTGGTGGTCGATGGTGTTTAGGCCTGGTGTTGGCCGGTTACTCCACCTTGGCCTTGGCCCGGAGATCGGCGATGGTTTTCTGCAGGGTTTCGCGCTGCACGAGCTGCTGCAGCTGCGGCTTGAGGGCTTCGTAACCCAGGGGGCGCACATCGTTCATGCGGATCACGTGCCAGCCGAACTGCGACTGCACCGGCTGCTCCGTAAGTTCGCTCTTCTTCAGCTTGACCATGGCCTCCGCAAAAGGACGCACGAATTTGCCCATGGCGCTCCAGCCCAGGTCGCCACCCTGGTTCTTCGAGCCATCGTCACGGGAATTCTCCGCAGCCAGTTTTTCGAAGCTGCCGCCGTTTTTGATCTGTGCGATCAGGTCGCGGGCCGTTTTTTCGTTGCCGACGAGGATGTGCGATACCCGGTACTCACTGGCGGCAGGATGTTCCTTGAGCCTTTCATGCGCCGCCTTGAGGCTTTCCTCGTCGGGCTTGATGCGCCCGGTCATTTCATTGATGTAGGCGCCGACCAGCACCTGCTGCCGGGCGAGGTCGAGCTGTGCCGCTACTGGCGTTTTCTTGTCCAGGCCCATGCGTGCCGCTTCCTGGGCGATGAGTTCGCTTTCGATGAGCCGTTGCTTGACGGCCGCACGCAACTCGGGCGAGTCGGGGCGTCCCTGGGCAATGGCTTCGCGCAGCAGGAAGTCCGCGCGCGCCTGGGGAATGGTCACGCCGTTGACTTTGGCAACCTGTGCCTGTGCAGCGGGTGCCGCGAATGCCCCGGCGGCGGCAAGCGTCAGGGCAAGTATTGTGGTTTTATGCATTATGACTCCTGTGGATGATCAGATTTCGTCCGGTGCGCAGGCCTTGATCGCCAGCGCGTGGATTTCCCGGTGCATCAATGGTCCCAGCGCGGCGTAGATCATGCGATGCCGGCTCTGCAGGGGCTGGTTGGCGAATGCGGGTGACACGATGATCAGCCTGTAGTGTCCGCCGCCGCCTTTTGCGCCTTCATGACCGGCGTGCATGGCAGACTCATCGAGCACTTCGATCGATTCGGGTAGCAGCGCTGCGAGCCTTTCTTCGATGGCCGAGATGATCGTCATTCCCGGTGCGCAGTCAGCTGGGTCATTCGATTTCTTTTTCTTTAATGTGCGGCGCCAGCATGAAGGCCTGGCCGACCACGAACAGCAGCATCAGCCCGATGCCGCCGAACAGCTTGAAGCTGACCCAGGTATCGGTGGAGTAGCCGTAGGCCACGTACAGGTTCAGCACGCCCATGAACGCGAAAAACGTGATCCATCCCGCCAGCAGCTTTTTCCATACCGGATCAGGGGCGTTGATCTGTGATCCGATCATGGATTTGATCAGGTTTTTCCTGAAGCCGATGGCTGAGACCAGCAGCACCGTGCTGAACAGCCAGTACAGTATGGTCGGCTTCCATTTGATGAAGGACTCGTCGCGCAGCAGCAGCGTGAGCCCGCCGAATACCACGATCAGGCCGAGGCTGGTCCATTGCATGTTGTCGACCTTGCGGTGCTTGAACCAGACCAAGCCGATCTGCAGCACGGTGGCGATGATGGCGGCGAGGGTGGCTGCGTAGATGTCGTAGAGCTTGAACGCGACAAAAAACAGGATCACCGGGAAGATGTCGAACAGGAATTTCATGGGTCGATATTATCCATGCTTAGTGCCGGATCGTCCATTTTGCGAGGCGTTCACGCATCACCTCGCGGACATGGTCGCCATAGGCGGTTTTCCGCGATTCGCGCACCCCTTCCTCGTAGAAAGCCGCGCAATGCTGCGGCAGGTGCGTTTCGAGCAGATCGTAGGCGGCGGCCATGCGTTCGGGCTGCTGCGTGCGCGTGGCGATGATTGCGCAGTTGAAATGCAGGGTCAGCCATGGCTGCCGGGCGGCGTCGTCGGTGGCGTCCGCCAGTCCGGGCGCGGCGCAGGCGATGATGCTGCAGGCGCGGTCGTATAAGCTGCCCAGGGTTTCAGGATCCGCGGTGGCATTGGCCTGGCGGGCGAGGGCGTTGACTACGGGTTCAAGCACCGTGATGCGGCCGCCATGGGCAATGATCCATTGAGCGACGTCCAGGGCCAGGTCTTCGATCGTTACGCGGGCGGCATCGAGTTTCAGCTGCCAGGCCCACAAACCCATGTCGGACAGGCACTCCAGCACGTGGGTGCCGAGTTCATCGATTTCTTCCGGCGGCATTTCGCCTTCCGGGGCATCCGGTTCCTGGAAGATGTCCAGGCACTGGCGCACCGCGTCTGCGAGCAGCGGCGGCGTCACCTCCTGTCCGGGAAACGGCTCTGCCTGCGCGAAAGCGGAATTCAGCGCTTCTGCAGCCTGGTCAAAGGCGCGGCGGGCGGCGCGGTTCACTCTTTTTTGAACTTGAGCGAAGCCGAGTTGATGCAATAGCGCAGGCCGGTGGGCTGCGGCCCGTCCTCGAACACGTGCCCGAGGTGGGCGTCGCAGCGGCTGCACAGGACCTCGGTGCGCCGCATGAAAAAAGCGTTGTCTTCCTCGGTGGCGACATTGCCGTCCACGGCAGGTTTCCAGAAACTGGGCCAGCCGGTGCCCGAATCGAACTTGGTGTCCGAGCGGAACAGCTCGGTGCCGCAGCAGACGCAGCGGTAGACGCCTTTTTCGTGGTTGTCCCAGTACTCGCCGGTGAAAGCGCGTTCGGTGCCTTTCTGGCGCGCAACCTGGAACTGCTGCGGCGTCAGCCGGGCTTTCCATTCATCGTCGGTTTTTGTCACTTTTTCGCTCATAATGCCTCCGTGGACTGGGGCCGCAAATGCGGCCGATAGTTCCGCCCTTCAGTCGCGCATTGTCCAACATCCTTACCGGAACCGCACATGACCACCGCATACTGGATGATCCTCGTGGCCGGATGCCTGCCGTACTGGCCCACCATAGTCTCCAAATGGCGTCGCAACTACGACAATGCCATGCCGCGTGCCGGCGTCGACCAGTTGCGGCCCCGCCAGCAGCGCGCCTACTGGGCGCAACTCAATGCTTTCGAGGCTTTCCCGCTGTTTGCCGCGGCGGTGATCGTCGCGCACCTGGCGCAGGCGCCGCAGCCGTGGGTGGACGGCCTTGCCGTGACTTTCGTCGGCCTGCGCATCGGCTACACGCTGGCCTACATTTACGATCGCGACCGGCTGCGTTCGCTGCTGTGGTTCGCCGGTTTCCTCTGCGTGATCGGCCTGTTCGTCGCCGGCGCCTGAGGCCGTATCACAGCACCTTGCCGGGATTCATCAGGCCCTGCGGATCCAGCGCGCGCTTGACGCTGCGCATCAGGTCAAGCTCAACCGCGCTCTTGTAACGCGCCAGTTCGGCGACCTTGGACAGGCCGATGCCGTGTTCCGCGCTGAAACTGCCGCCGTAGCGCTGCACGATGTCGTACACCGTCTCGGTGACGTCGTGGGCTTCGCGCGCCGCGGCATCGCTGCGCAGCCGCTCCGGCAGGTAGGCGTTGTAATGCAGGTTGCCGTCGCCGAGGTGGCCGAAACAGATCAGCCGCACACCGGCAAAACGTTTTTCCAGGGCCGCCTGCGCTTCGCGGATGAATTCGGGGATGCGGCCGACCGCCACCGCGATGTCGTGGCGGTAGACCATCACCGGTTCCTGGCGCGCGCCTTCCGGTATCGATTCGCGCATGTGCCACAGTGCCTGCGCCTGGCCGCGGTTTTCGGCGATCACCACATCGACCACCAGATCCTCCGCCAGCGCGGCTTCCAGCGTGCGTTCGAGGTCGGCGCGCAGCGCCTGCTCGTCGCCGGCATCCGCCAGTTCGGTCAGCACGTACCAGGGCGAGGGTGCGGCCAGCGGATCACGGGTGCCCGGCACATGTTTCCACACCAGTTCCAGGCTGTGCCGCGAAATCAGTTCGAATGCGGTGATGCGGTCGTTGCAGTGGCGGCGCATCAGCGCCAGCAGCCGCAGCGCCGCTTCCGGGTCGCGCACCGCCATCCATGCCGTGGCACTGGCGGCGGGGCGGGGGAACAGTTTCAGCGTTGCCGCGGTGATGATGCCCAGCGTGCCTTCGGCGCCGATGAACAGGTGCTTGAGGTCGTAGCCGGTATTGTCCTTGCGCAGGCCCCGGAGACCGTTCCAGATGCGGCCGTCGGGCAGCACGACTTCCATCCCCAGCACCAGGTCCCGGGTGTTGCCGTAACGCAGCACGTTGACGCCGCCGGCATTGGTCGACAGGTTGCCGCCGATCTGGCAGCTGCCTTCGGCGCCCAGGCTCAGCGGAAACAGACGGTCCGCATCGGCGGCAGCCTGGCGGATGTTGGCCAGTACGCAGCCGGCCTCCGCGGTCAGCGTGTTGTTCAGCGGATCGACATCGAGGATTTTGTTCATCCGCGCCAGCGACAGCACGATTTCCCTGCCGCCCGCATCCGGTACCGATGCTCCGCACATCCCGGTGTTGCCGCCCTGCGGCACCAGCGGCGTGCCCGTTTCGGCGCACAGTTTCATCACCGCGGCGACCTGCTGCGTGTTCGCAGGACGCGCGACCGCGGCGGCAGCGCCGCGATAGACGCCGCGCCAGTCGACCACATAGGGTTCGAGGTCGGTGGCATCGGTGAGCACGCCCTGCGCGCCCAGCAGTGTTTTCAGACTGGCGATCAGTTGTTGGGTCATTTCAGTAAAAATTCAATAAAAACAATTATTTATTTGTGGTGCCCGAGGGTGATCAAGCAGCGCATTGTTTCAGTGCGCTGCGCCCGTGGTCAACAGGAAAATAACAGTCGGCCGGCGCGGCGCGATGATCCGCCGGTCAGATGCGCCCAGCAACACGCAGGCTTGCGTAATGCGGACTCGGACGCGGCCCCAGGCGCCATCGATACCCGCGCAATGCGTGCAACGAAACCCTGCCGGCGTCAACCGGCGCGGCTGATTGCCTGAGTACAAGCAGACTGCAGCAACACGGAATCAGTGATCTCGGTTAAGATTTTGGCCTGCAAAACCCGGCTGCCGCACAACCGCGCGGCGCCCAGGGCCAATAAACGGGGCAGCAGCAGCCGTCCCTGTCATCCTGAGGAGAACATACCCAACATGGCCGACCGCATCATATTCGCGTGCATGCTGCTGCTGGCTGGCGTCTATTTCTGGGCGACGGCGCAGATTCCCAGCCTGGAACTCGGCGATCCGCTCGGGCCCAAGGCGTTTCCGCGGATGCTCGGAGTCGGACTGCTGATCGCGGCGGCGATGCTGCTGGTCGAAATCCTGCGCGACCGCAAAAAGGCGATGTCCGCGCAGCAGGGCGCATGGAAATGGGATCCGCAGCAATGGGTGGTCGTTGCCGTTGCAGCGTGGACGGCGGCCTACATTTCCGTGTTCGAACTCCTCGGCTACATGATCGCCACCACGGTCTACCTGCTGGGGATGACCGCGTTCTTCAACAAGGGCCGCTGGCTGATGAATGTCCTGACCAGCGTGCTGTTCGCGGTCGTCAGCTATTTCGCGTTCACCAAACTGCTCGGCGTTTCACTCGCCCGCGGCATACTGCCCTTCTGAGGTGCACATGGAAACGCTGACCCACATCCTGAACGGTTTTGCGGTTGCGACGCAGCCGATCAACCTCTGGTACACCTTCCTCGGCGTACTGATGGGCACCATCATCGGTGTGCTGCCGGGCATCGGGCCCTCGGCGGGCATCGCGCTGCTGATCCCGATCACCTACGGCATGAACCCGACCTCGGCGCTGATCATGCTCGCCGGCATCTATTACGGCGCCAAGTACGGCGGCTCGACCACCGCGATCCTGATCCGTACGCCCGGGGAGGCCGCGTCGGTGATGACCTCGATCGACGGCTACGAAATGGCGAAGAAAGGCCGGGCAGGGGCGGCGCTGGCGGTATCCGCCATCGGCTCGTTCATCGCCGGCACCATAGGCGTCATCGGCCTGACGCTGTTCGCCGTGCCGCTGACCTCGATGGCGCTCAAGTTCGGCCCCGCCGAATACTTCACGCTGATGCTGTTTGCGATGACCGCGGTGTCGACGCTGACCGGCAATTCGCCGGCCAAGGGGGTTTTTGCCACGGTGCTGGGCCTGATGATTGCCACCATAGGCATCGACCTTCAGAGCGGCCAGGCGCGTTTCACCATGGACATACCGGAATTCCAGGACGGCGTCGGTTTTGTCGTCGTCGTCGTCGGCCTGTTCGCCATGGCGGAGGTGTTCCGCGGGCTGGAAAGCCTCTACCGCGGCACCGCGCCGGAAGCCATGAAAATCACCGGCAAGCTGTGGCTGACGCGTGATGAATGGCGGCGCTCGGTGGGGCCGATCTGGCGCGGCGGCATCATCGGCTTCGTCATCGGTGTGCTGCCAGGCGCCGGCGGCACCATTGCCTCCATCATGTCCTACACCACGGAGAAGCGCATCTCCAAGCATCCCGAGGAATTCGGCAGGGGCGCCATCGAGGGCGTGGCCGGTCCCGAGGCGGCGAACAACTCCGACACCGCCGGCGCGCTGGTGCCGTTGCTGACGCTGGGCGTGCCCGGCGGCGGCGCGACCGCGGTGATGCTCGGCGCCTTCATCATGTACGGCGTGCAGCCGGGGCCGCTGCTGTTCCAGAACCGCCCGGACCTGGTGTGGGGGCTGATCAACAGCATGTATGTCGGCAACGTGATGCTGGTGATCCTCAACCTGCCGCTGATCGGGCTGTTCGTGCGCCTGCTCTACATACCTTCCGGCATCCTCTATCCGTTGATCGTCGCGATATCGGCGATCGGCGCCTATGCCATCAACGGCAGCACCATGGACCTGTGGCTGATACTGCTCTTCGGCATCATCGGCTACGTCTTCGACAAGATCGACATCCCGGTGGCGCCGCTGGTGCTGTCGCTGGTTCTCGGCGGCATCATGGAGCAGTCGTTCCGCCAGGCCATGACCATCTCCGGCGGCAACACCAACGTGTTTTACGGCAGCTCCATCACCGTGACCCTGCTGACGATGTCGGCGATTTCGGTCGCCTTGCCCTTCATCATCCCCCGATTGAAGGCGATGCGCGACAAGGGTGACGGCAGCTGAGTTTTTCTGATCATTTCTCTGGAGATCCGGTTTTGAACAAGGTAACAGTGGTGCCCGGCGACGGCATCGGGCCCGAAGTCGTCGGCGCGACCTGCGCCATCATCAAGGCCTCGGGCGCGAAAGTGGAGTTCGAGGACGTGCTGGTCGGCCTGCGCGCCGAGAAGGAGCAGGGCACGCCGCTGCCGGCGAGCGTGCTCGAATCGATCGAGCGCAACAAGCTGGCGCTGAAGGGTCCGACGCAGACCCCGTTCGGCGGCAACTACCGCATCTACATCGAACGCATGCGCGGCGGCAAGGAATGGCGCGCAGACTATCCGAGCATCGCCATCGCACTGCGCAAGGAGCTGCAGCTCTACGTCAACGTGCGCCCGATCAAGAACTACCCCGGCGTCACCTCGCGTTACCAGAACGTCGACCTGGTGATCTTCCGCGAGAACAGCGAAGACCTTTACGTCGGCAACGAACGCATGATCGACGAGGACACCGCCGAGGCGATCAAGCGCATCACCCGCGGCGCCACCGAACGCACCGCGCGTTACGGCTTCGAGTACCTGAAGAAAACCGGCCGCCGCAAGATGACCATAGGCCACAAGGCCAACGTCCTGAAACTGACCGACGGCCTGTTCCTCAAGGCGGGGCAGGACGTTGCCAAGAACTATCCCGAGATCATCTGCGACGCCCGCGTCATCGATGCGCTGTGCATGGAACTGGTGATCAAGCCCGAAACCTTCGACGGCCTGCTGCTCGCCAACCTGTTCGGCGACATCGTCTCCGACCTTGCCGCCGGCCTGGTCGGCGGCCTCGGTGTCGCACCCGGCGCCAACATCGGTCCCGACTGCGCGATGTTCGAGGCGGTGCACGGCACCGCGCCCGACATCGCCGGCAAGGACATCGCCAATCCGATGGCGATGATCCTCTCCGGCGTGTTGATGCTGCGTCACATCGGCGAGAACGACGCGGCAAACCGCATCGACGCCGCGCTCACCGCGGTGCTTGCCGAGAAAAAACACGTTACCCGCGACCTCGGTGGTGAAGTCGGCACCAAACGCTTCACCGAAGCGATTGTCGCGAAGCTTTAAAAGCTGAAACCCATTTAGCCACAGAGGGCACAGAGAGTACAGATAAAAACGTAATTAAAACAAATACTTACGTTTATTCCGCAAAGTCTGGGCAATTTCCGGTTGTTGAAGTTCTCTGTGCTCTCCGTGTCCTCTGTGGCTGCAGTTGCTGTTGATTTTTTTCAGGAGCTATCCGTGGGTAAACGCATCGTAGTAGTCGGCGCCGGCGCCATCGGCGGCATTGCCGGTGGCCACATGACCCGCGCCGGGCATGACGTCACGCTGATCGATCCCTGGCCCGAACATGTGGAAACCATGCGCGAAAAAGGCCTGCACCTCTCGGGCATGACGCCGCAGGAAGAACACACCATCAAGGTCAACGCCATCCACATCACCGAGGTGCAGCGTTTCTGCAAGGAGCGCCCGGTCGACATCGCCTTCATCTGCGTGAAGTCGTACGACACCGAGTGGGCGACGCACCTGATCAAGCCCTACCTTGCGCCCGACGGCTACTGCGTGTCTCTGCAGAACTGCATCAACGAGGAACGCATCGCCGCCATCGTCGGCTGGGGCAAGACCCTGGGCTGCATCGCCAGCCTGGTTGCGGCGGAGCTTTATGCCCCGGGCCGGGTCAAGCGCACGGTGCCGCTGGGCGGCGACAAACACACGGTGTTCCGCGTCGGCGAGCCGCATGGCCGCGTCACCCCGCGCGCCGAGGAAGTCGCGGCGCTGCTGCGCCCGGCCGACAGCGCCAAGGTCACCACCAACCTGTGGGGCGAACGCTGGTCCAAGCTGGTGATCAACTCCATGCGCAACGGCCTGTCCGCGGCGACCGGACTCTCGGGCAACCAGCGCGACGCAGCCGAGGGCCCGCGCTGGGTGTCGATCCGCCTCGGTTCCCAGGCGGTGCGCGTCGGCCAGGCGCTGGGTTATTCGCTGGAGCGCATGCTCGGCATGGAAGCCGAAATGCTGGCGCTCGCGGGCGAAGGCAACAAGGATGCGCTGCAGGGCATCACCGACATCCTCGCCGAAGGCGCCAAAAAACGCTCCGACGAACAGCGCCCGTCGATGGCGCAGGACATGTTCAAGGGGCGGCGCACCGAGACCGATTTCATCAACGGCTACGTCGCCGAGCGCGGCGCCTTCATCGGCGTGCCGGCGCCGCTGCACACGAAAATGAACGATCTCGTCCATCGCGTCGAGCGCGGCGAGGTCAAGGCCAGCGCCGACCTGATCAACGGCTGGTAAATCACCGCGGCCGTCCGCCGGCAGGGGGAGGTTGCGGCAATGAAGGAGGGAACACCCATGCTGCGTGCAATCCTTGGCATCTTGCTGGCCGGTGCCCTGTCTGCGCCCGTCTTCGCCTGGCAGCCAGAAAAACCCGTCGAGATCGTGGTGCCGACCACGCCCGGCGGCGGCATCGACCGCACAGCCCGCCTGCTGCAGAAAATCATGCAGGAAGGCGGCCTGGTTCCGGTGCCGGTGACCGTGGTCAACAAACCCGGCGGCGGCGGCGCGGTGTCGCTGGTCTACCTCAACCAGCATGCCGGAGACGCGCATTTCATCGCGATCAATTCGCCCAACATCATTGCCAATGAGATCAACGGCCGCGGCAAGGTCAAGTATCGCGACGTGACACCGCTCGCCAACCTGTTCAGTGAATACACCGTGGTCGCGGTGCGTGCCGATTCGCCGCTGAAGGGCGGCCGGGACTTCATCGAAGTGCTGCGCAAGGATCCGGCGGCGCTCGCGGTATCGACGCCGACCACCCTGGGCAGCGTCAACCACCTGTCTTTCGCGCTGGTGGCCAAGGCCGGCGGCATCGATCCGCGCAAGCTGAAGGCCGTGGTGCTCGGTTCCGGCGGCGACGCGGTGACTGCGCTGCTCGGCGGCCACATCGACGCCCATACCGGAACCCCGTCGTCGGTGGTGCGCATGGTGCAGGCGGGCAAGGTCAGGGCGCTGGCAATACTCGCGCCGCAGCGCATCGGCGGGCCCTATGCCGATACGCCGACCTGGACCGAACTCGGCTACAAGGCGGTGATGGGTACCTGGCGCGGCGTGATCGGGCCGAAGGGCATGAATGCGGAACAAGTGGCGTTCTGGGATGGCGTGCTGGCGAAAGTGGTGGCGACTGACGCGTGGAAGAAGGCGCTGGCGCAGAACACCTGGTCGGCGAATTACCTGGACAGCGCGCAGACGCGCAAGCTGTTCGATGACGAAAATGCGGCGTATCGCGCGATACTCGGCGAACTCGGCATGATCAAACAGTAAGCGGAGTACAGCGCGATGACCGCCAGCACCATGTTCGGGAAAATCTGGGACCGCCACGTGGTGGCCGACGAGGAGGGCGAAATCCTGCTCTACGTCGACCGCGCGCTGATCCACGAAGGCTCGTCGCATGCCTTCGCTGCGCTGGCGCGGCGCAACCAGCCGGTGGCACGGCCCGATCAGGTTTACGCCTTCACCGACCACTACGTGCCCACCAGCGGCCGCGAAAAAGGCATCGCCGGCATCGCTGTCGACGAGATCCGCAACATGGTGGTGAAGCAGCACGAAAACACCGCGAAACACGGCATCCGGCTGTTCGGCTTCGACGACCCGGCGCAGGGCATCCTGCACATCGTCCCGCCGGAGCAGGGCATCACCCAGCCTGGCATGCTGATCTGCGGCGCTGATTCGCACACCTCCACGCACGGCGCCTTCGGCTGCATCGCCTTCGGCATCGGCGCCTCCGACATGACCCACGTGATGGCGACGATGGCGACCTGGCAGCGCAAGCCGAAAACGCTGCGCATCACCGTCAACGGCGAACTCGGTTTCGGCGTCGCGCCCAAGGACATCATCCTCGCGGTGATCGCCAGGATAGGCGCCGGCGGCGGCGTTGGCCATGCGATCGAGTACGCGGGCACGACCTTCGGGCGCATGAGCATGGAAGGCCGCATGACGGTGTGCAACATGTCGATCGAGGCCGGCGCGCGTTGCGGCATGATTGCACCCGACGACACCACATACGCCTACATGGAAGGCCGTCCGTACGCGCCGCAGGGCGCGGCGTGGCAGGCCGCACTGGATAACTGGCGCGCGCTGCCGAGCGATGCTGCCGCGAAATACGACCGCGAGGTGACGCTGGAGGCTGCGCAGATCGAACCAATGGTGACCTGGGGCGTCAATCCGGAAATGGCCGGCACGGTGGGCGGCAATGTGCCCGATCCGAGAAATGCCCCCGATGAGCGCCGTCGCAGCGACTGGACCATGGCGCTTGATTACATGGGCTTGCAGGCCGGCATGGCGCTGCAGGACATCAGGATCGACCGCGTGTTCATCGGCTCCTGCACCAACAGCCGTATCGAGGACATCCGCGCCGCGGCTGAAGTCGCGAAGCGCGGCCGCGCCGTGGTGCCGGCATGGGTGGTGCCGGGGTCGAAGACGGTGAAGGCGCAGGCGGAGAAGGAAGGGCTCGACAAAATCCTCATGGCAGCCGGCTTCGAATGGCGCGATCCCGGCTGCTCGCTGTGCACCGCGATCAACGGCGACCAGTTGCGGCCGGGCGAACGCTGCGCCTCGACCTCCAACCGCAATTTCCGCAACCGCCAGGGCCCGGGCGGGCGCACCCACCTCGTCAGTCCGGCGATGGCCGCTGCTGCCGCGCTCAAGGGCCATTTCACCGACGTGCGTGAACTGCTCAAGTAATCTTCAACAGGGGATCACCGTTACATGTCCGTTTCAAAGCCGAAAACCATCATCGAAAAACTGTGGGATTCGCACCACGTGCTGACCGACGAGGGCGAGTCGCTGATGTACGTCGACGTCGCGCTTGCCCAGGAAAACACCCTGCATGGTTTCATCTCGCTGGAGAAATCCGGGCGCAGCGTGGCGCGGCCCGGCCAGATTTACGCCTTCACCGATCATTACGTGCCGACCACCGGCCGCGCCAAAGGGGTGAACGGCATCCCCGATGCCGGTATCCGCAACATGGTGATCGACCTGCAGGACATGGCGAACAAATACGGCGTCACGCTGTTCGGCATGGACCACGCGTATCAGGGCATCATGCACATCGTGCCGCCGGAGCAGGGCATCATCCAGCCGGGGATGATGGTGATCGGCAACGATTCGCACACGTCCACCCACGGCGCCTTCGGCAGCCTCGCCTACGGCGTCGGTGCTTCCGAATTCGCGCACGTGATGGCGACGCAGACACTGTGGCAACGCAAACCCGGCACCATGCGCATCACCATCGACGGTGAGCTCGGTTTCGGCGTCTCGGCCAAGGACGTGATCCTCGCGCTGATCGCGAAGATCGGCGTCGACGGCGCCACCGGGCATGCGATGGAATACGCCGGCTCGACCATCAACACGCTGTCGATGGAAGGCCGCATGACCATCTGCAACATGTCGATCGAGGCGGGCGGCCGCGTCGGCCTGGTCGCGCCGGATGACAAGACCTATGCGTACATGGAAGGCCGTCCTTACGCACCGAAAGGCAGGGCCTGGGAGCAGGCGCTGGACGGCTGGCGCGCACTGGCGAATGATGCCGGCGCGAAGTTCGACCGCGAAGTCACGCTCGATGCCGCTCAGATCGCGCCCACCGCGACCTGGGGCGTCAATCCGGCTCAGGCGCTGCCGATCACCGGCGTGGTGCCTGATCCCTCGGGCATCAAGGATGCGAAGCAGCGCGCCGAGTGGGAAACCGCGCTCGAATACATGGCGCTGCGCCCCGGCACCGCCATGCAGGACATCCGGCTCGACCGCGTGTTCATCGGTTCCTGCACCAACGCGCGCATCGAGGACCTGCGCGCCGCGGCCGAGGTGGCCAAACATGGCAAGGCCAAAGTCACGACCTGGGTGGTGCCCGGTTCGATGAGCGTCAAGCGCCAGGCCGAAGCCGAAGGACTGGACCAGGTATTCATCAAGGCCGGTTTCGAATGGCGCGATCCCGGCTGTTCGATGTGCACCGCGATCAACGGCGATTACCTGCAGCCGGGCGAACGCTGTGCGTCGACCTCCAACCGCAATTTCCGCAACCGCCAGGGCCCGGGCGGCCGCACGCACCTGGTCAGCCCGGCGATGGCGGCAGCGGCGGCGATCAAGGGGCATCTGACCGACGTGCGCGAGCTGATTAAGTAAATTTATCAATATAATCAACAGGTTATAATCATGCAGCCATTCACCACCCTGACCGCGATCGCCGTGCCCATGCACGAGGCGAACATCGACACCAACCAGCTGTGCCCGACGCGTTTCAACAAGGTGCCGCGCGGCCCCAAGTACCGCGAGATTCTTTTTTACGACTCGCGCTTCAAACCCGACGGCACGCCCACCGAGTTCATGCTCAATGCCGCGCCCTACGACCAGGCCGGCGTCATCGTCGCCGACCGCAATTTCGGCTGCGGCTCCTCGCGCGAGACCGCGGTGTATGCGCTTTATGAATTCGGCATCCGTTGCGTGATCGCACCGAGCTTCGGTGACATCTTCGCCGCCAACTGTGCCAAGAACGGCCTGCTTGCGATCACCCTGCCCGAAGAACAATGCGCGGCGATCCGCCGCCAGCTGCAGGATCAGCCCGGCGCGAAGATCAGCGTCGACCTCGCCGCGCAGACCGTGACCGACGTAACCGGCAAGGCGCACCAATTCGAAATCCACGAAGTGCGCAAGCGCTGCCTGCTCGAAGGGCTGGACGACATCGCGCGCACGCAGCAGTATTCCGACCGCATCAAGGCCTTCGAACAGGGTTATTACAAAAATCATCCCTGGCTGCCGGCATCCGCAAACCAATGAAATCCCGACCGGGAGGAGACACCATGAAACCGCAATGCCGCAAGCTGATGCAACGCGCCGCGATTGCATGCGCCGCCATCGCTTTTGCCGCCGGCGCTCAGGCCCAGGGCTGGCAACCCGAGAGGAATGTCGAGATCGTGGTCAACACTGCGCCCGGCAGCGGACCTGACGTCACCGCGCGGCTGATCCAGCGCATCCTGCAGGACTTGAAGGCGGTGCCGACCTCGCTGACGGTCGCCAACAAGCCCGGCGGTGGCGGCGGCATCGCCTATGGCTACCTCAGCCAGCACGCGGGTGACGGCCAGTTCGTGGCCATTGCCTCGAAAAGCCTCCTCACCAACCACATCTCGGGGCGGATGAAGCTGACCTACAGCAACCTGACGCCGCTGGCGATCCTGTTCGGTGAATACATCACCGTCGGCGTCAAGGCCGATTCGCCGATCAAGGACGGCCGCGACCTGCTCGAACGCATGAAACAGGATCCGGGTTCACTGAGCTTCGGCGTTGCCACCAGCCTCGGCAATCCCAATCACCAGGGTGTGGCGATGGCGATGAAGGCGACCGGCATCGACCTGCGCAAGACGAAGACCGTGGTGTTCCAGTCCGGCGGCAACGCGATCACCGCGCTGCTCGGCGGCCATGTCGACGTGGTGCCCGGTTCGGTGGGGCTGATGCGCAAACACGTGGAGGCAGGCAGCGTACGGCTGATCGCGATTGCGTCCCCGCAGCGGCTGGGCGGCATCTACGCCAGCACGCCGACCTGGAAGGAGCAGGGCGCCGACGTCATCGTTTCCAACTGGCGCGGCATGGTCGGCCCCGGCGGCATGACCGCGGCGCAGAAGGATTACTGGGACAATGCGCTGAAACAGCTCACGCAGACCGAAGTCTGGAAAAAGGAACTCGCGAAGAACAACTGGGCCGACGAGTACAAACAAAGTGCGGAAACGCTCAGGTACATGGAAGCCGAGTACGCGGAGCTGAAGTCCTTCCTGACGGAACTGGGGCTGGTGAAAACGAAGCAATGATGCGGGGCGGCGGGCGCGGCAACGCGTCCGGCCCGTGTTTTCC
Organism: Burkholderiales bacterium; assembly: GCA_050250695.1. GTDB lineage: Bacteria > Pseudomonadota > Gammaproteobacteria > Burkholderiales > SG8-41. The sequence goes on from JBFWOE010000017.1 coordinate 17,488, forward strand.
GTGGCAGTGATGTGCCGGTCACCGGCAACGACAAAGCACAGACGATGGGCTTCCTGTTCACCGCCCTGATGACCATAGGCCCGCTCTCGCTGCTGATCGGCCTCATCAGCGTGCCGGTGTATTACCTGGTGTACCGTGCCGCTCCCGAACCGAAGCGGGGACTGCCGCTGCTGCGCTACGCGCTGGGCACGCTGGTCGCGGGTGCCCTGGGTTTTTTTGCCGGTACCGCCCTCGGCATCCTGGCGGGGTGTTTTGTCGCGCAGGCCGGCAACCTCTGCGGGCTGATGGGGGTGCTCGGGCTGGGCCCGCTGTTCTGTGGTGTGGCGATGGCGGTCCGCGCGCATGTGCTGGTCCGCAACGCCGCGCGATCCTGAAAACCGGATGGCCGCTGATCGCGGCAGGTAAAATCCCCGGTAATCAATGATCGGGGCAGGCATGGCGGACAGCAACGGCAAATCGGTATCCCTGGTGCTCGGCAGCGGCGGCGCACGCGGCCTTGCGCACATCGGCGTCATCCACTGGCTGGAGGAGCAGGGCTATCACATCGAATCGGTGGCCGGCTGCTCGATGGGCGCGCTGGTCGGCGGTGCCTATGCGGCGGGCAGGCTCGACGCCTTCGAGGAATGGGTGCGCACGGTCAGCAGGGTCGACATCTTCCGCCTGCTCGACCTGTCCTGGGGGCGCAACGGTTTTTTCAAGGGCGAGCGGCTGATGAACGCGCTGACCGGACTGGTTGGCGACCACCGCATCGAGGATCTGCGGATCGCCTATACCGCGGTGGCCGCCGATGTTGTCGCTGAAAAGGAAATCTGGCTCCGCACCGGGCGGCTGTCGGATGCGATCCGCGCTTCGATCTCGCTGCCGCTTTTTTTCACGCCTTTCCATTACCGCGGCGCCGACCTGGTCGACGGCGGTGTGCTGAATCCGGTGCCGGTGGCGCCGACCTTCGGCGACAAGACCGACCTCACCATCGCGGTGAACCTGGTGGGGCCGGTGACACAGGTGCAGCCGGAGGAAGAAGCGCCGGCCGCCCCGGAATCATCGTCCTCAGTGCTGCCCGACAGCCTGGAACGCCTGATCGGTTCGATCAGGCAGATTGCCGGCAAACCCGTGGGCCGCGACTGGGGGATTTACGACATCGCCAACACCGCGCTCGATGCCATGCAGAGCACCATCGCGCGCCACCGCCTGGCCGACTATCCGCCGGACCGCATGATCGTCATTGCCCGTGATGCCTGCGGCGCGCTGGATTTCGACTGCGCCGACGCGATGATCAGACTCGGCTACGACAAGGCCCGCGACTGCCTGGGGCCTGCCGTGTCTCATGCCTGAGCGTCCGTGATTCCCCGAAAAAAATTGTGCCGGCGCAATCAAGAAACCTGAAAGGCTGCCGTTAACGTTGAACGCAAATTCTTCTGGAGGGGAGGCTCTGTGTGGCGGACGGCAAATCAACAATACGGAACCGTCTGCTGCTTTTCGGCGTAATCGCGACCGCGACGGTCTGGGGTGTTGCGGCGCAGCACTGTGTCGGCATGTTCGATGTCTGGCGCAACCTCGATGAGACGCGCCGGCACCTCGAATTAGTCAACCGTTATTCCGAAGTGGGACGGCTGCTGTCTCTGGAGCGTGCCATATCGGCAGGCCAGTTGACCGCGTTCGATGTTTCCCGGACCGGCCCCCTCGAGCAGATACGCAGCACGCTGGACAGGCGCCTTGCCCTGCTGGAATCCGGGCTTTCCGGGGAGGATCGCATGCACGATACCTCCATTGAATTTTTCGGCCGCGTCGCCGAGCTGAAATCCTGGCGTGAGCGTATCGGGATGCGTGAAGCCCGCGTGGAAGAGGTATTCCATTTTTTCGGGGAATTCATCAAGGCATCGGACGACTCGATGACCCAGCATCTGGCGCACGGCATGATCGCGATGCGGATGCAGTATGAATTCGCCATCCATCTGAAACGCGCAGCTTCGATGCTGTCCCAGATCCGCGGCGTCATTTATCTTGCGTTGAAATCGGGGGAGCCGGAACCGCAGGACAGGGAGACTTTGTACAGGCTCCTGCTGTTTTACGACGATTCCCTGCGCAACTTTGACCATATGGCGAATGGGGCAACAAAATCCGAAGCTGTGGCAACGATTTATTCCCCGGAAGTGCAGAAAACCATCGTTATTGCGCGGCAGATGCTTGAATCCGCGGATCCGGCAGTGGCCGGACTCCAGGCTGATGCATGGTGGGCAGGCAGCACTGCGGCGGTTGAAAAAATGGACAGAGCGTCGCTTCTCGAATCATCCCGTCTGCTGGCGCATGCCGAGTCCCGGATCAACCAGGTCTGGCAGCAGATTGTCGTGGTTGTCACGGTGCTTTTTGCGATTGGATTGATGCTCATGCTGTTTGCGATCGCGGCGGTGAGGCGGGTGACCAACGGGTTGACGTTCGTGATGCGTGACCTGGCCAAGGTCAAGGAAAACAATGATTTTTCGGTGCGGCTTGAAGGCGACAAAAAGGATGAAATCGGCGTCATTGCCGACGGCATCAATCACCTGATCCAGACTGCCGGAAACATTGTCCATTTCCACGAGATGCAGAGCCTTTGCGATCCGCTGACCGGGGTGATGAATCGCCGTGGATTCGATGCCCAGCTTGCAGCCCGCATGATCCGCGCACGCTCGAATGCGCCGGTTTTTTCGCTGATCATGATTGACGTGGATCATTTCAAGGAGATCAACGATGGCTGCGGACACCCTGCGGGAGACAGGGTGCTGCGGATCCTGGCGATCCTGCTGCGCGACAGCCTGCGACCCGATGACGTGCTGGCGCGGTTCGGCGGTGAGGAATTCGTGGCGATACTCCCGGGTTGCGCGTTGCCGGATGCACTCATGGTTGCGAAGAAACTGCAGGCGGCCGTCAGGAACGGCGACTACGGCATAGGCCGGCGGGTGACTGCCAGTTTCGGCGTCGCACAGTGGCAGCTCAACGGTTCGCCCCAGGAGCTGATCAAGGCGGCGGATGAACAGCTGTACAAAGCCAAACACGCCGGGCGTGACAGGGTCATGCCGCTGCCGGGCCCGCAGGAAATCAGTACGGCAGGCCTTGAACCCGGACCGGTGCTGGCGGCCGCGTGACCGCCGCCGCATCCGGAACGGTGGCCCGAACCGCGGATTCAGAAGTCCTGCGGATGCCCGCAACAGCCCCGGAGATGCGTTCAGTCGAGCGATTCGTCGGTATGGCGGTAATAGTGCCGGAGGCCTTCATACATCCTGCGCCGGACTTCAACGGGTCTGTTGTTGAAGGAATAGGCCAGGCGTTCAACCATCAGCAGGGGATGGTTTGACGGCACCCCCAGAATTTTCGCCGTTTTTCTGTCGGCGCTGCAGGCTGAAACATGTTCCTCCATGCGCAGGACGGTGATCCCGAAGCGGCTCTGGTAAACCGCATAAAGGTTTTCATCCGTATGCTCGAGATCGGACTTCTTCAGCCGGGGAAAGAGCGCGCACGGCAGGATGAGTTCCATCGTCGCCACGGCATGATCATCGATTTTCAGGACGGCTTTGGCATGATGGACATAAGGAGGGCTCCTGGTATCCAGGCCCAATAGCCCGGCTGTTTCATGATCGGCGCGTTCGCGGGCAATCGATGTGATCTCGCGGACCGTCGTGACCTTGCTGCCGTTCCGGGCGTAGATGTTCGAAAAGCGGAATTGCGGGCCGTGGCGGTCATACGTGGTGACGAACGTGCCTTTTCCCTGCCGCCGGACGAGGATGCCCGCGGCGGTCAGCATCCCCACGCCTGCGCGTATCGTGGATACCGCCACTCCGAAACGCCTGGCAAGTTCGCCTTCGTTGGGCAGCTGTTCCCCCGGCTTCCAGTCGCCGCGTGCGAGGGTTTCCAGGATGCGCTGGCGTACTTCCTTGTAGAGGGGGGCGTCCGCGTCTGCGGTTCTGGTTTTCGCCGACGGGGCGGATTTCATTTTGCGGAATGACATCAGGTTTGTTCCGTAACTCCCAGTATATCGGTTGTTTTATCGGGTGCGAGGTGCCGGTTGACGCATCGCGGGCAATACTTTTATCATACCAATCATTCGAATGATTGGTATAAATGGGCGCCGGACCCGCGCGCCCGCACGCAAAGGGGAGTTCATGAAAATCACCAAAGTCGAGTCGTTTCGCATCAGGATCCCGAGCAAGGGCGATTACCGGATGGCGCGCGGCGTGCACGACGCCATGCGTTCGGTGCTCGTGCGCATCCATACGGATGCCGGAATCATCGGCACCGGCGAGGCGCACCAGGGTGTGGCCGGTTATTCATCGGAAACGCTCGGCACCATGGATGCGGTCATCAGGGAGGTCTATGGGCCGGCATTGATCGGGCGCCAGCTGGATGCAGTGGAGGTTCTCTCGGCCGAATTCGCCGTAGAGCGCCGCGGCAACCTGTTTGCCCGCTGCGCGGTCGAGATGGCGCTGTTTGATGCGCTGGGTCGCGCGCGGAACCTGTCCATCGCGAGCATGCTGGGCGGACCGGTGCGCAGGCGCCTGGAACTGTCCGGCAGCATCGGCATAGACGAGCCTGAAGTCATGGCCAAAAAAGCGGCATCGCTGACCGCGGCGGGTTACCGCACGGTGAAGGTGAAGGTGGGCACGCCCAATGTGGCGCTCGACCTGGCGCGGGTGCGTGCGGTGAGAAAAGCGGTGGGTGACGAGGTGGCGATCCGCCTGGACGCCAATGCCGGCTGGACCTACACGGAAGCGCTGACCTTCATCCGCGGACTGGGTGACCTGGGCATTGAATACGTGGAGCAGCCGGTGGCCACAGAGCACCTGGAGGGAAGCGTCAAGCTGACGCGCCTGGGGATCGTGCCCATACTGGCCGACGAAAGCGTGCATACGCCCGATGATGCCTATCGCGTGATCGCGGCAGGCGCCTTCGATGCGGTCAAGATCAAGATCAGCAAGGTCGGGGGCTACATCCAGGCGCGCAAGATCATCGATATCTGCGAGGGCGCCGGAATCAAGCTGGTGATAGGCCAGGGCATGTGCTCCAGTCTCGAGGCTGCGGCGGAAGTCCACCTTGCCTGCGCCTATCCGCACGTATGTCCCGTGGCCGAGATGGTCGGGCCGGAAAAGCTGAAGGGCGATCTCGTCGAGCCCGGTTTTGACCTCAGCAGCGGGCATCTTGAACTGCCCGAAGGGCCGGGACTCGGTGTCGTCCTTTCCGAGGCGGCGCTCAAGCGTTATGCCGAGGAACCCGTGCCGGAAGGCAGGATGCGGGCCGCCGTCAACGCCTGAACCGCACCGACTGCCGGAACCATTTACCCGACGCTTACGCTGAAAATCACGACACCATGAAAATCAGGGTTTGTTGACAAGAAAACGGCCGTCCCCGCACCGGGGAACAAGGCTGGATTGCAGGTAACGCAGGAGGAGCAAGGAATGTTCAGTCGCACAGCTTTTGCGATGATCGTGGCGATCGCGGCCGGCGTTGCGGCCGGTGAGGCCGTTGCCGCGGGTTATCCCGAGCGCCCGATCAGGATGATCGCGTTGAATCCGCCCGGCGGGGTCAGCGACACCAGCGCGCGGATCGTGGGTGAAAAGCTGGCGGAGCGCTGGGGTCCGCCGGTCGTGGTCGACAACCGGGTCGGTGCGAGCGGCATCATCGGCACCGAGATCGTCGCGAAGTCCGAACCTGACGGCTATACGCTGCTGCTCGGTTTTGTGGGCAACCTGTCCATCAATCCGGGACTCTTCCGCAAGCTGCCCTACGACTCGCAAAAAAGCTTCGCCCCGGTATCGCTGGTTTCCCGGTCGCCCATGGTCATTGCCGTCAATCCCGCGCTGCAGGCCAGGTCGGTGGCCGACCTGGTCAGGCTGGCGAAGGCGAGCCCCGGAAAAATCGCCTATTCCTCCGCCGGGAACGGCAATGGCAACCATCTTGCCACCGAGCTTTTCAGCGACATGGCCGGTATCCGCATGCTGCATGTGCCGTTCAAGGGCGGGCCTCCGGGACTGGCGGCCGTCATGCGTGGTGACACGCAGCTGATGTTCGGCAACGCCGTATTCACGGCGCCGCAGGTGAAGGCGGGCAGGGTGCGCGCAATTGCGGTGACCACCGAAAAACCGCTGGAGATACTGCCCGGCATTCCGACGGTTGCCGGCTCGGGGTATCCCGGTTTCGTGGTAACGACCTGGTTCGGCATCCTCGCGCCGGCCGGGACGCCCCCAGCGATTGTCGGCAAGCTCAATGCCGAAATCAACCGCATCCTGAATGACCCGGGAGTCCAGCGCCGGTTTGATGCCGCAGGGCTGATCGCTTCGCCGTCGACCAGCAGTGATTTTGCGAACCTGATCAAAAGCGAGACCTCGCGCTGGGGAAGGATCATCCAGCGCATAGGCGTACGGGTCGATTAGTCGCTGCCTTGCGTCCAACAAGTCGTTCGGAGGAGGACGGTCCCATGGAAAATTGCCTGACGGGTTGCAGATATTTCGTGCTGATGCTGGGGCTGATGGCGGCGGGTGTTCCGCTCTGCGCCCGGGCCTGGGAGCCGTCGCGTCCGGTGGCGCTGATTGCAGGTTCCGCCGCGGGCGGCGGCATAGATCTCACGGCGCGCCTGATGCAGCGCATCTGGGAGCGCCAGCGTGTCGTGAAAACGCCGGTCATCGTGATCAACAAGCCGGGGGCGGGCAATTCCGTGGCCTGGCAGTATCTCAACGAACGCAACAACGACGGCCACGCCATAGCGATCGGCACGGCGAACCTGGTTTCCAACCCGGTGATGAACAAGGCGCTGCTGGGGCATCGTGACCTGCACCCCCTGGCATTGTTGTTCGACGACTATTTCATTTTCATGGTGCGGGCCGATGCACCGGAGATGACGATAGCGAACATCAAAGAGCGCCTGCGCAAGGATCCGGGAGCGCTGGCTTTCGGCTTCGGCCCCGGCGTCGGCTCCGGAACGCATATTGCCGCCGCGATGGCTGCCAAAGCCATGGGCGCAGATGTCAGGAAAGGCCGTTTCATACCGTATCGCAACGCGGGCGAGGCGGTGGCGGGCATGCTCAGCGGCCAGATCGACATCGTGAGCGGCACGGCAGTCACCGCGATCCCCTTCCTGGGCAGCGGGAGGGTGCGCGCCTTGTGTGTCATCGCGCCCCGGCGCCTCGGCGGCCGCCTGGCCGAGGTGGCCACGATCAGGGAATACGGCGTCGAAGTCGACTTCGTGAACTGGCGCGGTGTCGTGGGCCCCAAAGGCATGGCCAAACATCACGTGGCCTACTGGACGCGCGCCCTGGAGGAACTGAACCGCAGCCCCGAGTGGCAAAAGGAAATCGGACGCAACTTCTGGAGCGCCAACCTGAAAACCGGCGCCGAGTTCGACCGTTTCCTGCGCGATCAGGAAGTGCTGTTCCGCCGGATCTGGTCCGAAATCGGATTGTGATGTTGCAGGCCGCCGGCCGCAGAGGATGTCGGCGGCCGTCAGGCCGTGATCATCGATCCGGGGTCAGGGTGTTTCAGCTGAAGCCGTAGAGCTTCTTCGGATTGTCGACGAGTATCTTCCTGCGCAGCGCTGCGTCCGGCGTCCACTCGTTGAAGAGATCGAGAAGGTGCCCGTCCTCGGGCATGTCCTTGTCCAGCCGCGGGTGAGGCCAGTCGGTGCCCCAGATCACCTGATCCGGATTGGCGCGCACCAGCGCTTCGTGGATCGCGCGCGCGTCTTCGTAGTCCGGATATTTTTCGGAAATGCGGTAGGCGCCGGAGACTTTCACCCAGATGCGGCCCTCGGCGAGCAGCCGGCACATGGCCTGCACGCCGGGCTGCTGAGAACCCAGTTTGGCGTCGATGTTGCCCATGTGGTCGAGCACGATGGGCAATTTCCAGTTCTTGAAGTAGGGCATCACCTTGTCGAGCTCGTTGGCGTCCATCATGAACTGGGCGTTGAGCCCGAGGTCGGCCATGATGGGCGAGAGTTTCTCGAACGAGCCCATGCCCAGCGGGCTGAAACCCACGCCGTGCGGCACGTGGTGGAAACGCAGCGACTTCACGCCGACGTCGGCCATGCGCTTGATCTCGTCGCGCCGGGTGTCGGGCTTGACGATGGCGGTGCCGCGCAGGCGTCCTTTCGAGCGCTGCACCGCATCGAGCATCACCCGGTTGTCGGTGGCATAGGGATGCGCCTGCACCGCGACGCCGTAGTCCATGCCCAGCGCATCCAGCATTTTCAGCAGCTTCTCCAGCGGCGCATCGGGCGGGGTGTAGGAGCGCTCGGGCGCGAACGGGAATTTGTCCGAAGGCCCGAAGATGTGGAAATGGGTGTCGCAGGCGCCCCTGGGCGTGGGGATTTTCGGCGCTTGGGTGTCCGCGATCGGCGGCATGCAGGGCAGGATGTCCATGATTCTTCCGGTACGTTGGGTGAACCGCGATGGTAGTGCTTCATTCGCGGATGCTCAACGCCGCATGGCTATAATCAGTATCACTGACCACTTCATCGACCACTTTACGGAACCCGACCATGCTGCCAGCCAAACGCCTGCCCTATGTGCCCATCACCGACCGTCCGCCGCTGAAACTGCCCGCCGGCGTGCGCCTGGTGGTGTGGCCGGTGATCAACGTCGAAGTCTGGGACATCGCGCGGCCGATGCCGCGCCAGGTGCTGCCGCCGCCCACCCACATCACGCGGCTGCCCGACGTCGCGCACTGGGCCTGGCACGAATACGGCATGCGCGTCGGCTACTGGCGGCTGCAGGCGATGTTCGACGAACTCGGCATCAGCGGCTCGCTGTTCACCAACGGCCGCGTGTGCAAGGACTATCCGCAGGTCGCCGCGGCGGCGCTCAAATCCGGCTGGGAATTCGTCGGCCATTCCTGGGACCAGCAGCCCACCCATGTCGAGAAGGACCAGCGCGCGATGATCCGGCGCACGGTGAAGGAGATCAAATCATTCACCGGCAAGGCGCCGGTGGGCTGGCTGTCGCCGGGCCTGACCGAGACGCTCTACACCCCGGACTACCTTGCCGAAGCCGGCATCAAGTACATCGCCGACTGGCTGGTCGACGACGAACCGGTGACGGTGAAGACCACGCACGGCGACGTGCTGGGCATGCCGTATTCACTGGAACTCAACGACATCGCGATGATGATGGTGCAGCACCACGCCGCCGCCGAATTCGAATCGCGCTGCGCCGACCAGTTCGAACGGCTCTACGAAGAAGGCAAGACCCGCGCCAAGATCATGGCCATCGCGCTGCATCCGTACATCTCCGGCGTGCCGCACCGGATCAACACCGTCGAGCGCGTGTTCCGCAAGCTGCGCAAGCAGAAGGGCGTGGCGTTCTGGACTGGGGAGCAGATCATGAATTGGTATGGGAAAGCGGATAGGGCGAGAAAACGTCAATAAAAACAGCAGCTTGGCAGTGCGGTGAGTTTACAAATAATCAATAAAATCAAATGGTTATGATGAGGAAATCGAACTTACGAAATCTAATTCTTGGCTCATCCCATATTTGTTAGAAGGTTTCGCATGCACGATTATTCAATAGATCGCCACCCTAAAGAGAAGATTCTTTTTGTGGTTGCCTTTGCTGCTATTTCTGCCGCGCCCTTGTTGAACGATCTTATTCATCAGTTGGTTACATACCTCGAAGTAAGCACTGGTTGGAGTTCTCCGCCAGTGACTGCGATTCCTGTATTTGCACTTTTCCTTGTTATCTATTTATTTTTTGATCGATATTTGTGGAAGGTTCGCTTGTTTCGAAAATTTCTTCTTGTTCCAGATCTCAATGGAAAGTGGACATGTTCTGGTCAGACGACTTTGAAGGAAGGAAAGTCAGTCAATTACGAATGGGAAGGCGAGATAACAATTACGCAATCGTGGTCAAAAATCTTGGTGCATTTGAAAACTGAGAATTCACGGTCGAGAAGTATTTCAGGTAGCTTGTTTCACGAGGTGGGTGTCGGTTTCAGATTTTTGTATCAATATAATAACGATCCTGATGCGGATCAGCTTGACTTAAGCAAACACTCCGGATCCTCGGAAATTTTGTTTTCAGAGGACTGTAAATCAGGGATGGGGCATTACTTCACAGACCAGCACCGCAGAACAGTTGGCACGCTTAATCTGAAGAGGAAAAGATAATGGCGACAAGACTGGAAAAGCTGACTGCTCGAAGAACTGACCCATACATAACCAATGCCAAGCTGTTAAATGAGGCGTATAGAAATCTTTTACAAAGCGAATCGGTGCGATATGTGGTTGGAGCAATGCAGCCGATAGACCCGGAATACACTAGAAATACTTACGTCGAGAGCGAGCGAGTTTGCAATCAACTTCGCAATCGGCTCTCAACAAAATGCGAATATGAATATCAAGGATCAGTTACTAACGATACCCATATCAAGGCGCGTAGCGACATCGATGTTTTACTTCTGACTGATAAATTTCATACATTGGAGAAGCCTCAAGTGCCCTCGAGCCCATACAAGGGCGACCCCCTACAAGATCTTTTAGATCTTCGGGCGGAGGCAATCGCAAGCCTTGAATCCGCGTTTCCTGAGGCTTCAATTGATACATCAGGCAGCAAATCAATAACAATTGAAGGTGGTTCGCTACGTAGGAAAATAGATGTTGTTCCGTCCAACTGGTACAACACAAACAAATATGCAGAAACAGGTCAGAAAATGTACAGGGGGGTTCAGATTCTTGATGCTCAGAATAAGACAAGACTCAAAAATACGCCTTTCTTGCACAATGCATGGATAGACTATAAAGATAGCAAGACTAATGGTGGTATGCGAAAAGCGGCGCGTCTAATGAAATCATTAAAATATGACGCCGAAAATATTGATCTTTCAAGTTATGACATTGTTTCACTGGCATTCAACATTTCTGATGATGGGTTAAATCACCCCCGCGGAATGGAGTTATCTATACTAAATGCGTGCCATAGTTTCTGCGTCGCTTTGCAGAATGACGATCAATTAAGAGAATCGCTTGATGTGCCAGATGGTCATCGCAAGATTTTTGCTAATGGGCACGCCACGGTCGTTGGGTTATCTCGTCTCACAGCGGCACTTAGCGGGCTAATAAATGATGTTCTTACCGAGAATCAACGTTCATTTAAACGTCTCGCGGAGGCAAGAGTTGAATACTGAGCTTGGAGTGTAGATGGATAATTTATTCTTGCTGATGCGTTAATCGGCTAACAACCCAAACCACTCCTCCCCAAGCTCTTTCCGGTATTTATCCGTCACCGGCTTCACCGCCGCGACAAAGGCCTGATGTTCGGCTGCGGTAAGCGTTACCACCTCATTCTCCGCAGGATCCAGCCGCTTCAGCATTTCCTCATCTTCCGCCGTCGCCAGCTGCCGCTGCAGCACTGTGGCCTCGGCCGCAGCTTCGTTGACCGCCTGCTGCACGTCGGCAGGCCAGGACTCGTATTCGGCGCGGTTCACCATCAGGCAGGCGACGCCGAAGACGTGGCTGGACAGGGTGATGTAGCGGTGGTGTTTGTGGACGTCGAAGTTGACGATGTTGGTCAGCGGGTTGTCCTGGGCCTGGAAACGTTCGCCGGCAATCTGTTCGAAAAAGATCTTGATGTCCTCGGCGATGGGTTCAAAACCCATCAGCCGCAGCGATTCGCCCTGCAGCTCGCTCATCTGGTGGCGGATGCGGATGCCCTTGCAGTCGGCGGGGGCGCGGATCGGCCGCACCTTGTTGCTGAAATGGCGGAAGCCGTTGTCCCAGTACGCGAGCAGCCGGTACGGGGATTTTTCAAGGAGCTGTGTGCGCAGCCGCTCGCCAAGTGTGCCGTCGAGCGCGCGGTAGGCTGCGGCGCGGTCGCGGAAAAGAAATGGTAAGTCGAATATTTTCAGCGGCGGCACCCATTTCGCGAAACGCAGCGACGAGATGTAGCACATCGACAGTTCGCCGCGGCTGACCATCACCGGCAGGTCGCCGGATTTGCGGCCCAGCGCGAGCACGTCGGGCACGAACTGGAAATCGACGCGCCCGCCGAGTTTCGCGCACAGCACTTCGCCGAAGCGGTTGCAGGCGCGGGTGTGGATGGAGGCGGGTTTCTGGTAGCCGCCCAAGCGGATGGTGACGGGTTTCATAACGCGGGTTTCATGATCCGGATCCGGGTTTGTATTGTCGCGGATGGCCTCTGCTATAGGCAATCGGCGGCGCAGTGTGTCAAAGTAACAGTTCGCAGCACGAGCGTCCGGATTGTGACGCAGGTTTTCATGGAGGATGCAGACATGCAGGTCAAAGGCATACATCACACCAACATCGGCTGTCGCGAAAGCGACCTGCCGGCGATCAAAAAATTCTACTGCGACGGTCTCGGCCTGACGGTCGGGCCGCGGCCGGATTTTCCGAACAAGGGGCTGTGGCTTTACTGCGGCGACCATCCGCTGGTGCACGTGGTGTCGCGCTTCAAGCCCGACTGGCCCGGCATCGACGAGCAACGCAGCGGTTACGACCACACCGCGTACGCAGTGACCGGCGTGCATGAGTTCCGCGCGCGGCTGAAGCAGGCGGGGATCGTGTATGACGAGCAGAACGTGCCCAACGCCGGCTTCCAGATGTTCATGCGCGATCCGGTGGGCAACAAGGTCGAGCTGAATTTCCCCAACGAGGAAGTGCCCGACGACGTCGCCAGCGGCACGCTGTCGGCGACGCAGTTTCCGGATCAGGCCAGGGCGAAATGAGCGGTCGATGAACGTTTCCGTGATCCCGATGAAGGCGGCGCTGGGCGCCGAGGTGCGCTGCGGCGACGTGCGCGCGTTGAACGATGCCGCATTCAGGCAGGTTTACCGGGCGCTGCTCGACAACCTGGTGATCCGCATCCGCGGCCAGCAGCTCAGCGATCCCGAACTGATCGCCTTCGGCAAACGCCTGGGCGAGCTCGATTTCGCGCCGCTGGCGAAAACCGGCAGGGAGCGAGCGCGTCCGCACCCGGAAGTGATCGTGATCTCGAACGTGATGGAGAATGGTGTGCCGATCGGCGTGCTGCGCGACGCCGAGGTGGTGTGGCATTCCGACAATTCGTACCGCGAGCGGCCGCTGTCGTACAGCGCACTGTATTCGCTGGAAGTGCCGCCGAAGGGCGGCAACACCGGCTTCGCCAACATGTACCTGGCGCTCGAGACGCTGGATCCGGCGTTGCGCAGACGCATCGAAGGCAAAACGCTTAAACACGACATGACCTACAACAGCGCCGGCGACCTGCGCGAGGGCTTCCAGCCGGTCGCTGACGTGCGCGATGCGCCCGGTCCCAGCCATCCGGTCATCCGTACCCATCCGGAGACCGGCTGCAACGCGCTGTATCTCGGCCGCCGGCCCAATGCGTACATCAACGGCCTGTCCGTGGCCGAGTCGGAAGAGCTGCTGGATGCACTGTGGGCGCATGCGACGCAGGACAGATTCACCTGGCACCACGAATGGCAGGTCGGCGACATCCTGATCTGGGACAACCGCTGTGTGATGCATCACCGCGACCCGTTCGACGGCGGCTACCGGCGCGTGATGCACCGCATCCAGTGCACGGGTGATGTGCCCACGCTGAAAGCGGGGGCACGTGAAGGGCATGAACGTGCGGCGGTCGCGGCCTGATGCATGGTGTAGCGCAGCGGTTGGGACGAGACTCATGCGGGCGCAGCCCGCGTGATGGCGAGGCCACAACCATCACCATGCATCACCGCGACCCGTTCGACGGCGGCTACCGGCGCGTGATGCACCGCATCCAGTGCACGGGCGACGTGCCCACGCTGAAAGCGGGGGCACGTGAAGGGCATGAACGTGCGGCGGTCGCGGCCTGATGCATGGTGTAGCGCAGCGGTTGGGACGAGACTCATGCGGGTGCAGCCCGCGTGATGGCGAGGCCACAACCATCGCCATGCATCACCGCGACCCGTTCGACGGCGGCTACCGGCGCGTGATGCACCGCATCCAGTGCACGGGCGACGTGCCCACGCTGAAAGCGGGAGCACGTGAAGGGCATGAACGTGCGGCGGTCGCGGCCTGACGCGCTTCTGCGTGCAGGCCGGCGTTTGGGCAATTCCGCGTGACTGGTTATACTCGGCCTTGCAGTGCAGGGAGCAGCGGGACGGCCGGAATACACAATGACAACGACGGTGGTCCCATGACGAGGAGGATGTCATGGCTGAAGCAACCAGCTGCGTGCAATGCAGCACCCCCTTGCAGCGGCAGTCCATCGGCAGTGTCACCGGAGAAGAAGGCGTGCTGCGGATTGCCGTCGCGGATTTCCCGGCGCTTGTGTGCGAGCGCGGACACCGGCAGTTCATCCACCGCGATTTTCCGCGCAGGCTGCTGGAGCAGGTCGCCGGCGACAAGACCGGGCTGCCCGAGTGCAGAAAACAGGGATTCCTGTTCAAGAAACGCCATTGCAGCCAGTGTGATGTCCTACTGGAGGTCGATGCCGCATCGCGCACTTTTGCCTGTGATGTGCGGCCGGAGGAGGATGTGGCGCTGCATGTCGAGTTCACGTTGCCGGTCTATACCTGCCCGGCCTGCAAGTGCGAGCAATTGCAGGATCGTGCCGGAATCGAGGGCCTGGTGCCGACGGCGCTGGCGCAGGCCTTCCGTGGCGCCGGCATCCTGCCGCCGCGTTAAATCCGCGGGGCTCGCCGGAACGGCGCGACGGCGTCCATGAAAAACCTGCGCCAGCTGGTGCTCAGCATCGCGATCGCCTATGCGGTGGTGTGCGGCTACCTGTATTTCGCGCAGCGTTCGCTGATCTATTTCCCGGTGCCCGGTGCTGCCGCGACGACCTTCGATCTCGCGGTGGACGGCGCCACGCTCAAGGTCTCGGTGCGCGAGCGCGAGGGGCCCCGCGCGCTGATCTATTTCGGCGGCAATGCCGAGGACGTGGCGCTGAACCTGCCGGATTACGCGCAGGCGTTCCCGGAGCACGCGCTCTACCTGCTGCATTACCGCGGCTACGGCGGCAGCAGCGGCGAACCCAGCGAAGCCGCGCTGCACGCCGACGCGCTGGCGCTCTACGAGCGGGTGCGCGCGCGCCATCCGCGGGTGACGCTGGTGGGGCGCAGCCTCGGCAGCGGCGTGGCGGTGCGGCTGGCGGCGCAAAAGGACGTGGAGCAGCTGCTGCTGATCACGCCCTACGACAGCATCGTCAACGTTGCGCAGCATCATTACCCGTGGTTGCCGGTAAGTTGGCTGCTGAAGGACCGTTACGAATCGGTGCGTTATGCGCCGCAGGTGCGCGCGCCGGTGAAAATCCTGATGGCGGAACATGACCGCGTGGTGCCGCGGCCCTTGACCGAATCACTGCAGGCGGCGTTTGCGCCGGGCCGTTCTACGCTGCACCTGCTGCCGGGCACTGATCACATCTCGATCGCCGCTGCGGCGGGATTTTTCAGCCTGCTGCGCGCAGAATAAAAATATCATTAAAAACAAATACTTATAATCAATCCCAGCCGATCTGGTCACCGGAGACGAGGCGGTTGTCGATGCTTCTGACGCCGGCGATGCGTTTCAGCGCGTCCTCGGCGCGGATCGCGATGTCGGCGTGGCCGACGATGCCGGTCAGCGTGACCGTGCCGGAACGCACGGCGATCTTCACGTACTGGAAATCCACACCCTTGATGGCGGCGAGCGCCTTGCGCACCGCGGCGGCGAGTGCGGCGTCGTCGATGGCAACCGCGGCCAGTTCGCGCGAGATCGCGGTTTCGGCATTGCGATATTCGGCGGCGTTGAGCCGGCCGTCGCGGTCGGCGTCGGATTGCGCGTAACGCGCAAGCAGCAGCGGGTCACCGGCGAGTTCGCCGCGCGACAGGAAGCCGTCGAAGTTAGTGTCGCGGCGGATGAAATCGCGGTCGCGGATGTTCAGCCTGTCGTAACGCGCTGCCTCGCGCAGCGCGGATTCGGGCAGCGCGCTGGCGACGATCATGTAGTCGACCATGGCGCGGATCGCGGCGTCGCTCTGTTCGGCATGGCCGCCCCTGGCCAGCATCGCGGTGTTGGGGATGCCTTCGATGGCGTTGCGGTAGACCATGTTCCGGCCCGCGCGCAGGCGCCGGGTCCAG
>JBFWOE010000018.1:0-32560 GCA_050250695.1 Burkholderiales bacterium
AGAAAGGTCAGCCAGCACCAGATTGCCGGCATTGATAATGCCGATATCGCCGCCATTACCGTTGAGTGACAGGCTGGCCACCACGGTTTCCAGCGGATTGGCCAGACTGCCTATGCCTCCGGCGGTTGACGTCAGCATGGCAGTCGGCGCGACGATGTTCGCGCTGGCATTGCCGTCGATGATGGAGCCTGCGGTAATGCTGATCGAGCTTCCGGCCTGCAGCAGGCCCAGCGTCATGGGCCCCGGTTGATTCAGGTTGATGGTCGTCCCGGCCTGTGCGTCGAACAGCGTGCTCAGGTTGCCTCCGGACTGGCTGATTGTCGAACCGCGCAAGTCCAGCAGATCGGGATGGTTGAGATCACCGACGATGGTCAGAGGACCCGCCGCGACATCGCCGATCTGGATGTGTGGCGCGGAAATCAGGTTCAGCGAATCATTGGTCAGGAAAGTTGCCCCCGAGCCGACATCGATGGCGCCCCCGGAAATGGATTGCAGCACCACGTCGCCACCGACAACGGCAGGCGCGCTGCCGGATCCGACATAAATACTGCCTGCTTTCAGTTTCACATTCTGGCCGGCTATGGTCGGCGCAAGATCGGGACGCGCATAAATATCGATGGCACTGGCTGACTCCAGCGTCACCCCGCCGCTGCCGCCGGCCGGCACGACGATGCTGGCGCCTTCATAACCGTCGATAATGATGTCTCCCGTCAGCGTCTTCAATACGACATTCTGGTTCGGCAGCAGCGGATTGTTGTTGGGCCTGAAGGCAGACTGCATCAGTATCTGGCTGTCCTCGGACCGGATGAAATACGTACCCGACGCATTGTTGTTGAATGTGCCGAGCAGATCGCCGCCAATCTCAAAATGGACCTGATCACCGAAGAAGGACACAGCAATATCACCGCTTGCTCCAGTATTGCGTATGTTGATGTCGGGCTGGCCGGTCATGTCCATTCGCAGCGGGGAAGCAATGGTTCCGACGCCTGATGCCGCGGTAATGTCAATCAGGGCTTCCGGCTCGAAAATGTCCGATCGTACTGCGCGTATGAACCCCGAACCGTTGGTCTGTTCAATTTTTCCCGCAACCGCCGCCAAGTAAACAGAGGCACCCTCACCGCCCTCGGCGCTCACCATGCCGTTCTGGAGGATATTGCCGCCGGAAACCAAGGCAATTCCCGCACCTTCGCCGCCCTCGACGCTGACCACGCCGTTCTGAAGGATGTTGCCGCCGGAAGTGTTCATCACGATGTTGGCATTATTCGGGGAGATCACCTGCACTGAGCCCGGGGCGCCGATCTCGATCCCGGTTGCAGCGATGATATCGGCATTTGAAAGAAAGAAGCAGCAACCCCCGCCGTAGGACTCCACCATGACCGGTGAATTCACGGTCACGCTGCCCCCGGTGGACACAATTTCAACTCCTGCAGATTCGACCCCGGCAGCCGTGACGCTGGAGTTCAGCACGATATTGCCGGTGGCAAACAGCTCCGCTTCGGCGTCAATCGAGCCGCCAACAAAGATCGGGGCATCGACCGTCAGCGTGCCACCGTTCACGGTTATGTCCACGTCCGACGCACCGCCGCCATCGGCACGAACGCCCGTGCCGCCAAAACCGAAACCGCCGCCGACCGCGCCGATGATCAGCGATTTGGCGTTGCGGAACCGGAAGTTTTCGCCGGCCCCGCCCGAAAGCACATCGACCATGTTGTCGGCATCGCCCATTCGAACATCACCGGGCAGGATCACATCGCCGGTGCCAGCATCCAGAAGCAGCTTCTTCACGGAAACCGGGGCAGCAGCATCCTGGACGATGTCAAATCCGAAACTGCCGCTGATGCCGGCCTCGATGTGCAGGGTTTCAGCCTTGGCCGGATCCAGCGTAATCGGACCATCGATGAAAACGTTACCTCGGCTCTTCAGCAGCACCTCGCCTGAAGCCGGGTTGTTCAACTGCATCTTCGAAAAACTTCCGGAGTTGATGGTGCCTCCGCCTTCGGCGCCGTCGGCAAACACCCTCAAATCACCGGCATCATTGTCGATGAAGATGTTGTTGCCGCGCACCATGCCGGCGCCGCTCAAATCGATGTTCTGGCTGCGCAGGTTGATGTTGCCCGAGGTGCTCTCCAGCACGGCACCGCCGGATACGACGATCGACATTATCGTCGGAGAAAACAGGAAAATATCACCGGATGCGCTGCTGTTGCCGACGACATCGATGTGGCTGGCAGTCACGTCGATGATGCCGCCGCTGTTGTTGGCAACCAGGTTGATGCTTTGATTGTTGTTGGCAATGACGATGTCGCCGGCGGAAGTATTGGTCAGGTTGGCATTGGCCACCTCGGTGCGCAGGGGAAAGGCGCTGGTGCCGATGCCGTTTGCCGCCGTGGCGGCGAGTGTGTCGGCCCTGACGTCGAGCAGGCTGCCGCCATAGGCGTTGGTATAGATGCCTCCGCCCGCATTCAGCACCACGCCGCCGTTTGCACCGTCAAGGGCCGTCCCGGAAGAAACACCGAACAGGATGTCGCCGACCGCTGTCAGCGTCAGGGTGTTGCTGCTGGTCCAGGTCACGTTGTCGTTGACATAAATCGCCCCGCTACCGCCGTATGCGCCGTCATCGGACATGATCTCGATACCGCCATATGCGAGATTGTCTGACAGAACCGTGCCGCTGATGTCGCCGCCATAGGCGCTGATGTAAAAATCGTTCGGATCAATCAGCCACTTTCCGGATTGACCGCTGGCACCGCCGAGGGTTTTCACCCGCGCACTGTCCGCCACTTTGACATTGGCTGCCGACGTTTCCACGAAACCGCCATTCCCCACCGTCGCAGATGCATCGAGCGTGCCGGCAACGGTCGTCGTGCCTTCGCTCATGTCGGAAAGCACGAGGATCTCGCCGCCGCTGGTGCCCTTGGCGCTGGTGACGCTGCCCTCTTCCAGCGTGGTGCTTTTCGTCGATTTGAGCAGGATGCGGCCGCCCGAGGCCACCGCGCTGTCGGCGCTGATCAGGCCGCCCTGCTTGATCAGGCCCGCGTAGATGCCTATGCGACCGGCTTCCGCTGCGATGGTGCCGAGATTGCGCGCCTCATTGTCGGGCGCGACGATTTCCACCCGCAGGTTCGGCGTGCCGGGATTGACCAGTTCCACGCTGTTGCCCGCCGCCAGCACCACTTCGCCGTTGGGGCTGGTGATCAGGCCTTCATTGCTCACCGCCTTGCCGACCATGTACACGCTGCCGCCGGTGATGCTGCCCTGGTTGACGACATTGCCGGCGTTTGCACCGTCGGTGAAACGCATGCGGCCGGCCAGAAAATCACTGTCAGACATGTTCAGCGTCGAAGCCACCAGGCCGGCGACGTCGATCTGCGCTCCGGCACCGAAAGTGATGCCGTTGGGGTTGATGATGAACACGCGGCCGTTGGACTGGAGTGCGCCAAGGATGGCCGAAGGATCCTGGCCGGTGACTCGATTCAGCACCGCGGACAGCGCAGAGGGCTGGATGAATTTCGTCAGCTCGTTGACGCCGATCGAAAAGCCGCCCCAGTTGATGATGGCGTTGTGGCTGTTGGTGATGTTGAGGATGTTGCCAGCCTGGGCGAAGCTGGCGCTGCCGCTGACCACCGTCGGATTGACCGGATTGGCGATTGCGAGGCTGCCCGAGAAACAGGTGGCGACTGCAAGCGCCACTGCGGTCGGCCGCAGGCCTGTGGAAGTGGAAATTGCGTGCGCCGGCGTAGTGATACGTACGCGCCGCTGGCCGGATTTACCCATAAAACACCCCCGTATGTTCCGCTGGTTGCCGCTCCACCCCCAAGTGGTCGGGGCTCAGCCCCGATTCGTACGGCAATCCGATACCCCGTAATTCTATGCGCTTATTGCGGTGCAGGCGAGTCGGTCAGAATGAATTTTTCGTGATTGCCGTGACAATTCACACACTTGGAGCCTTGCCCGCTGCCCGAACCGGCAATGTTTTGCCGCATGCCAGCGAAGGCGGACACGGCGCAAACCGGAACGCTACCTGTTCGCGTTGCCGGCGCGCTGTCGCCGGGTTTCGGCGAGACAGATGCCCGCCGACACCGAGACGTTCAGGCTTTCGACGCTGCCCAGCATCGGGATGCGCGCCAGTTCATCGCAGGTCTCCCGGGTCAGCCGGCGCATGCCCTCGCCTTCGGCGCCCAGCACCCAGCCCAGCGGCCCCTGCAGTTTCACGCCGTAGAGGTCGTGCTCGGCGCGTTCATCGGCACCGATCAGCCAGATGTTGCGCTCCTTCAGTTCGCGCATGGTGCGCGCGAGGTTGGTGACCATGATGTAGGGCACGAAGTCGGCTGCGCCACTGGCCACCTTGGCCACCGTGGCGTTGAGTCCGACCGCGTGGTCCTTGGGCGCAATGACCGCATGCGCGCCCATGCCGTCGGCCACGCGCAGGCAGGCGCCGAGGTTGTGCGGATCGGTGACGCCGTCGAGCAGCAGCAGCAGCGGCGGCTCGGTCAATTCATCGAGCACGTCTTCGATGTGGGTCGGCATGCGCACCGCTTCCGCCTTCGCGGCAACGCCCTGATGCCGCGCCTGGCCGGTCATGCCGTCGAGCCGTTTGGCGTCGACCAGCATCACCCGCGCACCACGCGCCTCGGCCAGCGCCAGCAGGTCTTTCGCGCGCCGGTCGTTGCGGCTGCCGTCGAGATAAATTTCGCTCACCGCACCTGCGCGCTGGCGCAGGCGGCTGGTGACCGCATGGAAACCGTAGATCAGGCGCTGCTCGCTCATTGCCAGTGAAATATCGTAAATATTTGTTTTTATTATGTATTTTATGCCAGCACAAAATCGATGCGCGCAGCGTTCAAATCGACCTTGGCGATCTTCACCCGCACCCGGTCACCGAGGCGGTAACGCTGGCGCGTGCGCTCGCCCATCAGTTCGTGCTTGGCCGCATCGTACTTGAAGTAATCCTTGCCCAAATCGGAAATGTGCACCAGTCCTTCGACATAAACACCGTCCAGCGCGACAAAGGCGCCGAATGCGGCGACGCCGGCAACGCTGCCCATGAACACTTCGCCAACCCGATCGCGCATGTAGTAACACTTCAGCCATGCCGTGACATCGCGCGTCGCCTCGTCGGCGCGCCGTTCGGTCATCGAGCACTGCGCCCCCAGCGCCGCCCAGTCGCCGGGTTCGTACTTCTTCCCGGCAAGTACAGCCTTGATTGCCCGATGCACCAGCAGGTCCGGATAGCGGCGGATCGGCGAGGTGAAATGGGTATAGGACTCGTAGGCCAGGCCGAAGTGGCCGGTGTTTTTCGGCGTATACACCGCCTGTTTCAGCGAACGCAGCATCACCGTCTGCAGCAGCTGCGCATCGGGGCGGTCCTTCACCTTCGCCAGCAACTTCGCGTAATCCAGGGCGTGCGGCGTATCGCCACCGCTTAATTGCAGGCCGAAACCCTTCAGGAAATCGCGCAGCGCCGCCAGTTTCTCCGGCGTCGGGCCCTCGTGCACACGGTAGAGCATGGGGTGGCCGTGTTCGCGCAGGAAATCCGAAGCGCAGACGTTGGCGGCGAGCATGCATTCCTCGATCACGCGGTGGGCATCGTTGCGCACCACCGGGACTATGTTCTCGATCTTGCCACCGTCATCGAAAATCATCTGCGTTTCGATGGTTTCGAAATCAATGGCGCCGCGTTTCGAACGCGCCTTGGCCAGCTGGTGATAGAGCCGGTACAGCACTTCGAGGTGCGGCACCAGCGCCTTGCGCCGGCGTGCCGCGGCGCCACGCGTATCCTCGAGGATCGCGGCAACTTCGGTATAGGTGAACCGGGCATGCGAACGCATGACGGCTGGAAAGAATTTATAACCCTTGATGTTGCCGTGCGTGTCGATGCGCATGTCACAAGCCATCGCCAGCCGCTCGACCTCGGGATTGATCGAGCACAGGCCGTTGGACAGCGATTCCGGCAGCATCGGGATCACCCGCCGCGGGAAATAGACCGAGTTGCCGCGGCTGCGCGCTTCCTCGTCAAGCGCATCGCCGGGCTGCACGTAATGGCTGACGTCGGCAATCGCCACCACCAGCCGGTAACCCTGGCCATCGAGTTCACAGTACACCGCGTCGTCGAAGTCGCGCGCGGTCTCGCCGTCGATGGTCACCAGCGCCATGTCGCGCAGGTCGACGCGACCCTTGTGGTCGGCGCTGCGCACGGCCTTCGGCAGTTTTGCCGACAGCGCCTCTGCCGCCGGCGGAAAGATCCACGGCAGCGCATGTTTGCGCAGCGCGATCTCGATTTCCATGCCGGGATCGGCATAGTTGCCGAGGATTTCGACCACACGCGCCAGCGGCTGCGCCTGGCGGCCGGGCTGGCTGATGATTTCCACGGTGACGATCTGTCCCGGTTTAGCCTTTCCCGCCTCACCCGCCGGCACCACGAAATCCTGGCTGATGCGCTTGTCCTCGGCAGCGACAAAGGTCACGCCATGTTCGACGTGCAGGCGGCCGACGAAGCGTGTCTGCCCGTGTTCCAGCACTTCGACGATCTTGCCTTCGGGACGACCGCGGCGATCCATGCCGCTGATACGCGCCATGACCCGGTCACCGTGCAGCACCTTCTGCATTTCACGCGGGCCGAGAAACAGGTCCGGACCCTCATCCTCCCGCTGCAGGAAACCGAAGCCGTCCTTGTGGCCCAGCACGCGACCTCGGATCAGATCGAGTTTTTCGACGACACAAAGGTCTCCGCGCCGGGTGCGCATGATCTGCCCGTCGCGCTCCATCGCCGCGATGCGACGGGCGAAGGGTTTTGCCTCGCGCTTGCCGATGTCGAGATTGCGCGCCAGATCGCATTCTTCCATCGGCACGCCGGCTTCGGTCAGCACCGCAAGAATGAATTCACGGCTCGGCAGCGGGTTTTCATAGCGCGAGAATTCGCGTTCAAGATGAGGATCCTGGTCGCGGCGGGAAGTGCGTCCGCGCTCAGCTGATTTTCGGGCTTTTTTCATTTGAATATTGTGCTTTCATGGGCTAGAATCCCGCCCTCGCCCAGATGGCGGAATTGGTAGACGCACCAGCTTCAGGTGCTGGCGGGTAATACCGTGGAGGTTCGAGTCCTCTTCTGGGCACCAAAGTTCAGTGATGGCCGCGGAGTGATGGTTACCGATCACTCCGCGCCCCACACTGTCAGTCGAACGGATTGCGGCGAACGATGGTATGTTCCCGGTCCGCTCCGGTGGAAACGATATCGATCGGCACGCCGCAGACCGCTTCCATGCGTTTGAGGTAGTTGCGCGCACTCGCCGGCAGATCGTCGTACCGCGTGATGCCCACCGTGCTTTCTTTCCAGCCCGGCATTTCCTCGTACACCGGCTGGCATTCGGCCAGCAGTTCAGCGCCGAACGGGAGGATGTCGCGCGCAATGCCGTTCATTTTGTAGCCAACACCGATCTGCACCGACTCCATGCCGTCGAGCACGTCGAGCTTGGTCACGCACAGGCCTGACACGCCGTTGATCTGGATCGAACGCTTCAGCGCCGCTGCGTCGAACCAGCCGCAGCGCCGCGGACGCCCGGTGGTCGCCCCCACCTCGTTGCCGCGGGTGGCGATCTGGCGGCCGATGTCGTCATCAAGTTCGGTCGGAAACGGCCCCGAACCCACCCGCGTGGTATAGGCCTTGGTGATGCCCAGCACGTAATGCAGGTTGTGCGGGCCGATGCCGGCGCCGGGCGCGGCCGCGCCGGCCACGCAGTTGCTGGAGGTGACGAAGGGATAGGTGCCGTGGTCGACGTCGAGCAGTGTGCCCTGCGCGCCCTCGAACAGCAGGCTGTGGCCCTGCTGCTGGGCTTCGTAGAGCAGCCGCGGCACATCGGCCACCATCGGCTTGATGCGCTCGGCAAAGGCCATCGTGTCGTCCAGCGTTTTCTGGAACGGAACGATCTCGGTACGGAAATAGTTCTTCAGCACGAAATTGTGGAAATCAAGCACTTCACCAAGTTTCGCGGCAAAACGCTCACGGTGGAACAGATCCTGCAGGCGGATCGCCCGTCGCGCCACCTTGTCTTCGTAGGCCGGGCCGATGCCGCGTCCCGTGGTGCCGATCTTGCCGGCGCCCTTGGCCGCCTCGCGGGCGCGGTCCAGCGCCACGTGGTACGGCAGGATCAACGGGCAGGCTTCACTGATTTTCAGCCGACCCGCCACATCGACGCCGGCAGCGGTCAGCGTGGCGACTTCCTCGAGCAGCGCGTCCGGAGACAGCACCACACCGTTGCCGATGTAGCAGGCCACCTTCGCGCGCAGGATGCCGGAGGGAATCAGGTGCAGCACCGTCTTTTTGCCGTTGATGACCAGCGTATGACCGGCATTGTGGCCACCCTGGAAACGCACCACGCCCTGGCAGCGGTCGGTCAGCCAGTCGACGATTTTGCCTTTGCCTTCATCACCCCACTGGGTGCCGACTACGACGACGTTCTTGCTCATGGTGACTGGTGTTTTCCTGTCTGTAAAATATTAAATAAAATCAATGGCTTATTAAATTACATTAATGTAATTTAATGACTGTCCAGCGCCCCTGCCTGCGGACCAGTTGGCGATCGCAGCCCAGTTCCCCGCGGTAACGGGCATGCCCCGGCAGCTCTTCGACCACAATCGTACCGCGCCCACGCAACGCAGCGATACGCCGCTGCAACGCCCGATCGCCCGGACGGTACGGCGCCAGCACACGCGACACCGGCGTGGCTGTCCCGCCGGTGGCCGCCAGTTCGCGCAAGTCCAGGCTGAAACCGGTCGCAGCGCGTGCACGCCCGAACGCCTTGCCAACCTCGTCGTAGCGGCCGCCCTGCGCCACCGCGTTGGACGAGGTGCTGGCATAGGCGGCGAACACCACGCCGCTGTGGTAGTGGTAACCGCGCAATTCGCCCAGATCAAAACTGCGGATCTGCGCCAAGTCCGCCAGGCGCACGGACAGCGCCGAGAGGTCGCGCAATGCGGCGCGGATTTCCGGCAGCGGCGGCAACACCCGCCGCGCCCGCACCAGCACTTCCGCACCGCCATAAAGCTGAGGCAGCACTGCCAGCGCCGCCCGGGTCGTGCGGTCGAAGCGGCGCGCCAGTCCGTCGATGGCCGAGGCATCCTTCGCCTGCATCGCCTGGAACAGTTCGCCTTCGAGTTCACGCGGCGCCCGCGCCCGGCGCAGCAGTGCGCGGAATACGCCGACGTGGCCGATGTCGATGGAAACCTCGCGCATCCCGGCGATCCGCAACGCGCGCAGCATCAACCGCTGCACCTCGATGTCGCTGTCGATTCCGCGATGGCCGTAGAGTTCCGCGCCGATCTGCAGCGGTTCGCGCGTGCGGTTCATGCCGTCGGGCAGTGTGCGCAGCACGCTGCCGCTGTAGCACAGGCGGGTCACGCCGCCGCGGTTGAGCAGGTGCGCATCGATGCGCGCCACCTGCGGCGTGATGTCGGCGCGCACCCCGAGCATGCGCCCGGACAGCTGATCCACCAGCTTGAAGGTCTGCAGGTCGAGATCGTGGCCGGTGCCGGTCAGCAGCGAATCCACGTACTCGAGCAGTGGCGGCATGACCAGTTCGTAGCCATGCACCGCGAAATCATCGAGGATCAGCCGGCGCAGGCGCTCGATGCGGCGCGCCTCCTCCGGCAGGATGTCTTCGATGTATTCGGGCAGCAGCCAGGTTCTCATGATGCAGGGCAAAAGTCGCGTGTTGCAGCGCAAACGCGCATTATAGAAGCCCCGAGTTCAGCCGCGCACGAAAAATAGCAGGATCAGGCCCGCGATCATCGAGCCCAGGCCGATGAACCGCAACTGGCCGTCGCTCATCTCGATCAGCCTGCGAAAGGTTTCGCGCCAGGCCGCGGGGGCCAGGAAAGGCAGCAGCCCTTCGATGACCAGCATCAGGGCGACTGCGGTGAGAAGTCCGTCCGTCATGATCGGGGCCGGTCATCCGGCCCTCAGTCACTTGCCGCCGGGTTTGCCGCCGGATTTCAGGTACCTGAAAAATTCCGAATTCGGCTCCAGCACCAGCACGTCGTTCCGGTCCTTGAAACTCGCCCGGTAGGCTTCCAGGCTGCGGTAAAACGCGTAGAACTCGGGATTGATTTCATACGCCTTGGCGTAATTTGCCGCAGCCCTGGCATCACCCTCACCCTTGATGCGCTGCGCTTCACGGTAGGCCTCGGCAAGGATCACCTCGCGCTGCTTGTCGGCGTCGGCGCGGATTTTCTCGGATTCGGCAGCGCCGGTCGAACGCAGCTCGTTGGCCACGCGTTTGCGCTCAGCCTCCATACGCCCGTACACCGAACCGCTGACTTCCTGCGGCAGGTCGACGCGCTTGAGCCGGACGTCCAGCACTTCCACTCCGATCTTCGTGGCGTCTTCATTGGCCTTGTTGCGCATCAGCTCCATGATCTTGTCGCGCTCGCCCGACACCACATCATGCACCGTGCGATTGCCGAATTCGGCGCGCAGCCCGTCGTTGATGGTCTGCAGCAGCCGCCGCTGCGCATTCAGCTCGTCTCCGCCCACCGAGGTGTAATAGTTGCGCACATCGGTAATGCGCCATTTGACGAACAGGTCCACCAGCACGTTTTTCTTTTCCGAGGTCAGGAAACGCTCGGGTTCCGGGGTGTCGATCGTCAGTATGCGCACGTCGAAAAACCGCACGTTGTCGAGCAGCGGCACCTTGAAATAGAGGCCGGGATCCTTCTTGATCGAAACGACCTCGCCCAGGCGGAACACGATCGCGTTCTGCCGCTGGTCAACGACAAACATCGACATCGACACGATCAGCAGCAGCGCGACCAGGCCGATGAACACGGGTCCAAGGCTGCGTTTCATCAGCGGCCCTCCCGGTCACGGCTGCGGAAGGCTTCGCGCCCCCGCGCCCCGCCTTCGGCAGGCGCAGTTTCGGCCGGCTTGGCCGACGGCATTGCCGCAGCGCTTCCCGTCATCTGCATCAGCTTGTCGAGCGGCAGGTAGAGCAGGTTGCCGCCACTTTTCTGGTCGATCAGTATTTTGCTGGTATTGCTCATGATCTGCTGCATGGCATCGATGTAGAGACGGTCGCGCGTCACCTGTGGCGCCTTCGCATATTCCGCTACCACCTGGCGGAAACGCGAAGCATCACCCTGGGACTGCTCGATCACCCGGGAGCGGTAACCCGACGCCTCTTCCAGCATGCGCGCGGCCATGCCGCGCGCCTTCGGGATCACGTCGTTGGCGTATGCCTCGCCCTCGTTTTTCTGGCGCTCGCGATCCTGGCCGGCCTTGACCGCATCGTCAAAAGCCGCCTGCACCTGTTCCGGCGGCTGCGCGTTCTGCATGGTGACCTTGCTGATGTTGATGCCGGTGCCGTAGCGGTCGAGGATTTCCTGCATCAGCTTCTGGGCACGCGCAGCGACATCGGCGCGGCCCTCGAATATCACGAAGTCCATGCTGCTGCGGCCGACGATTTCGCGAATTGCCGTTTCGGCGGCCTGCAGCACCGAATCGTCGGGCGCGCGATGGTTGAACAGGTAATCACTGGGGCTTTTGAGGATGTATTGCACCGCGAACTGCACGTCGATGATGTTTTCATCGTCGGTCAGCATCAGCGATTCCTTCAGTACCTTGCTCTTGACGTTGTTGCGGTAGCCGACCTCGACAGTGCGCACCTGCTCCACATTAACCACTTCGGCCGACTCCACGGGATACGGCAGGTGCCAGCGCGGGCCGGGCAAGGTCGTGTCGATAAACTTGCCGAAGCGCAGCACGACGCCGCGCTGGCCCTCGTTGACGATGTAGAACCCGCTGGCGATCCACACCACCAGCACCAGGCCGACCAGCAGGCCGGCGCCGCCGCCGACCGCGCCCGCACTGGGTCCGCCGCCACCCGGCGAATCACCATTGCCGCCACCCTTGGCGCCGAGCAACTGGCTCAGCCGGCGATTGAGCTGGCGCCAGATTTCATCGAGGTCGGGAGGACCCTGGTTGCCGCCACCGGGGCGCCGGCCCCATTGCGGATCGTTCAATGAAAGCAACGGCGCCAGCATCCTGGCCAGGCCGTCCTTCAGGCGGTCGCGTACAGACTTCGAGGTTTCAGTCATCGGTCCAGAAATTTTCAGGCTGCAGCAGATTGGCTCGAACGCGCCGCTTCCAGCGCGTGTTCCATGATGGCCTTGCGCAACAGGTCCATACCATCGCCCGTCAGCGCACTCAACCAGAGGCGGGAAATTCTAGCACACTCGTCACGCTCCACCCGTGCCTCCACCCCGCTGCGGTCGATCTTGTTGTAGACCATGATCTGCGGCAGCCGGTCTGCGCCGATTTCCGCCAGCACCGTGTTGACGGCGGCGATCTGCGCATCGCGATCCGGGCTGCTGGCGTCGACCACGTGCAGCAGCAGGTCGGCGTGCACGGTCTCTTCCAGCGTCGCCTGGAATGCCTCGACCAGGGTGTGCGGCAGATGCCGGATGAAACCCACGGTATCGGATATCACCACCGCCTGGCCTTCGACGCCCTCGAGACGGCGTGTCGTCGTATCCAGCGTTGCGAACAGCTGGTCGGCGGCATAGGCGTCGGCCCGCGTCACGCGATTGAACAGCGTCGATTTGCCGGCATTGGTATAACCCACCAGCGACACCGAAAACACATGGGCCCGCGACCGGGACCGGCGCTGGGTGGCGTGTTGCGCACGCACGCGCACCAGTTTTTCCTTGAGCACCTTGACCCGTTTTCCGAGCAGCCGGCGGTCGGTTTCGAGCTGCGTTTCGCCGGGTCCGCGCATGCCGATGCCGCCGCGCTGCCGCTCCAGGTGGGTCCAGCCACGCACCAGGCGGGTCGCCAGGTGCTCCAGCTGCGCGAGTTCCACCTGCAGCTTGCCGACATGGCTGCGTGCGCGCTGCGCGAAAATGTCGAGGATCAGGCTGGTGCGGTCGATGACCCGGCACGACAGCCGGCGCTCCAGGTTGCGTTCCTGGATCGGGCTCAGGGCATGGTTGAAAATGATCACTTCGGCGCCGCTGTCGCGCTGGACCTGCGCGATTTCCTCGACCTTGCCCTTGCCGGCATAAAGTGCGGGATCGGGACGGTCGCGCCGGCCGCGGACCACCGCCAGAACGGTGACGCCGCCGCTGCGCGCCAGCAGTTGCAGTTCTTCCAGGCTCTCCGCGTAATCCGGCTCACCCAGATCGAGCGCCACGAGGATCGCGCGGGTGCCGCTGCCCGGGCGCTCAAACATCAAAAATATTCAATAAAAACAATTATTTATCTTTACTCTCGTCTGGAGCCAGACTGACCGCACGCGCCGGTACCACCGTCGATATCGCGTGTTTGTAGACCATCTGCGTCACGGTGTTTTTCAGCAACACCACGTACTGGTCGAAGGAATCGACCTGGCCCTGGAGCTTGATGCCGTTGACGAGGTATATCGATACGGGGATGTGTTCCTTGCGCAATGCGTTCAGGAACGGGTCTTGTAGCAGCTGCCCTTTATTGCTCATGGCACTAACCTCTTTGTAGTTATTGGAAAGATCACTCTAGCCTAATTTTTCTCGTCTGGCCATAGAGTTAGCTGCGTTTTGCATCGCCCCTGGCATACGGGTTGCGCCCCGACTTGAACTCCACTTTAAGGGGTGTACCGGTCAATTTGAACGCATCGCGGAAAAATCGTTCCAGATATCGGCGATAGGTTTCGGGCACCCGTTCCAGTGCCGAGCCGTGAATGATGATCCGCGGCGGATTGGATCCCCCCTGGTGGGCATAACGCAGTTTGGGCCGCACCAGGCCATGGCGCGGCGGTTGCTGCTGCTGCGCGGCCAGCATCATCACCCGCGTCAGCCGCGGCGTCGACAACTTCGCCATCGCCGCGGCATAGGCGGCATCCGCGGACCGCAGCAGCGCGCCTATGCCCTGACCCTGCAGCGCGGAAATGAAGTGGAAACGCGCGAAATTCAGGAAATTGAGCTTGCGCGCACCATCGCGCTTGACCTGCTCACGCTCCGCCTCGCCAAGACCTTCCCACTTGTTGACGGCCACCACCAGCGCCCTTCCGGCCTCGAGTATGAATCCGGCGATATGGGCATCCTGCTCGGCGATTTCCTGTCGCGCATCCAGCACCAGGATCACGATGTTGGCGTCGGCAATCGATTGCAGCGTCTTGATCACGGAAAATTTTTCCGCGGCTTCATCGACCTGTCCGCGTTTGCGCATGCCCGCGGTATCGATCAGCGTGTAGCGCTTGCCGTCGCGCTCGAAATCGATATAAATGGAATCCCGGGTCGTGCCGGGCTGGTCGAACACCACGACGCGTTCCTCGCCAAGCAGCGCATTGACCAGCGTCGATTTGCCGACATTCGGCCGGCCGACGATGGCGATCTTGGGATGCCCGCCGGCGTCTTCCGCTTCGCGCTCCGCCTGCGGAAAATCCGCCAGCACCAGATCCATCAGATCGCCGATGTACTCGCCGTGTTCGGCGGAAATGGCCAGCGGCTCGCCCATGCCCAGCGCATGAAAATCGGCGACAGCCGCCGCGTGGTTCATGCCTTCCGCCTTGTTGACGATCAGCCAGACCTTGCGGCCGCTGCGCCGCAGTTCCGCGCCGATTTCGCGGTCCTGGCCGGTCAATCCCGTGCGTGCATCAACGATGAACAGCACGGCATCGGCCTCGTCAACGGCCTGCCGTGTCTGCCGCGCCATCTGATGGTAAATGCCGTCCTTGGCCACCGGCTCGAAGCCGCCGGTATCCACGACCAGGTACGATTTCTGGCCGACCCGCCCTTCCCCGTAATGGCGGTCGCGGGTAATGCCCGGCGCATCCACGACGATTGCTTCACGGCTGCGGGTCAACCGGTTGAACAATGTCGATTTGCCGACGTTGGGACGGCCGACGATGACTACGGTGGGTTTCATGATGATTCGTCGCCTGTGCCGCCGCGGCAGGGCGGCGCGCCATGGGGTCGGCTGCTATTGAACGCTGATTGCGAAGATGCCGCCGTTGCGCGTCTGCACCAGGAACGTGGACAGATCGAGCGCCACCGGCGGCACCACGATCGCGCTGCCGTCGGTGGCCACGCGCGCGACAAACGAGCCGTCTTCGTTCGACAGCACATGCACCTGGCCCTCGAAGTCGCCGACGATGACATGGCGGCCCAGTGCCAGCGGCGCACTCGCCCAGCGGTCGCGCAGCTTGTCCTGCTTCCACAGGCTGGCGCCGTTGCGGCGGTCGAAAGCCAGGACTGCGCTACGGTCATCCGTCACGTAGGCATTACGCACGTCCAGGCCGAGCCCGGCGATGCTCGATACATCCCTCGCCCACAACGTCTCGCCGCGCATCGGATCGAAGCAGGCCAGCCGTCCCTGAAAAGCCACTGCGCAGATCTGACCGCCCTCGATCACCGGATAACTGGTCACGTCGCTGACACGCTCCAGTTCCGTCGCCCCCTTGGGCAGCGCCACCACGGACTCCCAGCCGACATTGCCGGTCTGTAGTGCAATCGCCACCAGGCGGCCACCGGGAAAACCGGCAAAAACGGCGCCGCGATTGACGACGATGCCGGCATAACTGCGCACGGCAAGTGACGGCAGCGCACGCTGGTAGACCCAGCGCTGCTTGCCGTCATTGGCATTCAGTCCGTAGATCCGTCCGTCGCCGGTACGCACCACGACCACGCCGTCAGCCCCCGCAGGCGGCGACAGCACTTCGCCGGTCAGCTGTGTTTTCCAGGCCAGTTTGCCTCCGGGCTCGAATGCCAGAACTTCGCCCTTCGAGGTACCCGCCAGCACCAGCCCCGCACCGTGGCCAATGCCGCCCGACAGCGGCATGCCGGCATCAAACTGCCCCTGACTGCCGCCGGAACTGGCTGAAAATGCGGTGATCTGGCCCGTAGTTCCGCCGGCATATACGGTATTGCCGCTGATCGCCGGAAAAAAAGCGCCGCGGCCCGCATTCCCGACACTGCCCTGCCAGACAATGCGCGCATTCGCGCGCGCCTGGAACTGCGGCAGTTCCGCCGCTTTCTGCCTGGGCTTGGCGCCGAACCAGCCGTCGTAAAGGTTCGATACGCTCTGGCAACCTGCCAGCGTCAGCACGGCTCCAGCCAGAAATGCGATACGTGAAATCACTTCGCCTCACCCAGTGCATCGAGTTTCAGCTGCGTGATCTGGCGCAGCGGGCTTGCGGCATCGCTTTTCTCCAGCGCAAGCTGGTAAGCAGTGCGCGCTTCCTGCCGCTTGCCCTGCGCGCTCAGCACGTCACCCCTGAGCCCCGCATAGAGGCCGGAAAAACTGTCGCCAGGTTTGACCTCGAGCAGCTTGAGCGCCTCGGGCAGGTTCTTTTCATCAAAAAGTACGCGGGCCAGGCGCAAACGGGCAACATCGCGCACCTCCTCCTCGCCGGCCTTGTCCATCACCCACTGCAGTCTCGTCTTGGCTGCCGCCAGATCGCCGGTATCGACGGCGCTTTTCGCTGCCGCCAGCGCCGCCGGTGCGGCATACGGCGTGGAGCCGTAACTGTCGATCATCTGCCCGGCAATGTCGCGCACTTTCTTGTGGTCACTCGCACGTTCGGCGCGCTGCAACTGCTCGAACAGCACCACGGCCGCAGTGGCTTGCGAGGTGCGGTAATAATGCCAGCCGCGTATGCCGCCCACGGTCAGCAATGCGGCGACAACCACGACCACCACAAGTCGGCCGTATTGCGCCCACCAGGCCTTCATTGCCGCCAGCTGTTCCTGTTCTTCCAGATCGTAAGCCATTGATTTACCTGATTTTCATGAATTCACACGCTTCGGTTAAGGAAACGCGCACCTGTTCCCGCTCCGCCCTGAGCGGCTTCACTGTCAGCATGCCGGCCTGCGCTTCATCGTCGCCGATGATCACCGCAAACCGGGCGCCGCTGCCATCCGCCTTTTTCATCTGCGACTTGAAGCTGCCGCCACCGCAATGCAGGATCACCGCGAGGCCGGCGTCCCGCAGGCGCTCAGCCACCTGTTCACCATAGGCCAGGGCTGCATCGCCCTGGCGCACGACATAGGCATCGACCACGGACTCCGGCACGACAGTGCCGCCCTCGGCGAGCAGCGCCAGCAGGCGCTCCACGCCCATCGCAAAACCGCAGGCCGGAGCAGGCTTGCCGCCGATCTGCCCGACCAGCCCGTCATAACGGCCTCCCGCGCATACCGTACCCTGCGCCCCCAGACGGTCCGTGATCCACTCGAAAACAGTGCCATTGTAATAGTCCAGGCCGCGTACCAGGCGCGGATTGACGCGGAATCCGATTCCCGCGGCATTCAGCGACCCCTGCAGCGCGGCAAAAGCACGGGCGGAATCGTCATCCAGGTCATCGGCCAGTCGCGGCGCCGCCTCGATGATCCCCTGCAGCGCGGGATTCTTGCTGTCGAGCACGCGCAGCGGGTTGCTGTGCATGCGTCGCCGCGCATCGTCGTCGAGACCGGCCGCGTGCTTTTCCAGGTAAGCCACCAGTTTTGCCCGGTAGCGCGCCCGCGCGTCAGCCGATCCCAGCGAATTCAATTCCAGGCGTAGGCCGGTGATGCCAAGGTCGCGCCACAGGCGCGCGCACATCAGCACATGTTCGGCATCGATGTCGGGTCCGGCAAATCCCAGCGCCTCGACGCCGACCTGGTGAAACTGGCGGTAACGCCCTTTCTGCGGCCGTTCATGGCGAAACATCGGTCCGCGATACCACAGGCGTTGCGGTCCCGGGTAGAGCAGGTTGTGCTCGATGACCGCGCGCACGCAGGACGCGGTGCCTTCCGGTCGCAGCGTCAACTGTTCGCCGTTGAGTTCGTCGGTAAAGGTGTACATCTCCTTTTCGACGATGTCGGTGACTTCGCCTATCGAACGCACGAACAACTCGGTGCGCTCGAGTATCGGCATGCGGATTTCGCGGTAACCGTAGGCATGGAGCCAGCGCTGCACGGTATCCTCGAAATACGTCCAGCGGCGCGCATCATCGGGCAGCACGTCGTTCATGCCACGCACGCCCTGCACCCCGTTGGCCATGATGCTCTTCCCGTCCGCTCAGCGCGCGGCAGCCGCCGGCTGCGCGGCGGAACCGTAATGATCACGCACGTACTGATCGACGATGCGCTGGAATTCCTCGGCGATGTTGTCGCCTTTCAAGGTCACGGTCTTCACGCCATCGACAAATACCGGCGCCACCGGGGTCTCGCCCGAACCCGGCAGGCTGATTCCGATGTTGGCCTGCTTGCTCTCCCCGGGACCGTTGACCACGCAGCCCATGACGGCGACATGCATGTTTTCGACGCCCGGATAACGGCCGCGCCATTCCGGCATCTGCGCGCGCAGATAACCCTGGATGCGGTCAGCGAGTTCCTGGAACACGGTGCTGGTGGTGCGGCCGCAGCCGGGACAGGCGATCACCAGCGGCGCAAACGAACGCAGTCCCATGGTCTGCAGCATTTCCTGAGCCACGATGACTTCGCGGGTGCGATCGCCGTTGGGTTCCGGCGTCAGCGACACGCGGATGGTGTCGCCGATGCCTTCCTGCAGCAGCACCGCCATCGCAGCCGTCGATGCGACGATGCCTTTTGATCCCATGCCGGCTTCGGTCAGGCCCAGGTGCAGCGCATAGTCACAGCGGCGCGCCAGGTCGCGGTATACCGCAATCAGGTCCTGCACGCCGCTGACCTTGCACGACAGCAGTATGCGGTCATGCGCCAGACCCAGGGCCTCGGCCTGCCGCGCGCTGTCCAGCGCCGACATGACCAGTGCTTCGCGCATCACCACCGACGCTTCCTGCGGCTGCGCCAGCCTGCCGTTCTCGTCCATCATCCGTGCCAGCAATTCCTGGTCGAGGCTGCCCCAGTTGACGCCGATGCGCACCGGCTTGCCGTAGCGGCAGGCAAAATCGATCATCGTGGCGAACTGCTCGTCGCGTTTTGCGCCGCGCCCGACATTGCCGGGATTGATGCGCAGCTTGGCCAGGGCTTCCGCACATGCCGGATGCTGGGTCAACAGCCGATGGCCGTTGAAATGGAAATCGCCGACCAGCGGCACATTGACGCCGCGCCGGTCGAGCTGCTCGCGGATCACCGGAACTGCGGCCGCAGCCTCGGCATTGTTGACGGTCAACCGCACCAGCTCGGAGCCGGCACGCGCGAGCGCCGCGACCTGCGTTACAGTTGCGGGAATGTCGGCAGTATCGGTATTGGTCATCGACTGCACGACGATCGGCGCACCTCCGCCGACCATGATGCCGTCGATCATTACGCCGGCGCTGACGCGCCGCCTGGCCGGTCCATGGGGCGGAATACATTGCATGGTCGCGCTCTCCGTCACTCGAGCCTCAGGCGGGCCACTTCGACCCGTGTATGCGGTGCGAGATCGATGATCCTGCCGTTGTAGGTCAGACGCACACCCCGGGCATTGCCCACCACCAGGTCCAGCGGCGGCCGCCCCTGCACATGGTGTTCCGTGCCAGCTGGATTCAACTGCGAAAACAGTATCCGGTTGTTTGCGTCGCGCACTTCGACCCACGACTCGCTGCTGAACGCAAAATGCAATTCTCCCTGCCCCGGGGCCGCAGCCGGCGCTGCCGGCTGCGGTTTTTCCGGTTCGGCAGAACTTTGCAGGGTTGCGACAGTAACGGCTTCCACCACGGGCGGCTCCTGCACCGGAGCCACGGTTACCGGCGCCGGAACAGCCGCGGTATCCGGAACCGCCTGCGCAACCGGGCGCGAAACCACGACTGCCGGCGGCGCCGAAATCAGCAAATCGGCAATGACCACTGCGACAATCAGCAACAGCAGCACCGCTAGATAGGCCGGCCACTTGACCCGTCCGCGCGCCGGGAAAGGGATGTTGTGCGACCGCGGCACCGCAGCCATCGCCGTCGTGCCTTTCTGCTCCAGTTCGAGCGCCGCAACCAGCGGCTCGGCATCCAGCTCCATCAGCCGGGCGTAATTGCGCACGAATCCGCGTACAAAAACCGCACCCGGCAACCGGTCATAGGCTTCCGCTTCCAGCGCCTCGACCTGGGAAACCGAAAGCTTGAGTTGCAGCGCCACGTCGGCAAGACCAAGGCTCTTGCGCACACGCGCTTCCGCGAGCACCCGTCCCGGACGGGTGGTGTCAGCGGCGCCGACCGCCCCCTCTTCTGCGGAAGGCATTTCGCTCATTCAAAACGGCCCGCCTGCAGGGCTGCCGCCTCTTTGGATTGCGGGAAGTTTTTCCGAAGTTGCTGGGCGTAACTCGCCTCACCCAGTGGATTTCCGAGCTTGCGTTCGACCCTGACGGCCAGCCAGAGCACCTCGGCATTGGCCGTCGCGCTCTGGGCAAAGCGCCTCAGGTAGCCCTGTGCCGCCGCGTAATTGTTCGCTGCAAAAGACAGCTCAGCCAGCTGGAACAGGGCCTGCGGCTGGTTCGGACGCACCGATATCGCACGCTGGAAAAACTCCTGCGCCGCGGCATCGTCGCCGCGGCGGCGGGCGCAGACTCCGGCGTTGACCAGTGATCGCTCGGGATTCTGGTACAACGGATTCTGCACGGCCTGCAGCAGGTACTTGATGCCTTCCACTTCGCGTTTGCGCTGGCACAGATACATGCCGTAATTGTTGTTGACATCGGGATCAGCCGGACTCAGCTTCAAGGCACGGTTGAAATGCTCCTCTGCGCGCCGGTCATCCTTGAGGGCCGCATAAACCAGCCCGCCCACGTTGTAGGCGGGTGCGTAGCCGGGATCCGCCTGCTGGGCTATGCGCACCTCTTCCAGCGCCACCCCCAGGTTCCCCAGATCAAAATATCCAGCCGCCAGTTCCGTATGGATGCGCGCGCGATTGCGCGCGTCAGTCTCGTTGCCGGTGGTGTCGGTGGTCGGCTGAACGTCAGGATTGCTGTCGGGTGATGTTGCGCAACCGGACATGACGGCCGCGGCGACCAGCAATGCGGCAGCAAGGTGATGCGATACGGAAAACATTTTCATGCGCGGCTCTCCTCGATACGACGCAGCACGCGTCTGGTTCTGTCCCGGACCTGGCCGGCGAGCTGCCCGCAGGCTGCGTCGATGGTGTCACCCCGGGTCTTGCGCACCGTCGTGGTCAGGCCGGCCTGCTGCAGAACATCGCGGAATTCGGCGATGGCCGGCGCCGGGGAGCGGCTATAACCCGAATCGGGAAACGGATTGAACGGTATCAGGTTGATCTTGCACGGCACCGGTTTCACGGTGCGCACCAGCTGTTTCGCCTGCGCCACGCTGTCGTTGATGCCGTCAAGCATCACGTACTCGAATGTGACGAAGTCGCGCGGCGCCTTTTCAATGTACCTGACGCACGCGGCCAGCAGTTCGCGGATCGGATACTTGCGGTTGATCGGCACCAGCCGGTCGCGCAGTGCATCGTCGGGCGCATGCAGCGAAACCGCCAGCGCCACAGGGCAGGCATCGCGCAACCGGTCCATGGCCGGCACCAGCCCAGAGGTCGACAGCGTCAGGCGCCGCCGCGATATGCCGTAGGCGTGGTCGTCGAGCATCAGTTGCATGGCCGCAACGACATTGTCGAAATTGGCCAGCGGCTCGCCCATGCCCATCATCACCACGTTGGTGACAGGGCGCCCGATGGAGCGGTCCGCTGCGAGGCTGCGACTGGCATGCCAGAGCTGGCCGACAATTTCGGCGGCCGTCAGGTTGCGGTTGAATCCCTGGCGGCCGGTCGAGCAGAATGAACATTCCAGCGCGCAACCCGCCTGCGACGAGATGCACAGCGTGCCGCGGTAGCGCCTCGCTGCCGGATCGTCGCCATCATCTGCGGCATCACCTTCCGGAATGTACACCGCCTCGATGGCATTGCCGGTACCGACATCGAACAGCCATTTGCGGGTGCCGTCCGGGGCAACGGTGTCGCGCAGGACCGGCGGCGCAGAGATCACCGCACCTGCAGCCATCCGCTCGCGGAAACTGCGCGCGACATCGGTCATCGACGCAAAGTCATCGATGCCCGACTGGTGCATCCAGCGCATCATCTGCCGCGCCCGGAAGGGTTTTTCGCCCATTTCCGTGCACAGTGCCTCGAACCGTTCTCGGTTCAGCCCCAGCAGATTGAGTGACATTGGAATCGGATGCGCCGTGCCGCTCAGCGTGTATACACGTCAAGCGCGGGAAAAAAGTAGGCCACTTCGACCGCGGCAGTCTGCGGAGAATCGGAACCGTGCACGGCATTGGCGTCTATGCTGTCGGCAAAATCCGCCCTGATCGTGCCCTTGGCTGCCTTCTTCGGATCGGTTGCGCCCATCAGGTCGCGGTTTTTCTGGATCGCATTCTCGCCTTCCAGCACCTGGATCATCACCGGCCCGGAAATCATGAATGCAACCAGTTCACCGAAAAACGGACGCTCCCGGTGTACTGCATAGAATCCCTCGGCCTGCTGCCGGGACAGATGGGTCATGCGCGCTGCGGCGATGCGCAGGCCGGCCTGCTCGAACCGGGAGTAAATCTGGCCAATGACGTTCTTCGCAACGGCGTCCGGCTTGATGATGGAAAGCGTACGTTCGACTGCCATGAAAATCCCCTAAATTGCATTGTAAAAATAACCGGGGAGCATAGCATGATAACGCCTTGAATAAAAGGCGTTTACCGGCAAAACAGCCGGCAGTTGAACGATGTTGCGGACTCAGGCCGCTGTGCGACGCAAACGCATCCGTTGCCACAGGTAGATCGGCAGGCCGATCCCCAGGCCTATGAAATCGCTGGCGCCGCCCGGATGCAGCAGGTTCAGGGCGGCAAAACCCAGTACGATGCGCAAAGGCATCGCCAGCCGTCCACCGAACCAGCCCTCGGTGGCCCCGGCAAGGAACCAGACGCCGATGGCGCCCGATACCGTGGCCTGCAAGATGCCAAGCCACGGCCCCTGCATCAGCAACACCGGGGAATAGAAAAACATGAACGGCACCAGGAAGGTCGCGAGCCCCATCTTGAGCGCGGCCCACGAGGTCTTCCACGGATCGGCCTGCGCCATGCCCGCCGCGGCAAAAGAGGCCAGTGCAACCGGCGGCGTGATCGCGGAAATCACCGCAAAGTAGAACACGAACATGTGTGCGACGAGTACCGGAACTCCAATCTTGGCCAATCCCGGTGCAATGACCGCAGCGGCAATCGCATAAGCGGCAGTGGTCGGCATGCCCATGCCGAGCACCAGCGCGACCGTGGCCGCGAACAGCATTGCGGCCAGCTGGCTTGCGCCGGCGATGCCGAGTATCAGTTCGGAAAAACGTCCGCCGATGCCTGTCAGCGCGATTACACCGACGATGATTCCGGCGCAGGCACAGACCGCCACCAGCTGCACGGTATCCCGTGCCGCGAGATTCAATGCCTCGAGCGTGCGTTTCCAGCCGAAAAATACCGCCGGAAGGCCGACGAGTACCGCCACAGCAATCCAGGTTACCGCCTCCCCGAACTGGAGGATGAAAGGCACCAGGTACTGGAACCCGGCAACCAGCAGGATTCCACCTGCGGCAAGAGCGGCAAAACGCAGCAACAGGGCGGCCAGCACGGTCACCGCCGACCGCGGATCCTCCACGCCATCGGCACTTTCGATGTCATGAAACAGTCGCGACAGCCAGCCGGCGATCAACGCCGCCATGATGCCCAGTCCGCCGGCGCGGAACGGGGAATATCCGGCGAGCAGCGCCCAGACAAAAACTATCAGCGGGGAAAACAGGTACAGCCGCGTGAGCATCAGCTTCAACGGCGGCAGTTCGCTGCGCGACATCCCTTTCAGGCCGAGCCGTATCGCGTGCAGATCGACATGGATCCAGCACGCGATGTAGAACAGCACTGCGGGAATCACCGCGGCCAGCGCAATCTGCCCGTACGGTATCCCCGTGATCTCCGCCATCAGGAACGCGCCGGCCCCCAGCACCGGTGGCGTGATCTGCCCGCCGGTGGAGGATGTCGCCTCGATCGCCGCGGCAGTGGGACGGTCGTAGCCGACCTTGCGCATCATCGGGATGGTCACCATGCCCGAAGCCACGACGTTGGCGACCGCCGAACCCGAAATCGAGCCGAACATGATGCCCGAGGCCACCGCCGCCTTTGCCGGACCACCGCGCGACCAGCCGAACATCGCATTGCACAGATCGTTGATGTAGTCACCAACCCTGGACACGTGCAGGAAAGCCGCAAACGTGACAAACAGGATGATGTAGGACGACGAAACCTGGGTAGTGACGCCGAAAATCCCGTACTCGCTGAAGATGTAGGTGAAAAACCGGGGGATCTCGAAACCTTTGTGCTCCAGCACCCCCGGCATCCATGGCCCGACGAATGCATAAACAATGAATATTCCTGCAACGATGGGCAATGCGAGCCCCGAAGTGCGCCGGGTGAATTCCAGCACCAGCAGCGTCCCGACGACCCCGGAAATCACGTCGCCGGTGGTGAACTGCGCGCCGGCGCGGAACAGCAGACCGTCGAGTTCGATGACGATGTAGATCGCGCAGGCGATCGACGCCAGCACCAGCAGCCAGTCGTACCATGGCACCCCGGCTTTCGCCGCACGGCGAAAAGGCGCATAGATGATCAGCCCGATCGCACCACCCCAGCCGACGTGGATCGCGCGGAACAGCAGCGGTTCCAGCGAATAGACGTTGAGCACGTACAGATGGAACACCGTGAAGCCGACGCACATCACCGCCAGCAGAACGGCCTCCCAGCGGCGCAATACGCGCCGGTTGCCGCTGAATTCCTCGTCAGCCATCGGTGGTTTGATGACTTCTTCCATTGCCGGCGTGCTGCTCATGTCTTATCCCCCGGAAAAAAAAACCGCACTGTGCTCGCGCGCAGTGCGGTTTTGTGCAATCAACCGTTCAGCCTTTGTATTCCGGCGGAATCAGGTGCTTGGGCACGGTAATGCCCTTTTCCTTGAAATAGCGGATGGCGCCGGGATGGAACGGCAGGAAACCGTTGCGGTTCCAGTTCTGCAGCACCGTTTCCTTCGATGCCTTGTGCCCCTTGATCATCTGCGGATTGTTTTCGAGCACGGTCTTGACCACGGCATAGACCAGGTCATCGGCGACATCCTTGTTGGCGATCGAGAAGTTATAAAGGCCGACCGTCTTGTGGTCCTCGGTCAGGGACTTGTAGGTGCCCTTGGGGATCACCGAATCGGACAATTCGGGCATCGCTGCCTTCAGCTTCTTGATCTCGGCATCGCTGAACGTGAAGAAGCGCACCTTGTTGGTGGTTTCCAGTTCGGAGAAGATGGGGATGGGCACGCCCGCGCAGAAGGGAAACGCATCGATCAGACCGTCCTGCAGCCCGGCGCCCATGTCCGCGGCCTGGCCGTTCTGGATCGTGGTATTGATGCCCAGCGCCTTGAACATCAGCGGGAAGTAGGTGCCGCAGGTGCCGGCGCGCGGGCCGATGCCGGATTTCTTGCCCGCCAGGTCGGCAACCGACTTGACCGGATTTTTTTCCAGCGTCACGAAATGGAACGGCGTGTCGTACATCGGGAACATGGCGCGGATGTTGCGGTACTGCTTGCCCTTGGTCCACGCCGCCTTGCCTTCCCAGGCCTGCAGCGCGATGCCCATCGTGGTCATGCCGAAATCGATCTGCTTGGATTCCGTCAGGATGATGTTCTGGTTCGGACCCTGGGTCTGCTGGGTGCTGATGTTGGTGCCGAGTTTTTCGTTGACCAGGCTGGCCCACACCTGCCCATAGACGAAATACAGGCCGCCGACCGAAGCCGTGCCCAGCGTCAGGTTTTTCGGCCAGTTCGGGTTCGGTTTGCCCTGCGCAAATGCTGAGGTCGCCAGCGCAAGCCCGGTCAGGGCAGCCAGCGCAATTTTCACTACCTTTGCCATGCTCATTATTTCCTCACTTTTGGTCGTTGGATATAAGAATTACAAGTCCAGGATTTGCCCCTGCAGACGCGGGATTTTTTTGTCTGGCGGACTGACGCGAGGCAGATTAGCAAAGCCCCCTGCTTTTGGCAAACCATGCAGACGCGGGGATTGTCATGGTCACGCCGGACCGCTGCGTCAAGTCCATTCCCATTCGGGGCACAGCCCCATTGCGGTGCGATGCACCTGGTATTCAGCGGCTATGCCCAGTCCCGGCACCGCGACCAGCCGGTCATCCAGCCAGATGAACGGCAGCCGTTCACGGTTCCACGGCGGCAGCGCGGCTTCCTGCAGCAGGTTGCGCACCGTGCGCGCACGACTGTCCGCCTGCGGACGCAGCGACTCGCCGCCGCGACGGACACGCACGGTCAGCGCCCCGCCCTGCAGCCAATGCGCCGCGATGCCCCGTCCCTTGCGTCGCACCAATCGCAGCGTTCCGCCCAGGCCGGGCAAAGGCAGAACGCCGCCGTCCCAGACGAGCTGCCAGTCCGGGGGCAAGGGCGGCAACGGCCTGACCAGGTACAAGGCATCACGAAAGCGGCGCAACCCGACTCCACCCAGATCAACGCAGACCTGCGCATCACGCCGGGCTGCCACAGACTGTCGCAGGGCTTCTTCCAGCCGGTCGGCATCCGGCATGGTCACGCCGTTGCGACGCAGAAACCAGCGCAATGCATTGCGTGCACGCGCGGGATCCAGGCGCGCCAGTTTGCCGAGCGGCAACGGCTGCCCGGCCGCAAGCCGGCCCACGTCGCGTTGCGCCAGCACATCCAGCAGTCCGGAAGCCTCGGCCTGGTGGCGCGCCGCGCGCGCCAGCGTCGCACCGCTGCCCGGCACCCGCGATTCCAGCAACGGCAGCACGTCATGGCGCAGGAAATTGCGCAGGTAGGTGCGGTCCTCGTTGCTTTCGTCTTCCACCCAATTCAGCCGGTGGCGGCGCGCGTAACGCTCGATCTCGGTGCGCGGCACTTCGAGCAGCGGGCGCAGTACTGCCGGCATCGTACCGGCGGCAGGCCTCATCACGGCCATCGCGGCCAGACCCCGCGGTCCGGCGCCGCGCAGCAGCTGCAGCAGCAGGGTCTCGGCCTGATCGTCCCGGTTATGCGCCAGTACCACCCGGTCGGACTGCATTCCGGAATACGCGCGGTAACGTGCGTCCCGCGCCGCCGCCTCGGTGCTGTTGCCCCGGCGCACTTCGACCTGCCTGACATGCAAAGGCACGCCCAGCCTGGCGCACAGGCGTTTGCAGAAAGCAGCCCAACGCCCGGCGTTGGGACTCAATTGATGGTTGACATGGATTGCCGACAGCCGGGAGGAAGGCCAGCGCAAACCGCGCGCCAGCACATGCAGCAGCACCACCGAATCGATGCCGCCGCTCAGGCCGACGAGCAGGTGCTGGTCGCGGGAGGCGTGCTGTCGCAGTACTGCCGCAACCTGCGTCGCCAGGGCATCCATCAGTGGCGGACCGGAGTGCTCGGGCCGTGGCGCATGGGCGATTGCCGCCTCAGCGGTCCGCGGTTTCCTTGAACTGGCCGTAACCCATCAGCCGCTCAAAGCGCGCCTCGGTCAGCTTGTCGGCCGGCGTGTCGCGCAGCTGGCGCCAGCTCTCCTGCAGGGCTTTTTTCAGCGATTGCATCATCGCGTCATGATCGCGGTGTGCGCCGCCCAGCGGCTCATTGACCACCTTGTCGATCAGGCCCAGGGTTTTCAGCCGGCTCGCCGTGATGCCCAGCGTCTCGGCTGCATCGGCCGCGCGCTCCGCGCTTTTCCAGAGAATGGATGCGCAGCCTTCAGGTGAAATCACCGAATACGTCGAGTACTGCAGCATCAGGGTCACATCGCCGACGGCGATGGCCAGCGCGCCGCCCGATCCGCCTTCGCCGATCACCGTGCAGATGATCGGCGTTTTCAGCGCGGCCATCGCATACAGGTTGCGGCCGATCGCCTCCGACTGTCCGCGCTCTTCGGCGCCGACGCCGGGATAGGCGCCGGGTGTGTCGATGAAGGTGAACACCGGCACCGAGA
This sequence comes from Burkholderiales bacterium, assembly GCA_050250695.1. Classification (GTDB taxonomy): domain Bacteria; phylum Pseudomonadota; class Gammaproteobacteria; order Burkholderiales; family SG8-41. The sequence continues at coordinate 27,878 of JBFWOE010000018.1, forward strand.
ACTTTTCCGCCAGCTTCATCAGCCGCAGCGCCTTGCGGTAACCCTCCGGCCGCGGCATGCCGAAATTGCGGTGGATCTTTTCCTTGGTGTCGCGGCCCTTCTGGTGCCCCAGCACCACCACGGTCTGTCCGCCGAAACGCGCCAGCCCGCCGACGATCGCCGGATCATCCGCATAGGTCCGGTCGCCGTGCATTTCCTCGAAATCGGTAAACAGTCCGTTGACGTAATCAAGGGTGTACGGCCGTTGCGGATGGCGCGCCACCTGCGCGATCTGCCAGGCGGTGAGCTTCGCGTAAATATCCTTGGTCAGCGACTGGCTCTTTTTCTGCAGGCGGCCGATTTCCTCGGAAATATCCAGCGCCGAATCGTCCTGCACAAAGCGCAGTTCCTCGATCTTGGCTTCCAGATCGGCGATCGGCTGTTCGAAATCGAGAAAGGACGTTTTCATGGGGCGGAATGATACAGGACGCAGCGATACGGGGCGTGCGGCGAGGAATCGGTCCTGATCACCACCAGCACGATTCAATACCAGGCGACGTCGCGGCCGCGCGGATCACCGGTCTCCTGCACGGCAGCGCCCGCCATTCAGCGCCGCAGATGCCGCGCGAAAAATTCCTCCGCGCGTTTCAGCGTGTCCTGCAGCGCCAAGCGGTTCGGTTCGTGGCTCTGCTTTCTTTTTCCCGGATCATCGTACGAATGGTGGGCGCCGTCGTACCAGTGGAACTCGATGGCCGCCCCGCGGGCACGCAGCTTTTCGGCGAAGGTCCGGCACACCGTCGGTGACACCTCCTCGTCGTCCTCGGCCACCGCCATCAGCAGCGGTGCGTAATTGACATATTCAGGCTCGGCGTTCTGCACGCGGCAGCTCGGATACTGCGCAATCGCCGCGCGGAACCCGGACTCCACGGTCGGATTGGGCAGGCCCGGCGGCCGCGGACCCAGCGCCGCCAGCACTGTCATGCCGCCGTTCGACCAGCCCTGCACGCCGATGCGATCCCCCGCCACGTCCTTGCGGCTGCGCAGATAGGCCAGAGCCCCGTAGGCATCCAGCGGCCTTATCGCCTGCTCGCTGACTTCCAGCGGCCGGCTGTTGTACGAATGCCGGCCGAAGCCGTCGCCGTAACCCCGCGGCCCGAAGCTGTCGACATGGATCGCGAGGTAGCCGCGCTGCGCCCAATAGCGGCCCCACATCCGGTGGCGCATGGTCAGTGCGCCTGCATCATGCTGGCCGCGTTTGAGCGAGGAATAAGGACCGGCACGTCCGTGCAGCATCACCACCGCGGGATGCGGGCCGGGTCCTTCGGGCGCAAACACGTAACCCGTGAGCATGGTCGTGCCGTCGGCGCTCCTGAAGTGCACCGTATCGATTGCGGCAGCAGCTGCAGTGCCACCCCACAGGTTCAGCAAAAATGCCAGACATGCGATGCGCCTCACGGATTCCTCCTCGTCGTGTCGTCAGGGTAGCGCTTTGGCGCCGGCCGCGGCGCGGTTTGAAGCATGCGCCGCATCGCGGCGCATCAGCACAGCCGCAACCGCCAGCAACACGGCATCCAGCCAGAACACGGGCACCATTCCGAAAGCCGTGCTCAGCGAACCGAACACAAACGGCACCAGTAACTCGGTGCCCTTGTTGACCATCTGCCGCATGCCCATCGCTTCGCCCGAGCGGCCCGCCGGCGCGCGGTTATAGGCCAGCATCATCGACAGCGGACTGCCGCAGCCCAGCCCCATGCCCAGCACGAACGAGATCAGCAGCAGCGCGGCGAAACTCTTCACGAACGGGAACACCAGGCACACCACGGCGGCGAGCAGCAGCGACGCCGCCAGCACGCGCTCTTCGCTGGAACGTTTGACCAGGTGCGGCATCACCAGGCGCACGATCAGCAGAGCCAGCCCGAAGGCGCCGAGAATCAGGCCGATCTCGGTGGCGCTCAGGCCGATGCGGTGGCCATAGATCGGCAAAAGCAGGTTGTAGAGTTCGAGCCCGGTCTCGATGATGCCCGCGGTGATCAGCGCGCGCCGCAGGGGGCGGTCGCGCACCAGGTCGCTGAAACGGTGATTGGCCTTGTCCGCCGGAGTCGGCGGCGCATGCGTGGTACGCGGCAGCCAGCCGCGCCACAACGCCAGCGCCAGTATCGGCAGCACCGGCATTGCCGCCAGCACCGCAAAAGTGGCGCGATGCCCCACGGCATCGATCAGGAATCCGGATGCCATCGGCCCGAGCAGCGCGGTGATGCCGATGCCGAGGCTGAACCAGCTGTAATTCCTGGTGCGGTCCAGCCCTTCGGCCATGGCGCCGATCAGGTGCTGCACGGCGACTGTATAAAAAATGTAGCAGAAACCGATCAGCGCCGCGGCGATGTAGAGCGCCTCGAGGCGATGCCAGATGAACGGCAGCGCCAGCCCGGCGAGCAGGCCGACGGTACCGAACAGCATCGGCCGGCGAAAACCGATGCGGTCGGAAATCCTGCCGGCGTACACCGACAGCAGCAGTGGAAACAGCGCGTAGGTCGAAAACAATACGCCGACAAAAAATTCGTTGGCGCCCAGTTCCAGCGCCGTCAGCGACATCAGCACCTTGCTGCCCTTGTAGGCGGTGTGCGTGAGCACGCAGATCAGCACGATGCGGAAGATCGGCGGAATGATCACGGCAGGCACGGCGCCCCCGGGGCACGGCCAGATCTCGGAATTCGCATCACGGAATGAAAATGTTCTTGGTGGGTGGTGGCGGTGGCGTGTATTTTATCGCATCAACCCGCCACCACCTCCGGATCTACACATCATGAAACCGCAGAATATCGGCGTCATCAGTCCCGGCGACATGGGCCAGGCGGTAGCCGCCTCCCTGAAACAGCAGGGCTTTGCCGTCCACACCGCGCTCGATGGCAGGAGCGAACGCACCCGTGCACTCGCCCGCGAGGCAGGGCTCAACGACTGCGGCACCGTGCAGGGCGTGGTCGAGACCTGCGACATGCTGCTGTCGATCCTCAATCCGGCAGCCGCGGTGGACAACGCGCGCGCAGCGGCAGCTGCGATCAGGGCGACCGGCAGGCGTTGCGTGTTCGTCGACTGCAACGCGGTGGCGCCGCAGACCGCCGGTGAAATCGACGCCATCATACGTGCCGCCGGCGGCAGCTGCATCGACGGCGGCATCATCGGCCCGCCGCCGCGCGGCAAAGCCGGCATGCGGCTCTATGTTTCCGGTCCCGAAGCCCGACTGATGACTGCGCTGGCCACCCCCGGCATCGATGTCCGGGTCATGAGCGAGCGCATCGGCGACGCCTCCGCGATCAAGATGTGCTATGCCTCCTACACCAAGGGCGCGGTCGCGCTCGGTGTCGAAATGCTGATGGCGGCGCGGCGGCTGGGGGTCGATGCCGCGCTTGACCGCGAACTGCTGGGCAGCGCCGCGGACAACCGCAACTGGGTGCTGAGCCGCTGCGCGGTGATGCCGCCCAAGGCCTACCGCTGGGTGCCGGAAATGCTCGAGATCGCCAAAACCTTCGAGGGCGTGAACCTCACTCCGCGCATCCTGCTCGGCGCCGCCGACATGTACGAAATGATCGCGCAGACCGCGCTGGGCAAGGAATCGCCGGAACAGGCGCGCGCGCAGGGGCGCGACGGCCAGGCCATCATCAACGGTCTCGCCGACTGAACCGCGGTTTCAGACGCGGTAGATCGACCGCCGGTCGCGGCTGAACGCCACGGCAGGCCGCGCATCCGCATTGCGCGAATAACCCGGACGGATCTCGCCGGCGCCTTCGAGCAGGATTTCCCGGCGCACCAGGTGCAGTTCCTCGCCGTTTTCCCGGATGATGAAGGTGCCGTTGGTGCTGTGGTCGACCAGGTAAAACTGGGTGCGCTCGATCCTGATCGTCGCATGGCGCCGCGATACCAGGCGGTCATTGATCATCAGTTCACATTCGGGATTGCGGCCGATGGTCATCACCGGGTGCCAGTAATCGACATGCCGCTCGACACCGTCAAGCACCAGCAGCAGGCTGCCGATGTCCTGCGGGATCATCCGCGCGATCTTCAGGTTGACGTTGGTGCGCTCGGCCGCGTCGTCGCGCCACAGCAGTTCGTAGACCAAAGTCCTGGCGAGCGTGCTTTTGAGGATGGCGTCGAACAGCGGCCGCGCATCGTCGCGCCACTCCCCTCCGAGCTCCTGCAGCGTGGTCTCGGCAATCAGCACCTGGCCCGGCGTCGCGGCATCCGCAAGATAGGCCGCAACGTTTACGGTATCGCCGTAAACATCGTCCTTGCCGATCACCACCGGCCCGGTATGCAGGCCGATGCGGATCTCGACGGCGACGCCGCCCGGACGGAATGCCCCCATCGCCTGCTGCATCTCGATCGCGGCGGCAACCGCGCACCCGGCATCCGGAAACAGGCACATCACAGCGTCGCCCAGCGTCTTCACCAGCCTGCCCTGATGCCGCGGCAGCACGCCCTGCATGGCGTCCAGGCAGGCACTGACGATTTTCAGCGCCTCCATGTCGCCGAGTCGGCGATAGAGTCCGGTGCTTTCCACAACGTCGGCAAAAAGCACGGCCAGATCGTCGGCGTTGCTGTTGGGCATGGTGAAAACGGTTGTCAGGTCCGCGATTCGCGGTTATTCGGGCGCCACGGCGCTTTGCGACTGGTCAATTACGGCCACGAGCACACAATACTTTAAGCCCT
>JBFWOE010000019.1:0-31104 GCA_050250695.1 Burkholderiales bacterium
GAGGGCGCGGTATCCAGCTCGGAAGCCAGCGCGAAGCGCCTGAAGGCGGCCGGCATCGAAGTATTCGATCTCAACAGCGTCCGCGACCTGCCGGTTTACGTCGACGGCGCCGACGAAGTGACGCGCCACCTGATGATGATCAAGGGCGGCGGCGGTGCGCTGACCCGCGAAAAAATCGTCGCCGCGGTGGCCCGGCAATTCATCTGCATCGCCGATTCCACGAAACTGGTCGACGTGCTAGGCCGCTTCCCGCTGCCGGTGGAAGTCATCCCGATGGCGCGCTCCTACGTCGCCCGGGAAATCGTCAGGCTCGGCGGACAGCCGGAATGGCGCGCCAACTTCGTGACCGACAACGGCAACCTGATCCTCGACGTGCACAACCTGACCATACTTGATCCGCCCGAACTGGAATCCCGGATAAACCAGATTACCGGTGTGGTCACCAACGGCCTTTTCGCCCGCCGCGGCGCCGATATACTGCTGCTCGCCGGCAAGGACGGCGTGGAAACGCTGCGCCGGTCCCCGGCCGCCACAAAACTGTCATGAAACACTGCTATTAATCGCCTTTTACGGCCGGGACCCCGCCATGCCAGACCATACGATCAAACAATTCGACACCGAACTGGAAGACATCCGCTCCCGGGTGCTGCAGATGGGCGGGCTCGTCGAGCAGCAGATCACCCGCGCGCTGGAAGCGCTGAACCACGGCAATGCCGCGCTCGCACGGCAGGTGATGCTCGACGACCATCGGGTCAACGCGCTGGAAGTCGCGATCGACGAGGAATGCAGCACGGTCATCGCCCGCCGGCAGCCTGCGGCCAAGGACCTGCGCATGATCATGACGGTGGTCAAGACGATCACCGACATGGAACGCATCGGCGACGAGGCTGCCAAGATCGCGCGCATGACCGAAGCCATCTACGAAAGCGACCGGCCTACCGTGCCACGCACTTCGGAGGTCCAGCATGTCGGCGAAATCGCCATCGGCATGTTGCGCAACGCCCTCGACTCCTTTGCCCGCCTTGACCTCGCGGTTGCCGCCAAGGTGGTGCGCCAGGACGAGCAGGTCGACAAGGAATTCACCGGCATCCTGCGCCACCTGATCACCTTCATGATGGAAGACCCGCGCACGATCTCGCATGCCATCGAGATCCTGTTTATCGCAAAGGCGATCGAACGCATCGGCGACCATGCCAAGAACATGTCCGAGTACGTGGTCTACCTGGTCAAGGGCAAGGATGTCCGCCACACCGGCGTCGAAGCCATCGAACGCGAAGCACTGGGCTGACGTTGCCGTACTGCTGAAACGTTCGCGTGGTACACTGGCTCGCGGTATGGGAGCCTGTATGCGATGACTAGAAGCGATGCCGGACTCACGGATGGAGCCTGCTGAGGTGGCCGAACACACCACCATCGCCGCAGTCGACCTCGGTTCCAACTCCTTTCACTGCCAGATTGCCCGGGTAGCGGGTGACCAGTTTTACCCGCTGGATTCCCTCCGCGAGCCGGTGCGCCTGGGTGCGGGCCTGGGCAAGGACAAGAAACTCGACGAAGAGTCACAGGAGCGCGCGCTTGCGTGCCTGGCGCGTTTCGGCGAGCGCCTGCGCGGCCTCGACCGGCATGCAATACGCGCCGTGGGTACCAACACGCTGCGCGTTGCAAAGAACGCCAAGCCTTTCCTGAGGAAGGCACGTGCCGCACTGGGTTTCCCGATAGAAGTTGTTGCCGGGCGCGAGGAAGCGCGCCTGATCTACCTCGGCGTATCGCACAGCCTCCCGGCTTCGCGGGAAAAACGCCTGGTCGTCGACATCGGCGGCGGCTCCACCGAATGCATCATCGGCACCGGTTACAAGCCGCTGAAGCTGGAAAGCCTGTTCATGGGCTGCGTGTCGTACAGCCTGCGCTACTTCCGCGACGGCCGCATTACCAGGGCGGCCTTCAAGGAAGCCGAGCTCGCCGCACGCGCCGAACTCGAACCCATCGTCGGCAGTTACACGCGCGGCAACTGGCAGCACGCCGTGGGTTCGTCCGGCACCATCCGCGCACTGGCCGAAATCCTGCAGTTGTCCGGATACACCGACGGGCCGGTCACACTGGCAGGGCTCGACCGCCTGCGCAGCCACCTGATCAAGTCCGGCGACATCAGCCGCGTGGAACTGCCGGGATTGCGCCCGGACAGGCGGCCGGTACTGGCGGGCGGCGTCGCCATCCTGTTCGCCGCCCTCGATGAACTGAACATCGACAGCATGACCCCGGCGAGCGGCGCCATGCGCCAGGGCATACTCTACGACATGCTCGGGCGGTTTCATCATCACGACATGCGCGACGTCACCGTCGCGCAGTTCATGCAGCGCTACCACGCCGATGCCCAGCAGGCGCGGCGTGTCGGCGCCTGCGCCATTGCCCTCTACGACAGGTTCTCGGGCGAAGCGGCAACGCCCGACGAGGATGCGCCGCGCCTGCTGGCATGGGCCGCGAAACTGCATGAAATCGGCATACCGGTGGCGTACAGCGGTTATCACAAGCATTCCGCATACATCATCAGCAATGCCGACATGCCGGGATTCTCGCGCGAGGAACAGGAACGCCTGGCCGCGCTGGTGCTGAGCCACCGCCGGTCGCTGAAAAAATCACTGGAGTCGCTGCCTGAAAAGGACGACCAGGCCATGGTGCTCGCCCTGCGGCTGGCGGTACTGCTGTGCCGCGCACGGCGCGACATCCGGTTGCCCTCCCTGGACGTCAAACTGCAGAACAACCGCATCAGGATCGGTTTTGATGCGGACTGGCTGGAAGCGAACCCGCTGACGGCGACCGCGCTGCGCGACGAAGTGGCGGAATGGGCGCGCGTCGGACAGGAACTCAAGATACCCGGATTGAACGATCTCTTGCTCGCCCCCGAACCCGCGCTGGCCGACTAGCTTCGCTTGCGCGGCTTGCCGATCCTGCCCAGCTCGGCTTCGACCGCTTCAGCCAGCGTGCGCAGCACTTTCACGCGAGCGTAATATTTGTTGTCGGCTTCCACCAGCGTCCACGGCGCGCGGGTGGTCGATGTACGATCAACCATGTCGCAGACTGCCGTTTCGTATTCGTCCCATTTTTTCCGGTTGCGCCAGTCCTCAGCGGTGATCTTGAAGCGCTTGAATGAAACCTGCTCGCGCGCCTTGAACCGGCGGTGCTGTTCGTCCTTGCTGATGGCCAGCCAGAACTTGACCACCAGGATGCGGTGCTGGGCCATCTGCTGTTCGAAATCGTTGATTTCCGAATAGGCGCGCATCCAGTCACGCTCGTCGCAATAACCTTCGACACGTTCGACCAGCACGCGCCCGTACCAAGAACGATCGAATATGGCCAGCCTGCCGCGACGCGGCATGTGCCGCCAGAATCGCCACAGGTAAGGCTGGGCGAGTTCCTCTTCGGTCGGGGCGGCAATCGAAATTGTCTGGTAACGTCGGGCATCCAGCGCCCGCGTAATCCTCCGGATCGCACCGCCCTTTCCGGCCGCATCATTGCCTTCGAACACGGTCACCACCGACAGCTCCCGCATCCGCGGATCGCGGAACAGCCGGTTGAGCCGTCCCTGCCATTCCTCCAGCTGTTTCTCGAATTCCTTTTTCGACAGGGGCTGGTCCAGCTGCAGGGCGCGGATCACATTGAGCCGGTCTATCGGCGGCAGCAGGGGCGGATTGCGGTCCGGCAGTCGCGCATGCGGCTTTTCGTCGAGCCGTTCGCGCAGGGCGGCGAGCAGCGTGCGCCCGACCGTCAGGCCGCGATAACGCGGATCGGCACCCGCGACCACCAGCCACGGCGCCTCGCCGGTACTGGTGCGGCGGACGAAAGGTTCGCAGATTTCGGCGTAGTCGTCATAGTTTTTGTAAAGCTTCCAGTCTTTTCGCGTCACCCGCCAGCGGGTTTCCGGATTGCTTTCAAGCTCGCGCAGGCGTTTTTTCTGCTGCGGCTTGGAAAGGTGGAACCAGAACTTCAGCAACAGTACGCCCTCGTCCACCAGCATGCGTTCCAGCCTGAGTATCTCGCTGATATGCTGATCGAACCGGGCTGCGCTGATACGCCCGCTGGCACGTTCGACGATGGGTTGGGTATGCCAGGCGCCGAAGAAAATGCCGATCTTGCCCTTGGGCGGCAGTGCGCGCCAGTACCGCCATACCCGCGGCCGCTCGTTTTCCTCGTCCGACGGATCTGCGAAGCCGCTGACTTCGATGTGGCGCGGATCCATCCACTCGTTGAGCAGATTCACCGTCTCGCCCTTGCCTGCTCCCTCGACGCCGGCAATCAGGATAAGAACCGCGAATTTGCCGTGCTGCTTCAGGTCGTACTGGGCATTGAGCAGGGCTTCGCGCAGTTTCGGCTCTTCGCGCCGGTACGCTGCCTTGTCGATGCGGTGGGACAGACTTGCGGATTCGAACATTCTGAAGAAGCCCTTACAGCATGCCCGGGGCCAGCACAGCCCGTACCTGGACGATGTCGTCACCCGGTTCATTGGCGATCCACCAGATCGCGCTTTTTTTCAGACCCCAGGCTGCGGCCGTCCCGGTCAATGCCAGCGCTGCAGCAGCTCCCAGCGTCGGCTGGTGCCCGACGACGACGACCACTCCCTTGCCACGCGGCCAGCCCGCAGCCTGCAGCACCGACTGCGGCGTGGCCGAGGTAGACAACGCCGTTTCAATCACCGCCTTGTCGGTCAGGGCCGCAGCGGTTTCACGGGCGCGTGCCGCCGGACTGGTCAGCACGCGATATCTGGCGGGCAACCGGTTCTCCAGCCAAGCCGCCATTTTCGCGGCCTGCCTGCGCCCCTTGTCGGTCAGCCGCCGCGCATCATCCGGCAGCCGGTTTTCGGCATCGGCGTGGCGCCACAGTATGAGTTCCATGATCGATCTTCAGATTGTTCAGGCGCGCCACGTCGTGCGCTGCGCGCAAAAACTCCGCCACGCCGGCTTCAGCACCGTGTGACACTGCCCGGCAAGCGCCGCATGCCAGCCCGCGAGGCGGCCCGCGGCAGCAGCCACATCTCGATTCTTCGATGCCGCCGTGACCTCCGCCATCAGTTTCGAGACTGCAGTCGCATCATTCATGCTGCCCAGTATATCCTGCAGCATCGACAGCCGGGCCCGTAATCCCGACATGCGGCGCGCAGGAAAAAGCCCGGCAAAGAATTCGACGGCATAACGCATCTGCTTGACGGCGATACGCAGCCGGTGCAGTTGCGCCGGCTGCAACCGGTCAAGGTGCCGGCCGCGCTTGATGACCCGGGAATGGCGTTCCCTGAGCACCCGTGCCGCGAATTCGCGCACGCCGAGCCGGATATGCCCTGAGGTTTTGACCTGGCTCGATATCCATACCGCAAGCGCCAGCATGGAATTATCATAACTATTTGTTTTTATTGATGAAATAGCATTTTCGCGGGCAAGCGCCTGCTGCCTCAAGCAAGCCCGCCCGAACCCTGCCGGCAGCACCGCATCCGGCCAGCAGGCGCGGGCAGCGGGCAATGTCTCGGTAACCAGTACATCCCAGTCGCGCGCCGGACCGAGTCGGCCACCAAGTTCCCGCAGCATCGCGGATTGCGCAGCAGCCTCTTCATCGAGCAGCGGCGCAAACAAGGCTAGGGCGGAACGCAGGCGACGTATGCCGACGCGCATCTGGTGCAGATACTCCGGGTCGGCGGATACCGTGACGCCGTACTCGTTGGCCTGCACCTGGTGCAGCGCTTCAGCGGCAATCGCATGAAACGCATCGATTGCGGTCATGTCGCCAGCGAGCCGGACCGGCGCCGCCTTCAGCGGCGCATTCATTGCCGCACCATACAGCGCATAGCCCCGCTCCGCCTTGGAACGGTGCTCCAGCGCCAGCGGAACCTGGGCCGACACGCGGCGCGCAATGTCATAAAGCGCCGCCAGCGGCCCGCTTTTCAGTTCCAGTTCCAGCTCGCAGACCTGCTCGCACTGCCCCCGCGAACGTATGGTCCCGGTATCGACGGCGGCCTCTATCAGCACCCCCGGCGCCGGTTCCAGCAACAGGAGCTTGCGGCTGATTTCCGTACGCATGACCGGAACCAGTGTGGCAGCCACGCCGGGAGACTGCAGGAATCGTGTCACCGCATGCCGCGGCAGGGCCGACACATCGGGCTTCCCGCGCTTCAGCACGGACTCGATTTCCAGGCGCCGGTGAGTCCCCGCGTGCACCGTGCCCTCGCCCTTTACCGCCTGTATCCATTGCCCGCCTTCGCGGCGTATGCGCAAGGCGATGCGGCGACGCCACAGATCCAGCGCGGGCGTGTCGTAATAGGTCGCTGCCATTATCCGGTTACGCGGGCCGCGCGGCGAGGCAAGCACCGGGGAGGCCAGCACTTCCCGCAACCGCGCCGGAGGAAATCGCAGCTTGAGTTCGACCTCGGTGGTGATGGCGCTCATGCGCCGGACTTGTGCCCCAGGGTGTCCAGCAGGTGTTCCTGGGCGCTGAATGATTTGGCGCGGCCCGGAACCCTGCAGCTGTACTGGCCGTCTTCGCCCATGATCCAGGCCTGCATGTTGTCATCGAGGTAGGGGTGCAGCCCTTCGGCGATCACGCGCTTGCGCAGCGCGGCGTCGAGCACGGGAAAACAGACCTCGACGCGCCCGAAAAAATTGCGCCCCATCCAGTCTGCGCTGGACAGGTAAACGTCTTCGGCTCCGTCATTGTAGAAATAGAACACGCGTGTGTGTTCCAGGAAGCGTCCGATGATCGAGCGCACGCGGATGTTTTCGGATACGCCGGGCACGCCCGGACGCAGCGCGCACACCCCGCGCACGATCAGATCGATCTGCACGCCCGCGCGCGAAGCCTCGTAGAGGGCGCTGATGACTTCAGGCTCGAGCAACGCGTTCATCTTGGCGATGATCTGGCTTTTGCGACCTTCCCTGGCGTGCACCGTTTCCTGGGCGATGGCGCGCAGCATCTCCCTGTGCAGCGTAAACGGCGACTGGCGCAGGTGTTTCAGCCGTGTCGCGCGTCCGAGCCCGGTCAGCTGCATGAATACCTCGGCCACGTCGTTGCCGATCTCTTCGTGGCAGGTAAACAGCCCGAAATCGGTGTAAAGGCGGGCAGTGCGCGGATGGTAGTTGCCCGTGGACATGTGCACATACCGCCGCAGTCCCTCGCCTTCGCGCCGCAGCACCATCAGCATCTTGGCATGCGTCTTGTGTCCGACCACGCCGTAGACCACGTGGGCGCCGATTTCCTCGAGGCGCTGCGCCCAGTTGATATTGGCCTCCTCATCGAAACGCGCCATCAGCTCCAGAACCACGGTGACTTCCTTGCCGCTGCGCGCCGCGCTGATCAGCAGCTCCATCAGTTCCGATTCGGCACCGGTGCGGTACACCGTCATCTTGATCGCGGCCACCGCCGGATCGCGCGCAGCCTGCTGCAGAAATTGGATCACCGGCTGGAATGACTGGTACGGGTGGTGCAGCAGCACGTCGCCGCGGCGGATGGTTTCGAACATGTCTCCACCCATGCGCAGAACCGGCGGCAGCCCCTGCCGGAACTGCGGGAACTTCAGCTGCGGACGGTCCACCCAGTCCGGGACGCTGATCACGCGCGCGAGGTTGACCGGGCCGTCGACCCGGTAGAGATCGGCTTCGTCGAGCTTGAACTGCATCAGCAGGAAATTCGAGATATGCTGCGAACAGCTGTCGGCGACCTCAAGCCGGACCTCGTCGCCGAAATGGCGGTGCGGCAGTTCGCCGCGCAGCGCCGTGCGCAAGTCCTTGACCTCCTCCTCGTCGACAAACAGGTCACTGTTGCGGGTGAGGCGGAACTGGTAGCAGCCCAGCACCTTCATGCCGCTGAAAAGTTCACCGACATGTTCATGCAACACCGATGACAGGAACACGAAATCGTATTCCATGCCCGCCACGTCCTGTGGCAGGCGGATCACCCGCGGCAGCACGCGCGGCGCCTGCACGATGGCAATCCCCGAGTTGCGCCCGAATGCATCCTTGCCTTCGAGTTCGACCGCAAAATTGAGACTCTTGTTCAACACCCGGGGAAATGGATGCGCCGGATCCAGCCCGATCGGCGTCAGCACCGGCATCACTTCGCGCATGAAATAACTGCGGATCCACTCGGTCTGCAACGGGGTGAATTCGCTGCGGCGCAGAAAACGTATGCCCTCCCGCTCGAGCCCGGGCAGGATTTCCTCGTTCAGCAACTGGTACTGGCGGGCAACCAGATCATGTGCTTCCCGCGCCACTTGCCCGTAAACCTGGTCGGCCCGCAGCTGATCCGGGTTGATCGGTGGTGAACCGGCTTCGATCTCGGCATGGAGGCCGGCTACCCGGACCTCGAAAAATTCATCGAGGTTGCTGCTGACGATGCACAGAAAACGCAGGCGTTCCAGCAGCGGGTGGGCGCGGTTCTCGGCCTGCGCGAGCACCCTGCGGTTGAACGACAGCAGGCCGAGCTCCCGGTTAAGATAGAACTCCGGCGCGAAACCCGTCTTCCCGGGCATGCGGCGGGGTTTGCGCACGGCGGCGCTCATGCGCCGTACCGCAGCAAGCGGCGCTCAGTTTGCGGGAGGCGGAACGTAACCGGCCGCCGTGTCGGCACCGGCGCCGAAAAAATGGCGTTCCATCTGCTGTGCAAGGTAATCACGGGCTTTCTTGTCCGCGAGATTGAGGCGGTTTTCGTTGACCAGCATTTTTTGCTGCTCTAGCCACTGCTTCCAGGCCTCTTTCGACACGCTGTCGAACACCCGCTTTCCCAGTTCGCCGGGATATGGCGGAAAATCAAGTCCTTCGGCCTCGCGCTTGAGCTTTACACAGAATACGGTGCGCGGCATGCAATCTCTCCACAATAAATCTTCAATGTTAAGGAATTGTTACAGTCGGACGGTTACAGCCGCTTGATCAGCACCACGGAACGCCGCTGGTAGTTGTAGAGCTCCTTCTTTTTCTGGGGCAGCGCGCCCACGTCCGTTTCAATGAAGCCGCGCTCGACGAACCAGTGTTCGGCGCGGGTGGTCAGCACGAACAGCTGCTTCAGGCGCAGCCCCCGGGCCCGCTTTTCCACCGCCTCCAGCAGGCGCTCGCCCGCCCCGCGCCCGCGAAACTCGGGATGCACGGCAAGGCCGGCAAGTTCGCCGGAGCGCTCGTCCGAAAACGGATACAACGCCGCGCAGCCGATGATCATCCGGTCATGTTCCAGCACCCAGAAGCGGTCGATTTCCATTTCGAGCAGGTCACGGTTGCGCTTGACCAGTATGCCTTCCGCCTCCAGCGGCTCGAGCAGCTTCAACACGCCGCCGATATCCTCGATCTTGGCATGGCGCAGGGTTTCCAGCGGATCGGGGGTGACCAGCGTGCCCACGCCCTTGTGGGTGAACAGTTCCAGCAGCAGGCTGTCATCGAGGTGTCCGGAAATCAGGTGGGCGCGGCCCACGCCCTGTTCGCAGGCGCGTACCGCGGCGGGCAGATACGACCGTATCTCCTCGGCTTCGATGCGCCCGCGGTTGAGCATGCCGCGCGCCTCGCGCACGGTCAGTTCGCGCATCAGTTCGCCGCGCCGCCCGGTGATCCCGGGCGAGTCCATCAGGAAAATCAGCTTGTCGGCCTTCAGCGCCACGGCCGTTGCCGCCGCAACATCACCCAGCGCCAGGTTGAACACCTCGCCGGTGGGCGAATAACCCAGCGGCGACAGCACGACCAGTTCGTCGTCCTTCAACCGCCTCTCGATCGCCGGCGCGTCGATTTTCCGCACTTCACCGGTATGCATCAGGTCAACGCCGTCGACCACGCCGATCGGGCGGGCGGTGACGAAATTGCCGCTGGCCACGCGGATATGCGCACCCGCCATCGGTGAATTGGGCAGGCCCATGGACAGCAGCGCCTCGATCTGCACGCGCAGCTTGCCGGCCACTTCCATCGCCGCTTCGAGAGCGGCAGCGTCGGTGATGCGCAACTGTTCGGAAAAACGGCTGCGGATTTTCTGCGCCTTGAGCTTGGATTCGATCTGCGGGCGCGAGCCGTGGACCAGCACGAGTTTGACGCCCAGCGCAGCAAGCAGGTTGAGGTCGTGCGTCAGGTGGAAAAACCGCCCGTCGGCGACAACCTCGCCGCCGAAGGCGATGACGAACACCTTGCCGCGGAACGCGTGTATATATGGCGCTACCGACTGGAACCAGTCGATGAAGCGGTCCTGTGCAGACAGCCGCTGGCGCGTTGCGGCCCTCGCCTTGGGAGTGTCCTGCGTGCCGCCGGAAGCTGCGTCCCCGTTGGAAATGGTTTTGCTCCTTGGTCTGAAATCCTGCATTGATGGTATGCGAGAACCCGGGTCAGGAAAAGCGCGCGCCTAGAAATCACCCCACAAAACCTGCATGGCGGCCAGCGCGGCCAGCGCGGCGGTTTCCGTGCGCAATATGCGGGGCCCCAGTTGCAGCGCGACGAAACCGGCGCGCACCGCGTCGGCCGTTTCGGCCGCGGTCAAGCCGCCCTCGGGACCGGCCAGCAACGTCACATGGCCCGAAGGACGACCCAGCGCCTGCAGCCGGGTTTCACCGCCCGGGGCCAGCAGGATGCGCTGCCCGGAATTCACGGAAACCTGTGCCAGCCACGCGGCAAACGGCAGCAAGGCGTGCACCGGCGGCATCCGGTTGCGTCCGCACTGCTCGCAGGCCGCCGCCGCGACCGCCTGCCAGTGCGCAACCCTTTTTTCTGCGCGTTCTCCCGCCAGCCGCACCACGCAGCGCTCGCTGAGTACCGGCTGCACCGCAGCAACGCCAAGTTCCACCGCTTTCTGCACCGTGAAATCCATGCGCTCGCCGGACGATACCGCCTGCACCAGAGTAACCGGCAGCGGTGACTCCCGGTTTTCGCTGCGTTGCCCGCGCACCCGCACGCGCACCGAGTTGCGCGCCATGCCGGCGATCACCGCGTCATATACCGTTCCCTTGCCGTCAAACAGCACCAGCGGATCGCCTTCCGCGAGGCGCAGTACATGTGCCACGTGGTGCGCCTGAGCGGGCGCAAGCTCGCAGCTGCCGTGGTCCGGGATCGAATCCGGAAAATATATTCTAGTCAATGGTTTAGACGGTTTTTCAGTGGGGGAATTATGCCATACGCCACCCCGACCCACGGTTTGCTGCAGCCCCGGCCGGCACGGGCCGCAAATCACCGCCGGTATACAATGGCCCACTTTCGGCAGCCGATGGCTCCTGCATGGCTGCCCGACAGGGAGACTCCAAGTGCGTATCGTCATCCTCGGCGCCGGCCAAGTCGGCAGTTCGGTCGCAGAGAATCTGGTTTCCGAGGCCAATGACATCACCGTCGTCGACACCGATGCCGGACGCCTGCGCAAACTGCAGGACCGGCTTGACCTGCGCACGGTGACCGGCAACGCCGGGCATCCGGAGATACTCGAACGCGCCGGAGCGCGCGATGCGGACATGATCCTCGCGGTCACGCAAAGCGACGAAACCAATCTGGTCGCCTGCAAGCTGGCCGCCACCATGTTCAACATCCCGACCAAGATCGCACGCATCCGCGCCGCCGACTACCTGTCGCATCCGGAGATGTTCTCGCCCGAAAACTTCTCCGTCGATACGGTCATCTGCCCCGAACAAGTGTTGACCGATTACATCGCGAAACTGATCGAATTCCCGGAATCGCTGCAGGTGCTGGAATTCGCCGAGGGCAGCGTCAGCCTGGTCGCCGTCCGCGCCTTTCATGGAGGTCCTCTGGTCGGTCATGAACTGCAGACCATACGCAAGCATCTGCCCAAGCTCGATACGCGGGTCGCCGCCATATTCCGCCACGACAGGCCGATCATTCCCGATGCCTCGACGGTCATTGAAGCCGGCGACGAGGTTTTTTTTATCGCCGCCACCGAACACATCCGCGGCATCATGCGCGAGCTGCGCCGCATGGACAAACCGGTGAAACGGGTGATGATCGGCGGCGGCGGCAACATTGGCCGCAGGCTGGCGAAGGCCATCGAATCACGCTACGAAGTCAAGATCATCGAATACAGCCGCGCCGGGGCGGAAAAACTGGCGGCAGACCTGCGGACCACGCTGGTGCTGGTCGGCGACGTCACCGACGAAGACCTGCTGCAATCCGAAAACATCGGTGACATGGACGTCTACTGCGCGCTAACCAACGACGATGAGAACAACATCATGTCTTCATTGCTCGCCAAGCGCATGGGCGTGAGACGGGTGGTGGCACTGATCAATCGCGGCTCCTACGTCAACCTGGTGCAGGCGGGACAGATCGACATCGCGATTTCCCCAGCGCAAACCACCATCGGAACACTGCTTGCGCACGTCCGGCATGGTGACTGCGTGGCCGTGCACAGTCTCAGGCGCGGCGCGGCCGAGGCGCTGGAACTGGTCGCGCACGGCGACTCGAAATCCTCGAAAGTGGTCGGCCGCCGCATCGAGGAAATCGATTTGCCCAAGGGCGCAACGATCGGCGCGATCGTGCGGGCCCGCCAGGCTGAAGCCGGCGGATCCGGTGTGCGGGAAGTGCTGATCGCCCACCACGACACCCTCATCGAGCCCGGCGATCACGTCATCGTGTTTGCACTCAACAAGCGCATCGTGCCGAAAGTCGAAAAGCTGTTCCAGGTCAGTGTCGGCTTTCTGTAAATTCCCGCGGCCGCAATTGGTTCCGTCGCCGAATCCCGGATGAGCTGGCTGCTGACCATCGCCCCCGTCACCGGGCTCATTGCCATGGCGATGAGCCTGACGCATCTGCTGCCGATCGGGGTTTCTCTCGCGCTGGATGACGGCGCCGCCACTGCGCTGGCGTGGTCGATGGTGATCAACTTCGTGGCCGGCGCACTGATGTGGCTTTTCACCCGGCGTCACAAGCGTGAACTGAGCCTGCGCGAAGGTATTCTGCTGGTGGTCGCGGTGTGGGCCGGTGGTGCGCTGTTCGCCTCCCTGCCTCTGATCCTGACCATCTCAGGGATTTCGTTTACCGACGCTTTTTTCGAGGCCGTCTCGGGTCTCACGGCGACCGGCGCAACCGTGCTGACCGGGCTGGACCGGTTGCCGGCATCGATCAATGTATGGCGCGCGCTGCTGCAATGGCTGGGCGGCATGGGCGTCATCGTGCTGGTGGTGGCGATCCTGCCGATGCTGGGTGTGGGTGGCCGCCAGGTTTCAAAATCGGAAATCCCGGGGCCCATGAAGGACGAGCAGCTGACGCCCCGCATCACCCAGACTGCAAAAGGCCTGTGGCTGATCTATGCGGCGCTGACGCTGGCCTGCGGGTTCGCCTACCACATGGCCGGCATGACCCCGCTCGACGCGATGATCCACAGCTTCACGACCTTGTCTCTAGGCGGTTTTTCATCGTATGACGCCAGCCTGGGTCATTTCAATTCGGCCGCCATCGAACTGGTCGCCATAGGATTCATGACCGTCGCCGGCATCAACTTCGCCACCCATTTCGTGGTGTGGCGGACGAAAAGCCTGCTTCCCTATACGCGGGACACCGAAGCCCGTTACTTCGTGCTGGTCATCGTCGCCAGCATCATCGGCATCGCCATGCTGCTGTTCGGCGCCGGGGTGTACCCGGACTTCCTGACCGCGGTGCGTTATGCCGCGTTCAACATCATTTCCGTCGGCACCACCACCGGCTATGCCACCGCAGACTACAACCTGTGGCCCGTATTTGCGCCGCTGTGGATCCTGTTCCTGGGAACGTTCCTGAGCTGTTCGGGCTCAACCGGCGGCGGCATCAAGATGATGCGCGCCGTCATCCTCTACCGGCAGGTGTACAGGGAAATCAAGAGCCTGGCGCATCCCTATGCCGTGACCCCGGTCAAGGTGGCGGGTCAGGTCGTCGCCGATCCCGTGGTCTTTGCCGTGCTCGGCTTCTTCTTCATCTGGGTCGTCATGCTGGTCACGATGACACTGATACTGGGCTGGACGGGGCTCGATGCCATGACCGCCTTCTCCGCTGTCGTCGCCTCGCTCAACAATATCGGCCCCGGGCTGCACCAGGTGGGACCGGCCACCAACTTCGCGGTGCTCACCGACTTTCAGACCTGGGTCTGCGCTTTCGCGATGCTGCTGGGGCGGCTGGAACTTTTCGCGCTGCTGGTGGTGTTCACACCTGCCTTCTGGCGCAAGTAGGTCAGGGCCTGACCCCTTTATACAGTTGCAGCGCACGGGCGCGCGCCGCGGCATGATCGACGACCGGTCCGGGATAATCCCGCCCGATGACCACCCCGGCCGCCTCCTGTTCCTCCGCGCCCATGGCCCAGGGCGCGTGTATGTGCCGGGGCCCGCAGCCTGCGAGCTCCGGCACATACCTGCGGATGAACGCGCCGTCCGGGTCGAACTTCTGCGACTGCGTCACCGGATTGAAAATGCGGAAATAGGGCTGCGCATCGCAGCCTGTCGATGCCGCCCACTGCCAGCCGCCGTTGTTCGCCGCGAGGTCGAAATCGTTGAGGCGGTCGGCAAAATATTTTTCACCCCGGCGCCAGTCGACCAGCAGGTCCTTGACCAGGAATGACGCGGAAATCATGCGCAGCCGGTTGTGCATGTAGCCGGTCCGGTTGAGCTGGCGCATCGCGGCATCGACGATCGGATAACCGGTGCGCCCCTCGCACCAGGCTGCAAAAAGCCCGGGATCGTCGGGCCAGCGGATCGCATCGTACGCCGGCTTGAATGCGCAGGAAACCACGCGCGGATGATGGTGCAGGATCATGAAATAAAAATCCCGCCAGATCAGCTCGGACAGCCAGGTTGCGGCGCCCTCGCCGCCCTCTTCCCGCGAGCGCAGCCATGCCGTGCGCGCCAGTTCACGTATCGATATCGTGCCGAAACGCAGATGCACCGACAGGTAGGACGGTCCCTTTTTCGCCGGGAAATCACGGCTGTCGCGATATCGATCGATGCGCGGCAAAAAATCCGCCAGCAGCTTCCGCGCCGCCGCAGCGCCGCCGGCGATGCCCAGCGCTTCCAGCCCGGCCTTTTCGAATCCGATATCCCTCAGCACCAGTTGCCGGGTTTCCCCCGGCCCGCCTGCCAGGTTGCCGGCATGGGCATCCACCGGATATCCCTTGAGGAAAAATGCGTCGACTTTTTTCAGCCAGGCGTTTTTGTACGGCGTGAATACCGAAAACGGCGTGCCCCCCTGCGTAAGTATCTCGTCCTTCTCGAAGATGACCTGGTCCTTGCGCGTGCGAAACCCGATGCCGCTGCGCGCCAGCGCCTGCGCCACGGCCGCATCACGCGCCAGTGCCGCAGGTTCATAATCGTGGTTGGCATAGACTGCCTGCACTCCCAGCGTGGCCGCGAGCGCGGGAATTTCAGACCGCGCCTCGCCGTATCGCGTGATCAGGCTTCCGCCGCGCGCCGCCAGTTCCAGTCCCAGCTCGGTAACCGATTGCCAGATGAACTCGACGCGCCGGTCTGCGCGCGTAGGCAAGGCGTCAAGGATTTCCGTGTCATAGACAAAAACGCAATGAACGCGGCATGCATCCTTCAGCGCAGCATGCAGGGCCGCGTTGTCGTGCCAGCGCAGATCACGGCGAAACCACATCAACGCGGAATCCATACGGCTCATGGCGGTTTTCCAGTGGGACAGTTTCAATTGTCGCGGCCGTCCCCCCGCTTTACAATAGCCGTGCAACGTCATGGACAGCGTCAACCTCACGCAGCATTTCCTGATCGCCATGCCGGCCATGGTGGATCCGCACTTTTCCCGGTCACTGACGCTGGTCTGCGAGCACAATGAAAACGGCGCACTGGGCATCGTCATCAACCGCCCGATCGACATGAACCTGCAAAGCCTGCTGGAGCAGGTGAAGATCACGCCGGAAACCGGCAGCTTCCGGTCCGTGCCGGTGCATTTCGGCGGGCCCGTGCAGGTGGACCGCGGTTTCGTGCTGCACCGCCCGGTGGGCAACTGGCAATCTACCCTGGCCGTCGGGCCTGAAATCGGTCTCACCACATCCAAGGACATCCTCGAAGCCGTGGCGCGCGGCGCGGGGCCCGAACACATGCTGATCACCCTCGGATATGCAGGCTGGGCCCCCGGACAGCTCGAACACGAGATCGCGCAGAATGCCTGGCTGACGGTCCCCGCGCGATCCGACATCCTGTTCGACCTGCCGGCCGAGGAACGTTTGGCGGCTGCCATGCACGCACTGGGCGTCGATTACATCAACCTTTCGGACGTGGCCGGCCACGCGTGAATCCGCGGCCGGCTCGCGGAACGGTCCTCGCCTTTGACTTCGGCGAAAAACGCGTCGGTGTCGCCGTCGGCGAAATCGAACTTGGCATCGCCCATGCACTTGCGGTGATCTCCGCCGTGGACAACAACACGCGGTTCGCCGCCATTGCCGCGCTGATAGACGAGTGGCGGCCGGCACTCCTGGTCGTCGGCGTCGCAGCCCACGCCGACGGAGCCGTCCATGAAACGGGACGCCTGGCGCGGCGTTTCGGGCACCGCCTCGAGGGCCGGTTCGGCATCGCCGTGGAACTGGTCGACGAACGCCTGACCTCGCATGCCGCCGACGCGGCACTGAGGGAGAGCGGCCTGGGAGAAAAGCGGCGTGCGGAACTGCTCGATGCCGCCGCCGCCGCTGAAATCCTGCGCACCTGGTTCGCCCTGCCCGCCGGAAACAGCCCCGCCTGAAGCACACCGGCGTGCCGGCAGGTGGTCGATTGTGTTAGGCTACGGCCCGCCATGCCGGCTAACCCGCTTCCTGACGCCGAGCAGCTGCTCGCGTCGCTCACCGACCGGATGCGGCCCGTTGTCGGGCCCGACACCGGACTGGTCGGCATTCATACCGGCGGCGTATGGCTCGCAGAGCGCCTGCACAAATCCCTCGGCCTCTCCCTCCCCATGGGTACGCTAGACGTCTCGTTCTATCGCGACGACTTCAGCCGCAAAGGCCTGCGCCGCAACGTCAAGAGTTCCGACATCCCCTTCGACATCGACGGCTGTGCGGTAGTGATCGTTGATGACGTGCTGTATACCGGGCGCACCATACGCGCGGCTATGAACGAACTGTTCGACTACGGTCGCCCGGCCAGCATACGGCTCGCGGCGCTGGTCGACCGCGGCGGCCGCGAACTGCCGATTTCGGCCGACTTCGTCGGCGCCGCCATGACCGTCGCGGCAGGCGAAAACATCGAACTCACGCGCGACGCGAACAACCGGCTCGCGCTGCGGCTGGAGAAGGGCTGAACGCCATGTGGCTGAATCCCGCCAATCCGCAACTCAACAAGAACGGGGAACTGCATCACCTGCTGTCGCTGGAAGGTTTGCCGGCAGACGTGCTGCGGCAGATCCTTGACACCACGGCGTCTTTCGTCGGCGTCACCCAGCGCGAAGTCAAGAAAGTGCCCCTGCTGCGCGGCAAGGCGGTATTCAACCTGTTCTTCGAACCCTCGACCCGCACGCGGACGACATTCGAGATTGCCGCAAAGCGCCTGTCTGCGGACGTCATCAACCTCGCCATCAACGTGTCTTCGCAGAGCAAGGGCGAAACGGTGCTCGACACCGTGGCCAACCTCGCCGCGATGCAGGCCGACATGTTCATCGTGCGCCATGCCGCAAGCGGCGCACCCTACCTGATCGCACGCCATGTCGCGCAGGACATCCATGTCGTCAACGCCGGGGACGGCCGCCATGCGCACCCGACGCAGGGCTTGCTCGACATGTACACCATCCGCCACTACAAGGGTGATTTCACCAGGCTGCGGGTGGCCATTGTCGGCGACATACTGCATTCCCGGGTCGCGCGTTCGCAGATCCACGCACTGACCACGCTGGGCTGCCCCGAAATCCGCGTCATCGGACCCAAAACCCTGCTCCCGGCCCACGTCAACAAGCTTGGGGTACAGGTGCATGCCGACATGCGTCAGGGCCTGAAGAACGTCGACGTGGTGATGATGCTGCGGCTGCAGAACGAACGCATGAATGGCGCGCTGCTGCCTTCGGCGCAGGAGTTCTACAAGTACTACGGCCTGACCGAGGACAAGCTCGCACTGGCCAAACCCGATGCCATCGTGCTGCACCCGGGACCGATGAACCGCGGCGTCGAAATCGATTCCAGCGTGGCCGACGGCAAGCAATCGGTGATCCTGCCGCAGGTGACCTTCGGCATCGCCATCCGCATGGCGGTAATGAGCATACTGGCGGGCAACTGAAGCGCGCGATGAAAATCCACATCAAAAACGGCCGCCTGATTGATCCGAAGAACGGCATCGATGCCGTGCGCGACGTTTACATCGCTGCAGGAAAAATCGTTGCCACCGGGGGCGCTCCGGCAAACTTCGGCGCCAATCGCGTCATCGATGCCGCGGGTCGCGTGGTCTGCCCCGGACTGGTCGATCTCGCCGTACGCCTGCGCGAGCCCGGATACGAATATCTGGCCACTCTTGAATCCGAAATGCAGGCTGCGATTGCCGGCGGCGTCACCAGCCTGGCCTGTCCGCCGGATACCGATCCGCCGCTGGACGAGCCCGGCCTGGTGGAAATGCTGAAATTCCGCGCCAAGAACCTGAACCAGGCGCACGTCTACCCGGTGGGCGCGCTGACCACCGGCCTGAAGGGCGCGAAACTCACCGAGATGGCGGAATTGCGTGACGCAGGCTGCGTTGCATTCTCGCAGGCGGAAGCGCCGTTTGCCGACAACCAGGTGCTGATGCATGCGCTGCAGTACGCATCGACTTTCGGCTTCCCGGTCTGGCTGCGCGCGCAGGATCCGGCGCTGGCGCGGCTGGGCGTCGCCCATGACGGCGAAGTCGCGACGCGGCTGGGGCTGCCGTCCATCCCGTCCGCCGCCGAGGTGATTGCCCTGTCGACCATCCTGATCATTGCCCGCGAGACCGGTGCACGCATCCACGTCGTCCGCCTGTCTTCGGCCGAGGGCGTGGCCATGGTGCGTGACGCGAAATCCCGCGGACTGCCGGTGACCTGCGACATCGGCATCCATCACGCGCACCTGTCGGAAATGGACATCGGCTACTTCGACCCGAACTGCCATCTCACGCCGCCGCTGCGCAGCCAGCGCGATCGCGACGCGCTGCGCGCTGGCCTCGCCGACGGCACCATCGATGCGCTGTGTTCCGATCACACCCCGGTCGACGAGGATGCGAAACAGCTGCCGTTCTCCGAAGCCGAGACCGGCGCCACCGGCGTCGAACTGCTGTTGCCGCTGACCCTGAAATGGGCCTCCGAATGCGGCATCAGCCTCGCTGCGGCGCTGGACCGCATCACCGCGAAACCCGCGGCCATCCTCGGCGTCGACGGCGGCCATCTGTCCCCCGGGGCGG
Organism: Burkholderiales bacterium; assembly: GCA_050250695.1. Classification (GTDB taxonomy): domain Bacteria; phylum Pseudomonadota; class Gammaproteobacteria; order Burkholderiales; family SG8-41. The sequence goes on from JBFWOE010000019.1 coordinate 19,295, forward strand.
CGGCCGATATCTGCATCTTCGACCCCGAAGCGCACTGGCGTGTCGAAGCCGATGCGCTGAAAAGCCAGGGCAAAAACACGCCGTTCTCCGGGATCGAACTGTCCGGCCGCGTGACCCATACCCTGGTCGGCGGCGCAGTCGTCTATGAAAAGAAATAAATCAATAAAAACAAATAGTTATATACATCTGTTTCAGCCGTAATCCGACCGCTCTGGTAAACTTGTGACCCAAACCGCGGTCACAGTGACTGCCGTGCCAACACGCATCCACACATGAATCCTTTACTCGATTTTTCGGGCCTGCCCCGCTTTGCCGATTTCTCGCCGCAACACGTCGTCCCTGCCGTGGATCAGCTGCTGGCGGAAAACCGCGCGCTGATTGCACGACTGACCGCGGACCAGACCGCGCCGGACTGGAACAATTTCGCCGGTCCTCTGGAAGACGCCAACGAGCGTCTGCACCGCGCGTGGGGCCAGGTCGGGCACCTGAACGCGGTGATGAACAGCCCTGAACTGCGCGAAGCATATAACGCAGCGCTGCCGAAAATCACCCAGTACCACACCGAACTCGGCCAGCACGAAGGCCTTTACCGCAAGTTCAAGGCGCTGCGCGCAGGTGATGCCTGGTCAGCGCTTTCCGCGGCACAACGCCGGATCGTCGACAACGAGCTGCGCGATTTCCGTCTCGGCGGCGCCGAACTGCCGCCGGCAGGCAAGCAGCGCTACACCGAAATCAGCGACCGGCTGTCGACGCTGACTTCGCGTTTCAGCGACAACCTGCTCGACGCGACCAATGCCTGGTCGCACATCGTGACCGACGCCGCCGGACTTGCCGGACTGCCCGCTGACGCGCAGGAAGCTGCGCGCGCCGCCGCGGAGGCCGACGGAAAGGCCGGCTGGAAATTCACCCTGCACGCCCCCTCCTACATGCCGGTGCTGCAGTACGCCGACGACCGCGCGCTGCGCGAGCAGCTCTACCGTGCCTATGTCACCCGCGCCTCGGAATTCGGCGATGCCAAGCTTGACAACACGCCCCTGATCGCCGAAATCGTCGCGCTGCGCCGTGAACTGGCACAGCTGCTCGGTTTCGCCAGTTATGCCGAGCTGTCGCTGGAAGCCAAGATGGCAGACACCCCGGCGCAGGTGCTGCAGTTCCTGCGCGACCTCGCGGCGCGGGCCAAACCCTATGCCGAACGCGACCTTGCGGAGCTGAAGGAGTTCGCGCGCAAGGAGCTGGGCATGATGCAGCTCGAAGCATGGGACTATGCCTACGTCTCCGAAAAACTCCGTGTTGCGCGTTATGCGTTCTCCGAAAACGAAGTGAAGCAGTACTTCCCGGAAACCACGGTGCTGCCGGGCATGTTCAGGCTGGTGGAAACGCTCTACGGTCTCAGCATAGAGCAGTCCGAAGCACCGCAGTGGCATCCTGACGTGCGCTTTTTCTCGATCCGCGACCGCGAAGGCAGCCTGGTCGGCCAGTTCTACCTCGACCTCTACGCGCGCCCGAGTAAACGCGGCGGGGCATGGATGGACGACGCCATCACCCGCCGCGCCACACCTCGCGGCACACAGGCGCCGGTGGCCTACCTCAACTGCAATTTTTCGCCGCCGGTCGGGAAAAAACCGGCCCTGTTCACTCACGACGAGGTGATCACTCTGTTCCATGAAATGGGCCACGGACTGCATCACCTGCTGACCCGCGTCGATTACCTCGGTGTCTCCGGCATCAACGGCGTCGAATGGGATGCCGTCGAGCTGCCCAGCCAGTTCATGGAAAACTTCTGCTGGGAATGGGACGTGGTGCGGCCGATGACCCGGCACGTCGACAGCGGGGCGCCCCTGCCAAAAGCGCTGTTCGACAAAATGCTCGCCGCCAAGAATTTCCAGAGCGGCATGCAGACCGTGCGCCAGATCGAATTCTCACTGTTCGACCTGCACCTGCACCACGACTTCGACCCCGCCGGGAAGCAGACCGCGTTGCAACTGCTGGACACCGTGCGCAGCGAGGTGGCCGTGGTCTTCCCGCCGGAATACAACCGCTTCCCCAACAATTTTTCGCACATCTTCGCCGGCGGTTATGCCGCGGGTTACTACAGCTACAAGTGGGCCGAGGTGCTGTCCGCTGACGCCTACAGCCTGTTCGAGGAAAACGGCGTCCTTGATCCCGCCACCGGCCTGCGCTTCTGGAACGAGGTGCTGGCCGTCGGCGGCAGCCGGCCGGCGCTGGAATCGTTCGTGGCCTTTCGCGGCAGGGAACCCAGGGTCGATGCACTGCTGCGCCACAACGGCATGGCACTGCAGACCGCCTGATCCCGCGACGACAACACGGTCGCCGCGGTATCATGCAATCCTCAGGCCAAACGGCGCATCCGGATCCGACATTTCCTGCGAGGTGACCGAAATGAAACAATCGATTCTTCTGCTCGCCATGCTGGTATTCGCTGTTCCGGCACAGGCTGCGCAACTCTATCGCTGGGTCGATGACAAGGGTCGTGTCGAATGGCGTGACACGCCGCCACCCGCCATTGCAAAGAAGGTGGAAAAGCGCACCGTCGACGGCAGCGTAATCGAAACCTCGACCCTGCCGTACAGCCTGCAGCAGGCGGTGAAAAATTTTCCGGTCACCCTCTATGCCAACAACTGCGGCGAGGGTTGCGACAAGGCGCGCGCCCACTTGGCACGTCGCGGTGTCCCGTACACCCAGAAAAACCCGCAGGACGATGTCGAGGCTTACAAAAAACTGACCGGCGGTGGCATGCAGGTGCCCCTGCTCTTCGTCGGCCGCGACCGCCTGACCGGCTATGAGGATGGCGCATGGGATCGCATGCTGGATACCGCGGGTTACGCGCGCCAGCCTGTGCCCGGCTATTCAGCATTGCCGCCGACTACCACACCCGCAAGGTCAACGACCCCCGCCAAAGCGCCTGCCACCGCTACCGCACCGAAACAATGAACGAGTCAAGATACGTATCAGGCACCATTGCGGCCTTCATTCACGAACAATTTGATTATTCGCCCCGACCGCACTTGGGCTGATCAGCGATGATCAACGACAATTTCGTCTTCGTTTACGTGCGGGCTTGCGGTACCGGGAAGCTGCCCCTCGCTGAATGCGGCCCGGTCTGGCAATTGGGCGTCATCGCACTGCTGCTGGCCACCACCGTTCTTGCATTGCTGGCGCTCAGAATGCGCATGTTCAAAGCACCGGCGTCACTTTAGTCACGACCCTCCCATGCCGCAAGGACCTCGTCCTGCTACGGAAGTTGCCAATAAACCGATCTGGCCATCCGTGCAGTCATAGATCTGTCGCGTAAGGCCCTGCAGAAGCATTCCCGAAAGCCAGTGAAGTGAACGGATCCATTCTGCCTGAACACGGTAAATTGCCCCCGATCACGGCTCTGATGCGCGGACGACTTGTTCTCACGCCGGCAACAATGGCGCTCGTGGCAATCAATGTGCTGATTTTTGCTGCAATGCTGGCGCACGGCGCAGGACTATGGCATTCGCCGAATCAGATACAGCTCAGCTGGGGTGCCGGCTTTGGACCGGCCACCAAGGATGGTGAATGGTGGCGCCTTGGCACTGCGATGTTCCTGCACTTTGGAATTCTTCACCTGTCCTTGAACATGTGGGCACTGTGGGACTGCGGCAGACTGGTCGAAAGGCTATATGGTTCAGCCCGTTTTATCGCCGTGTTTCTCGGCAGCGGCCTTGCCGGCAACCTGCTCTCGCTAAGCGTTCATGGTGAATCGGCGGTTTCCGGCGGGGCATCCGGAGCCATCTTCGGAATCTATGGCGCCCTCCTTGTCTGGCTGTGGCACAACCGGCAACAGATCCATCCGACCGAATTCCGCTGGCTGTTCGGCGGTGCCGCGTTCTTTTCGGCGGCAACCATAGGCTTCGGATTGCTGAATCCCGGCATGGACAATGCGGCACACATCGGCGGCCTGGTTTCCGGCATGCTGATCGGAAATTCTCTCACCATGCCCGGGGGGGCGGCCAAGAAGCCATTAAGATTGCTGAATGCGTTCATTTTCCTGACCGCGGTTGCAGGGATCGCCCTCAACATGCCCGCACCCAGTTACCGCTGGCGCGACGAAGTCAGAGCGCGCGAGGAGGTTCGCCAATTCATTGCCACCGACCGGCAAATCAGCGAGCAATGGCAGGAAATCCTGCGCATGAGCCGGCAGGACAACGTCTCGTTCGAGGAACTGGCCGGACGCATTGATTCCGACATTTCGCTCGGATACCTGAAAAGCTTCGAACAACTCTCTTCCCTTGATACCGATCCTGTTGCACCCTCGACCACAACGCTGGAATTCCTGAAACAGTACGCATTGATCCGGAAAGAAGCTGCACACGAACTTGCCGAAGGCCTGCGCCTGAATGACCGGCAACGCATCCAAGAAGCACTGGAAATGGCTCGTCGCGCCCCCTACGACGCCAGGCAACTCAAACCGCCGCCGGTTTCCGATCGCTAGTGTGGATGGCAAGCCGGCTCTCGCCATCGACCCGGACGAGGCGAAAGCGTGTGTCCCACCGCTTGCATCGCACTACAATCACGGGAAAACGCACAATAATTCCGCAAAAACAGGAACCGCAAAACGATGAAACTGGCGACTTGGAACGTCAATTCCCTGAAGGTCAGGCTGCCGCAGGTGCTTGACTGGCTAGCCGCCCGGAAACCGGATGCGCTGTGCCTTCAGGAAACCAAGCTGGATGACTCAAAATTCCCTTTGCAGGAAATCCGCGATGCCGGGTACCACGCGGCGTTCAGCGGCCAGAAAACCTACAACGGCGTAGCCATCCTGACCCGGCAGCCGGTGACGGGCGTCAGTTGCGGCATCCCCGGATTCGATGATCCGCAAAAGCGGGTGATCGCCGCAACGCTGGACGGCGTACGGGTGATCAGCATCTACGTACCAAACGGCGAGGCGGTGGATTCGGACAAATTCCGCTACAAGCTCGCCTGGCTGGAAGCGCTCACCGGCTGGCTGCGCAGCGAGCTGGCGCAACATCCGGAGACGGCCGTTCTCGGCGACTACAACATCGCGCCGGAGGACCGCGACGTGCATGATCCGCAATCGTGGAACGGCAAAGTGCTGTGCAGCGCGCCGGAGCGTGCCGCATTCGCGCAGATCACCGGCCTTGGATTCAAGGACACCTTCCGCCTGTTTGAACAGCCGGAACAGTCGTTTTCATGGTGGGATTACCGGATGAATGCATTCCGCCGCAAGATGGGCTTGCGCATCGACCATATCCTGGCTTCGGACAAATTTGCCGAAAGCTGCATCTCCTGCGGCATCGATGCCGAACCCCGGCGCAACGAAAGGCCGTCCGACCACGCACCGGTATTCGCCGATTTCACCTGACTCCCGGCGCCGGATGCCGCAACCACTCAGGCCCGCAGCGTAACGAATTCCTCGGCGACCGTAGGATGGATGCCAACGGTTGCGTCAAACTGCGCCTTGGTGGCACCGCACTTCAGCGCCACCGCGATGCCCTGGATGATTTCCCCGGCTTCGTCCCCGACCATGTGTGCGCCGAGCACCCGGTCTGTCGCATGATCCACCACCAGTTTCATGAAAACTCGCCCTTCCGAGCCGGACAGCGTCGCCTTGAGTGGACGGAAATGACTGCGATACACGTCAATGGTCGCGTGATGCTCGCGCGCCTGTGCTTCGGTCAGTCCGACGCTGCCGATGTGCGGATGGCTGAACACCGCCGTCGGGATGTTTTTGTAATCCAACGCCGTGGGTTCGTTCCGGAACAGGGTGCGCGCCAGCGCCATACCCTCGGCGATCGCCACCGGCGTCAGCTGGATGCGATCGATCACATCGCCGATGGCATGCACAGAAGGCACCGAACTGCGGTAAAAATCGTCGACCAGAACCGCGCCGTTTTTTGCCAGCACGACACCGGCCGCCTCCAGGCCAAGTCCGTCGACATTGGGCAGGCGACCCGTGGCAAACATCATGACGTCGGTCGCGATGGTTGCTCCCGATTCCAGCGCAAGCTGCAACCCGCCGCCCCTGCGCTCCAGGCTGCGCACATTCTCGTTCAGCAGCAGATTGACGCCCTGTTGCCGCAATTGCTCCGCCAGCACCCTGCCCAGATCGTCGTCGAATCCGCGCAGCAGCTGCTCCCCGCGGTAAACCAGCGTCGTATCGACACCCAGTCCGTTGAATATCGATGCGAATTCGACGGCAATATAGCCGCCGCCCAGCAACACCACGCGACCCGGCAGCGTGTCCAGATGAAACGCCTGGTCGGAAGTGATGCCCAGTTCCGCCCCGGGAATGCCCGGTTTTACGGCGCGCCCTCCGGTGGCAATCAGTACATGCCCGGAAGTCAGTCTTTGTTCGCCCACCACAACCGTGTGCGCATCCGCCAGGTGCGCGCGCCCGGGAATGACCGTGACTCCGGCATCGTGCAGGACTTTCGCATAAACGCCGTTGAGCCTGGCAATCTCCCGGTCCTTGTTGGCGACCAGTGTCGCCCAGTCGAAACCCGGGCTGCCGACCGTCCAGCCATAACCGGACGATTCGCTGAAGTCGTCTGAAAAACGGGACGCGTAGGAAAACAGCTTTTTCGGGATGCAGCCGGCATTGACACAGGTACCGCCGAGCGGACCTGCTTCGATCAAGGCCACACGGGCGCCATGGGCGGCTGACATGCGGCTTGCGCGCACGCCCCCGGATCCGCCGCCGATGGTAATCAGGTCGAAATCGTAATGTGCCATCCCCGCAGCCTCCCGCAATGATGCTGCGTAGATATTACTACGCGTCCTCGCCGCGCCCGGGCTCGATCTTCAGTTCCTGGATCTTGCGCGTCAGGGTGTTGCGTCCGAGCCCCAGCAGCTGCGCGGCTTCGATGCGCCGCCCGCCGGTTTGCGCCAGCGCCTTCAGGATCAGCACTTTTTCGAATTGACGCGTGAGTTCGTCCATGATGCCGGTTTCGCCGCGGTGCAGGCGCAACTCGGCCTCCCGGCCCAGCGCGGCAACCCAGTCATCGGCGCCGGAGACAGCGGATTCGGCGCGCATCTCGGGCGGCAGGTCCTTGACCTCTATCGTCGCCGCAGGCGCCATCACGGTCAGCCAGTGGCACAGGTTTTCCAGTTGCCGCACGTTGCCGGGGAGATCCTGCATCGAGACATAGTTCAGCGTGGCCTCCGACAGGCGTTTCGGCTCCACGCCCAGTTCCCGTGCGCTTTTCTGCAGGAAGAAACGCGCCAGCAGCGGGATATCCTCACGGCGTTCGCGCAATGCCGGCAAGCGCAGCCGGATCACGTTAAGGCGGTGAAACAGGTCTTCGCGGAACAATCCCTGCTTGACCCGCGCTTCAAGATCCTGGTGCGTGGCGGCGATGACGCGGACATTGGCCTTGATCGGCTGATGGCCGCCGACGCGGTAAAAATTGCCGTCCGACAGCACCCGCAGCAGCCGCGTCTGCAATTCCTGTGGCATGTCGCCGATTTCGTCAAGGAACAGAGTGCCGCCCTCGGCCTGTTCGAAACGCCCGCGGCGCATGTTCTGCGCCCCGGTGAACGCGCCGCGTTCATGCCCGAACAATTCCGATTCCAGCAACTCTTTGGGGATCGCCGCGGTATTGATGGCAATGAATGGACGCCCCGCGCGAGGGCTGTGGCGATGCAGCGCGCTTGCAACCAGCTCCTTCCCGGTTCCCGATTCGCCGGTGATCATCACTGTGGCATGCGACTGCGACAGGCGGCCGATCGCGCGGAACACTTCCTGCATCGCCGGGGCCTGGCCGAGAATTTCGGGCACCGATTCGCTGACTTCCCCTGCCGAGTCCTGGCGCACGCTCTCGTCCATGGCGCGGCGGATCAACTCCACGGCATGGTCAACATCGAACGGCTTGGGCAGATATTCATAGGCGCCGCCCTGGAATGCGGTCACCGCGCTTTCCAGGTCGGAATAGGCCGTCATGATGATCACCGGCATCGACGGGTGGCGAGCCTTGGCCTGCTGCAGCAGTTCGAGACCGGATTCACCCGGCATGCGTATGTCGCTGACGACGACCTGCGGGGTTTCGTCAACCAGGGCGGCCAGTGCCTCGCGCGCCGAAGCAAAGGCCTTGAACGCAATATTTTCGCGGGTCAACGCTTTTTCGAAGACCCAGCGTATTGACCGGTCGTCATCGATGATCCAGACAGGTTTCATATGGTTTCGCAATCCGTGAAATGGGTCATGCCTGCGCCGGGCGTTCAGTGGGCCGGGAGGCGCGCGACTCGTCCTGAACCGGCAACAGCAAAGTGAAGCAGGTCTTGCCGGGCGTGGTTTCGAAAGTGATCGTGCCCTGGTGCTGGGTGACAAAGTTGTGTGCGAGGGTCAGGCCCAGCCCGCTGCCGCCTTCGCGTCCGGAGATCAAAGGCTGGAACACGCGGTTGCGCATGTTCTCGGGTATGCCGGGACCGTTATCGGTGATCTTCACTTCGACAGCGTGGCGGAATCGCCGGCGTGCCAACGTGACCTGCCTGGCAATGCGGGTACGCAGCCAGATTTCCCCGTCAGCCACGCCCGCGCCCCTGATCGCCTGGGCGGCGTTGCGCACGATGTTCAGCACCGCCTGGATCAGTTGCTCCCGGTCGCCCGTCAGCAACGGCATGCTGGTATCGTAATCGCGGCGCACGCTGATGGCGGGAAACTCCGCGACCATCACGCTGCGAACGCGCTCCAGCACTTCGTGGATGTTGACCGGGCCCGGCAACGGCAGCCGGTGCGGCGTCAGCAGCCTGTCCATCAAGGCCTGCAGCCGGTCCGATTCCTTGATGATGACCTGGGTATATTCATGCAGTCCGGGGCGCTCAAGCTCTCGGTCGAGCAATTGCGCCGCGCCGCGAATCCCGCCCAGGGGATTCTTGATCTCGTGGGCCAGGTTGCGGATCAGTTCGCGATGCGCCTGGCTTTGCTCGAGCAGCCGCGCCTCCCGCTCGACCCGCAGCTGCTGGTCGATCTGGCGGAATTCCAGCAGCATGCCGCCCGGGCCGTCCCCGCCGAGATCGGTCGGGCTGACCGTGCAGGCCAGGTTCAGCCGCAGGCGCCCGTTGACGGCGATCTCGAGTTCGTGCTCTGTATAACTGCAGTTGTTGGCCTGCGCATATCCGATCGCGGCGGCCAGCACATCATTCGTGCCCAGCAGCCGGTCCAGCGTCAGGCCGGCGGCGGTGATGTGCGAGGCTTCAAACAGATTTTCGGCGGCAGGATTCATGTGCACCACGGCTTGCTGTTCATCTACCACCACGACTGCGGTGGCAAGCAGGTCGAGTCCGGCCAGAGCCTGGGAATTCATGGCACGGATCTACGTCGGGGGTAGAGCAAAATACGGGCCAGAATGCGGCCCCGCCCGGAATCGGGCTTTATTCAAGAAATGGCGGCATCCGGTTGCGTCCGCAACCCGACCCGTTAACGCAGGGGAGCGAGTTCCTTGCGCAGGTTGGCGATGTTGCTTTCGTGGAGCGCGACTTTTTTCTTGAACGGTTCGAGCCGGTCGAGCACGCGCTGGTAATTGCGCTCGCTGCCCAACCGGATCGCTTCCTGTTCCGCCAGTTGCTGCCTGGCCTGATCCAGCAGCTTCTGTTCGCTCGCCAACTCCTGCTCGAGGATTTTCCGCCGTGCGTCGTCGCGCTGCTGCTGCGTGTTGGGGTCGACCTTGGGGAAACTCCCCGGAGTGGCGGCTTTCTGCCCCCCGCTTTTCACGACCGGTTTCGGCGCCGGGACTGTCGACACCGGCGGCAGGTTCATCAGTTTGCAGCCGGCTGCCACGGCTTCCGACTTGTTGTTGGTAAAACTTTTGTTGCCGTTGCTGTCGATGCACTGATAGATCTCGGCTTGCGCCACGCAGGCGAAACCGGTCAGCAGCAAAAAGAGGGGCAACGCACGCATGATCGGATCCGGTAATTACCGCACATCGGCTGGCATTTCTTCCAACGGCGGCAATATCCGCCTGGTTGACTTGCAGCATGGAAAATTGATGGCTAAGTCTATGTCAGTAAAGAAAATTTCGCAAACTTCTCCGGGCGTGCCGCATGCCCGGAAAACAAAAGGGCGGGTGCCTCCCCGCCCTTTTGCCGGCCAGCATGCGATCAGAGGCTGTAATACATCTGGAACTCAAGCGGATGCGTTGTCATGCGGAATGCGGTCACTTCCTCCATTTTCAACGCGATGTAGGCGTCGATCATGTCATTGGAAAACACACCGCCGCGGGTCAGGAAGTCACGATCCTTGTCGAGATAATCCAGCGCCATGTCGAGCGACGAACAGACGGCAGGCACCTTTTTTGCCTCCTCGGGCGGCAGATCGTAAAGGTTCTTGTCCACGGCATCGCCGGGATGGATCTTGTTCTGGATGCCGTCGAGACCCGCCATCATCATCGCGGTGAACGCCAGGTACGGGTTGGCCGTGGGATCCGGGAATCGCACTTCGATGCGGCGCGCCTTGGGATTGGAAACATGCGGAATGCGGATCGACGCCGAGCGATTGCGCGCCGAATATGCCAGGTTGATCGGCGCCTCGAATCCTGGCACCAGTCGCTTGTACGAATTGGTGCCCGGGTTGGTAATTGCGTTCAGCGCCCGCGCATGCTTGATGATGCCGCCGATGTAGAACAGGGCGAGTTCCGACAGGCCGGCGTAGCCGTTGCCGCTGAACAGGTTCTGGCCGCCCTTCCACAGCGACTGGTGGACGTGCATACCGGAGCCGTTGTCGCCGACCACCGGTTTGGGCATGAAGGTCGCCGTCTTGCCGTAGGAGTGAGCGACATTGTGCACCGTGTACTTGAGAATCTGGTTCCAGTCGGCGCGTTTCACCAGGCTCGCAAACATGGTGCCGATTTCGCACTGGCCGGGAGCCGCGACTTCGTGGTGATGCACTTCAACCGGTACGCCTTGCTCTTCGAGCGCGAGGCACATCGCCGAGCGGATGTCCTGCAGTGAATCGACCGGCGGCACCGGGAAGTAGCCGCCCTTGATCGGGGGACGGTGGCCCATGTTGCCGCCCTCGAGGTCATCCCCGGATCCCCACGGGGCCTCGGTGGTTTTGATTTTCACCATCGAGCCCGACATGTCGACGCTCCACATTACCGAGTCGAACACGAAAAATTCGGGCTCCGGTCCGAAATAGGCGGTATCGCCGATGCCGGTGGATTTCAGGTACGCCTCGCCACGCTTTGCTATGGAACGCGGATCGCGGTCATAACCCTTGCCATCAGACGGTTCGACCACGTCACAGGTCAGGATCAGGGTTGCCTCGTCGGTAAACGGATCCATGCGCGCACTGCCCGGATCCGGCATCAGCAGCATGTCTGAAGCCTGTATGCCTTTCCAGCCGGCGATTGACGAGCCGTCAAAAGCATGACCGTCGGTGAACTTGTCGTCGCCGAACACCTTGGTCGGCACGGAAACATGCTGCTCCTTGCCCCGGGTATCGGTAAAACGCAGGTCAACGAATTTGACTTCGTTGTCCTTCAGCATCTTCATGACATCGGCAGTGCTGGCCATCTAACTCTCCTAACGATTGCGAATGGATTAAAGGGAACCTGAATTGCTCCGGGCATGAGGTTCAGCAGGATGTGTACCAAGGCGGTGCATTACTATATCTTTGAATATTAAGTATATTTTATCCATGCTCACCCATGAGATGCACGATTATAGTGCGTATTCCCGTCTTGAGCACCATTATAGGGCGTGGATTCGTTCAACACATCTATCGGTTAAAATTCGCAACTCACATTTCAGCGATCATCATCATGAGCGACAACGAATCCGGCCTTTTGCAAACCGCGCGGGAACGC